>CAZHSO010000021.1:11208-42374 GCA_964535105.1 uncultured Gemmatimonas sp.
ATCTCCATCGGCATCGGCGCCGCCGCGAAGCTGGGGGTGTCGCGGAACGGCACCATCGCCTACCTCGAGGGCGCCGCGCTGGAGCGGCGGCAGCTCCAGCGGGTGGACCGGCGCGGCGCGGCCAGACCCCTGGAGGCGCCGCCGAGGAATTACAACGGACCCCGCTTCTCTCCCGATGGCCGGCGGATCGCCGTCGCCATCGGGGCGGTGCCTAACCCGCCCATGGACATCTGGGTGTACGATCTCTCCGTCGGCACACTCTCCCGCGTCACCATCGACTCGACCTCGGCCCACCCCGAGTGGTCGGCCGACGGGCGGCGGATCTACAACCGCCAGGCTGCGCGGGGATTCAAGGCCATGGCCACGACCCTGGATGGCTCCGCCCCCCCGGAGTCGCTGTACTCCACCAACCTGGATCTCTGGGAGGTGCTGCCGACCCGGAGCGGCGATACCTTGATCACGCGCGAGCTCCGCACCATCGCGGACGAGCGGGACCTGATGCTGGTGCCGCTCAGGCCACCCGGCCCCGCGGTGCCCTGGGCCGCGGGCCCCCGGATCCAGGCGGAACCGGCTCTCTCTCCCGACGGGCGCTGGCTGGCGTACTCCTCGGATGAATCGGGGAGCTTTGAGGTCTACGTCCGAGCCTTCCCGGGGCCGGGGCCCCGCTATCAGGTATCGGCCGGCGGCGGTCTGGCCCCCCGGTGGAATCCCCGCGGCGGAGAGCTTTTCTACTTGGCCGGAGACTCGCTGATCTCTACTCCGATAGCGCCCCGCGGCGGCGCGCTCGAGGTGGGGCGGGCGCGGCCGCTCTTCGCCAATCGCTTTGCCCCCCTCAATTTCCACGCCCCATACGACGTGGCTCCCGACGGGAGCTGGTTCGTCTTCGTCGGCGCGAGCGACACTCCGCTGTCGGCGGGGCTCCGGGTCGTGCTCAACTGGTTCGACCAGCCGTGGAAGCCGTGAGCCGCACACCCGAGGGTACAACCCCTGTCTCCAGGAAAGAATCGGCAATGGCCCGTCAAACGATCCTCTTCGCGCTGATTGTGCTCGGCGTCTTTGCCGGCGGGGCTTCCGCCCAGGTGGACAGCGCACTCTTCCGCGGCCTTCGCTACCGGCTGGTCGGGCCGTCACGCGGGGGACGTGTGACCACGGTCACCGGCGTTCCCTCGCAATCCAAAACGTTCTACATGGGCGTAGCAAGTGGGGGAGTTTTCCGGACCACGGACGGCGGGGAAAACTGGGTGCCGATCACCGACGGGAAGGTGCCGGTTGGTTCGATCGGCTCCATCGCGGTGGCGGAGTCGAACCCCGACATCATCTATGTCGGCACCGGCTCCGACGGAGTGCGAAGCAATGTCTCTACCGGGCGTGGCGTGTACCGGAGCAGCGACGGGGGCAAGTCATGGGACCTCGCCGGTCTCTACAACGCTGGACAGATCGGCGCGGTGCGCATCCATCCCTCGGACCCGAACACGGTCTGGGTGGCCGCCTACGGCGACATCTTCAAGCCCAGCGCCGAGCGGGGGGTGTTCAAGACTTCCGACGGGGGAAAGACGTGGAAGAAGACCTTGTTCGTCTCCGACAGTACCGGGGCGATGGACGTCGAGCTGCAGCCGGGGAACCCCAGTGTGGTGTACGCGTGGATGTCGCGGATCGAACGGAAGCCCTGGTCGATCATCAGCGGCTCGCGGGAGGGCGGGTTTTACAAGAGCAACGACGGAGGACAGACCTGGTCGCACCTCACGGCCGGGTTGCCTGGTGAGCTGATCGGGAAGGGGAATCTCGCCGTCACCGCGGCAAACCCGAGCCGGATCTACGCGCTGATCGAAGCGAAGCCGGGGGGCGGGCTCTACCGTTCCGACGACGCGGGCCAGAGCTGGGCACAGGTGAACTCGCAGGGGGCGCTGGTCCAGCGGCCATTCTACTACACCACTCTCGGCGCCGATCCGACCAACGCCGATGTGGTGTACGCCGGTGCGGAGGGGTTCTTCAAATCCACCGACGGCGGCCGGACGATGGCGCCGCTGCGCACCCCGCACGGCGACAACCACGACATCTGGATCAATCCGCGCGACGGCAACACCATGGTTCAGTCGAACGACGGTGGAGCGAATGTGTCGTTCGACGGCGGGCGCACCTGGTCCACCCAGATGAATCAGCCCACCGCGGAGATCTACGGGGTATGGACCGACAACGCATTCCCCTACAAGCTCTACGGCGCGCAGCAGGACAACACGACCCTCATCCTGAGCAGCGTGGCGAACCCCTACAACCTGAGCGACTGGCGCACCGGCCCGGGCTGTGAAACCGGCCCGATCATGCCGCATCCCCGGGATCCGAACATCGTGTACGGGTCCTGCAAGGGACAGTACGAGGTGATGAGCCTGGCGACCGGCCAGTCGAAGAGTTACTGGGTCGGGGGGCAGTCGCTCTACGGCAACCCGGCGCGCGACCTCATTTACCGGTTCCAGCGCGTCTCGCCGATGGCGACGTCGACGCACGATCCGAACCTGCTCTACTACGGCTCACAGTATCTGCACCGGACCCGCGACAAGGGGGTGACCTGGGAGAAGATCTCACCCGACCTCACCGCGAATCCTTCCTGCTGCCAGGGCGCGAGCGGCGAGCCGATCACCCGGGACGTGACCGGGGAAGAGTTCTACAGCACGCTGTACGCGATCACGGAATCTGCGATCGAGGCGGGGGTCATCTGGACGGGAGCGAATGACGGGCCGTTCCATATCACTCGCGACAACGGCAAGACCTGGAAGAACATCACCCCGAAAGATCTTCCCACTGGCGGGCGGGTGGCGTGGATCGAGGCGTCGCCGCATCGACGCGGCTCGGCCTACTTCGCGGTGTACCGCTATCTCCTCGGCGATTACCAGCCCTATCTCTACCGCACCAACGATTACGGCGCCACCTGGACCCGGTTGACGGACGGCACGAACGGGATTCCCGCCGACTGGCCGACGCGGGTGGTGCGGGAGGACCCCGACCGCGCTGGGCTGCTTTACGCCGGCACCGAGTTCGGAATGTTCATCTCGTTCGATGACGGTGCGCATTGGCAGCCATTCCAGCTCAACCTGCCGAACGTGCCAATCAACGACATCCGGGTCTATCACAAGGACCTGATCGTCGCCACGCAGGGACGCGCGCTCTGGATTCTCGACGACCTCTCGCCCCTGCACCAGCTCACCCCGGAGGTGACCGCGGGCGCGATGCACTTGTACCGCCCCCGTGAGGGCTACCGGACCCGGAGCGGCGCTGAGTACCTGAGCCCTACCCTCGCGTACTACCTGCCGGCGGCGCCCGACGGGGCGGTCAAGGTGGAGATCCTCGACGCGGCGGGGAAGACGATCAGCACCTACGTCAGTGATGCCCCGGCGGCCACTCCCGGGCGGGCCGGACCGAACGAGCCGGCAGATCCCGATGCCGCGCCGGCCCGCTTCCGGGTTGCCGCACCGAGCCGCCCGACCAGGAACATCGGACTCAATCGTTTCGTGTGGGACCTGCGGCATTCCTCCGGCGTGACCGCACCGCCGGGATCATATCAGGCGAGGCTCACGGTAGGCGGGACGGTGAAGACCCAGCCGCTCATGGTGCGCATCGACCCGCGGGTGGTCGCGGAGGGCGTGACCGTTGCCGACCTCATCGAACAATTCGAGCACAACCTTCGGATGCGGGAGCTCGTGACCGAGGCGAGTCGAGCCGTGGCGCGGGTGCAGGGCGTGCTCGGCCGGCTCCGAGGTGCGACCGGTGCGACCGGCGCGGGCGGCCCGGCCGCCGATACGCTGACGCAAGTCCAGGCGATCGCGGGCAAGCTCCTCACCGAGCCGGTGCGCTATGGCAAGCCGGGATTGCAGGCCCACATCACCTATCTCAACGGCATGACCAACGGCGCCGACCAGAAGATCGGGCGCGACGCCATTGCGCGGTATGAGGTGCTCAAGCGGGAGCTCGACCTTATCACGGCCGAGCTCATGCGCGTCCTCGGCCCGCCAGAGCGATGAGTGATTCCGTCCACCGCTTGAGTTTGGCCCTCGCCGACCGCTACCGGATCGAGCGCGAGCTGGGCCAGGGCGGCATGGCCACGGTGTATCTCGCGGAAGATGTGCGCCACCACCGCAAGGTGGCCGTCAAGGTCCTGCACCCCGAGCTCTCGGCCGTCATCGGATCGGAGCGTTTCCTCAAGGAGATCGAGCTCACCGCGAACCTCCAGCACCCACACATCCTGCCGCTGTTCGATTCCGGCGCCGCTGACGGCCTGCTGTATTACGTGATGCCGTTCGTCGAGGGGGAGACGCTCCGGACCCGCCTGACCCGCGAAAAGCAGCTGCCGATTGCAGACGCGGTGCGGATCGCGAGCGAAGTGGCGAGCGCCCTCGACTACGCCCACCGCCGCAACGTGATCCATCGCGACATCAAGCCCGAAAACATCCTGTTGCACGACGGCCGCGCGCTGGTGGCGGACTTCGGCATCGCGCTCGCGGTGGTGCAGGCGGGCGGGAGCCGGATGACGCAAACCGGAATGTCCCTCGGCACCCCGCAGTACATGAGCCCCGAGCAGGCAATGGGAGAGCGGGAGATCTCGGCGCGGAGCGATCTCTACGCGCTGGGCTGCGTGGCCTACGAGATGCTGACCGGCGAGCCGCCGTTCACCGGGCCCACGGCGCAGGCGATCGTCGCGCGGGTAATGACCGAGGAGCCCCGGCCGATCGCGCCGCAGCGGAATACCGTGCCGCCGCACGTCGAAGACGCGGTGCTGATCGCACTCGCCAAGCTCCCGGCCGACCGCTTCGCGACGGCCGCGGAGTTCGCGGCGGCGCTCGAGGCGGAGGGTTCGACGCGCCGGCTTCAGACCAGCGCCCGGCGGGCGACTCGGGCGGCGCCGCCGCCGGCCCGCGCGAAGGCGTTGCCGCTCGTGCTGGCCACGACCACGGTCCTTGCTCTCGGATTCGGGATCTGGCAAGCGCTGCGGCCTCGCCCGGTTCCCGCGGCGCCGCTGATGCGCTTCGCGCTCCGCGTCCCGATGGACCGCACCACGTCCGGGAACAATCTCGCGGTCTCGCCCGACGGCACCCGGCTAGTCTTCGTCACCCGGCCCACCATGGCGATCAAGAGCAGCCTGATGATTCGGCGCTTCGACCGCCTGGAGCCGACGGCGCTCGCCGGCACCGACGATGCTGGGTCGCCGTTTTTCTCGCCGAACGGAGAGTGGGTCGGGTTCACGACCGGGAGGGTGCTGCGCAAGGTCCGGAGCGACGGCGGCGGCTCGATGACCATCGCCGGGCTCGAATCGGGCGTCGAGCTGAGCGAGAGCTCCTGGGGCCCGGGAGACATGATCCTCTTCGCGGACCAAACCAACCACGTGTACCGGGTCTCGGCGGATGGAGGCACTCCTGTTCGCGTCGGCGAGGGCGACAGCGCCCAGTACAACGCCCCGAGCTGGCTGCCCGACGGCAAGCGGTTTATCGCCTCGCGGTCCACCGGCGCGGGCGGTATCCAGGAAATCGTGGTCGTCTCGGCCACCACCGGCCAGACCCTCGCCACCCTCGGGCAGGGCCACGTGCCGCGCTACGTGCCGCCGGGATTCCTCATCTGGATGTCGCCCGACGGGCGGTTGCTCGCCGCGCCATTCGATGCGAAAAGCGCCAGCTTCCGCGGTCGACCCGAAATCGTCACCGAAGGGCTCTCCTCACAGTCGCGCACGATTCTTTGGGCCGTCGCGGAGAACGGCACCATCGTGTTCGCCCCGGGCAACTGGGCCGACAAGGAGCTGGTGATGGTCTCGTCCCAGGGAGTCGTCACGAAGCTCCCGGTTGGCGCCCAGGCGTTTCGGGGCCCGCGGTTTTCTCCCGACGGCCGCCGCATCGCGGTGGATATCGAGCCGGGCGGCGATCTGGTGGGCGATGTCTGGATCTTCGATCGTGGTCCCGGCACCTTCACCCGGCTCACCCTCGAGGGAACCAGCGTGTTCCCGGAATGGACGCCCCGGGGAGACGCGGTCATCTACTCGAGCGGAACGTCAAACACGCGGCGGAGCCTCTTCCGGGTGCCCGCCGACCGGAGCGGACCGCCGGTGCTGCTCAAGACCGGCGCCGCACCGATCTTCGAAGGGGTGCTGACTCCCGACGAAAAAACCCTGATCTACCGCGAGAACGCCGACTCGACCGGCCGGGACATACATCTGCTTTCCGGCGGCGAGCGCACACCCTTCGCTGCCGGGCTCTTCGATGAACGCACCGCGACGCCTTCGCGCAACGGCCGGTGGGTGCTCTACGTGTCGAATGAATCGGGCCGGGACGAAGTGTATCTGCGGCCGATCGACGGCCAGGGACGGGTACAGGTGTCGGCTTTCGGCGGGACGGAGCCGAGGTGGGGGCCCGGCGGAAAACTGGCGTACTACCGCTGGCAAGACACCCTCTTCGCGGCGCCGATCCTGCCGGGCCCCGGGGTTGGGGCGCGACGGGTCGTGCTGGTCGCGCCCTACACCCCGGAGGCGTACCACACCAACTACGACGTCGCCCCGGACGGCTCGGCGTTCGTCTTCGTGCGAGGGACGCGGCAAGACGCCACGTCGGACCTCACGCTGGTGCTGAACTGGTTCCAGTCGCTCAAGCGCTCCGCTACCGCTTCGGCACCTTGACCGGCGCCGCCGGCATCGGCGGGAGCTTCACGGTGGCGGCCTTGCGTCACTCCGTGGGAAGCCCGATTCTATCCCGTCCCCCACACCGGCACGCACCCTGACCAACCCCCAGGACCGCCTCTCGAGCGCCCTTAGCCGTAGCTACCGGATCGAGCGCGAGCTGGGCCAGGGCGGCATGGCCACGGTGTATCTCGCCCAGGACCTCCGGCATGACCGCCAGGTCGCCGTGAAAGTTCTCCGGCCGGAACTCGCGGCGGCCATCGGGGCCGAGCGCTTCCTGAGCGAGATCAAGCTCACCGCGAATCTGCAGCATCCCAACATCCTGGCGCTGTTCGATTCTGGCAGCGCCGAGGGGCTGCTGTTTTACGTGATGCCATACGTCGAGGGCGAAACGCTCCGGGTCAGGCTCCAGCGCGAGCACCAGATCCCGGTGGCGGACGCCCTCCGAATCACCACCGAGGTCGCCGACGCGCTCGAGTACGCCCACAAGCGGGGCATCGTCCATCGGGACATCAAGCCGGAGAACATCCTGCTGCACGATGGGCGGCCGCTTCTGGCGGATTTCGGCATTGCACGGGGTGCGCCGAGTGCCGCCGCCGGCCGGATCACCCAGACCGGGATGGCACTCGGTACCCCCGGCTACATGAGCCCGGAGCAGGCCGCCGGCGATCCCGGCCTCGACGGCCGGAGCGACCAATACAGCCTCGCCAATGTGCTGTACGAGATGCTGGCCGGCGCTCCTCCGTTCGCCGGCGACTCGGTGGTGCGGCGCTTTACCCAGCCCCCTCCGCGAATCTCCGCGGCGCGCCGCGAGATCCCTCCCCAGGTGGACAACGCCATTCACCGTGCCATGGCGCGCGATCCCGTCGAACGCTTTGCGACCGTCGCGGCATTTGCCGAGGCGCTCCACTCGCCCGGCGGAGGAGCCCCGGCGGTCGATGACAAGTCCATCGTGGTGCTTCCGTTCGAGAACATGAGCGCCGACCGCGAGAACGAGTATTTCGCCGACGGCATGTCCGAGGAGATTATCAACGCGCTGACCCAGCTTCCCGGTTTGCGTGTGGTGGCCCGCACCTCGGCATTCTCCTTCAAGGGCAAGGCCGATGATCTCCGGACCATCGGGGAAAAACTGCAGGTGCGGCATGTTCTCGAGGGCAGCGTGCGGAAGGCGGGCAACCGGCTGCGCATCACCGCCCAGCTCATCAGCGTGGCCGACGGGTACCACCTCTGGTCGGAGCGGTACGACCGCGAGATGGACGACGTGTTCGCGATTCAGGACGAAATCGCGACCACGATCGCGGCCAAGCTCCAGGTGACACTGGCGGCCGGGACATCCGGCCGGCTGATCGAGCCGGCGACGGAAAATCTTCAGGCATACGACGAGTACCTGAAGGGGATGGCCCTCATGCATCGCCGCGGGCTCCGGATCCTGGGGGCGATCGAGTGCTTCCGGCAGGCGATCGCCCTCGCCCCGGACTTTGCCCCCGCGCTGGCCGGCCTGGCCCACGCCCTGGTTTTGTCGAGCTTCTGGGGCATCACCGATCCGAAGGAGGTGCGCGGCGCCGCGCTCGACGCCTCGGCGCGCGCGCTGGCGGTGGATCCGGAGCTGGCCGAGGCTCACGTCGCAGCGGCTCTGGTGGCCATCGGGGTGGAGTTCGACCGGGCCAAGGCGGGGCGGGCGTGGGACCGGGCGGTGGAACTCGGGCCGACCGACGTCGATGCCCGCGCCAGCCGGGCGGTGTTCCATCTGTGCTATGTGTGTGGAGAATTTGATGAGGCGGTGCGCGAGATCAGGGTCGCCCTCCACAGCGATCCGCTGAACCCGACTTTTCATTCACAACTCGGACTCGTGCTGGCCTTCGGGGGACGTGGCGCCGAGGCGACGGCGGAAGCTCGCCGCGCCATTGCGCTGGAACCCGACGCCCTGTTTGGACACTGGATCCTGATTTTGGCCCTGCGGGTGGCCGCGGCTCACGAGGAGGTGATCGCCACCGGCATGGTGATTCTGCCCAAGTCTGGCCGGAACGTCTGGGTGATGATGGGCATGGCCGGCGCGTACGCCGCGCTGGGACGCTTCGAGGACGCCGCGGCGCTGTTCGATGAACTGGTGGCGCGGTCTCGCACAGAGTATGTGCAACCGGCTGTGCTGGCGATGATCGCCATGGACCTCGGCCGCCGGGACGAGGCGGTCCGCCGCTGGGCCGAGGCGGCGGCGGACCGGGATATGCTCATGGTGGCGATGCTGCTGCATTCCCCGTTGACGGCCGCACTGCGCGCCCAGCCGGAGCACCGAGAGGTGTTGCGGCGATTGGGATGGGAGACTCCGCTCCCGTGACTGACGCCTCGGCACGCCTCTCCGCGGTGTACCTTGCACTGGATCTCAAGCACGATCGCAAGGTCGCTATCAAGGTCCTCCGCCCGGAGCTGGCCGCGGTGATCGGCGCCAATCGCTTCCTCTCGGAGATCAAGACGACGGCTAACCTGCAGCACCCCCACATCCTGCCGCTCTTCGATTCCGGCACCGGCTTGACATATACCCATATCACCTGTATGGTATTCCATATGAAAACGACCCTCAATATTGACGATTCCGTCATGGCGCGCCTCCGGCACGAAGCCGCCCGCAGTGGGCGCACCATGTCGGAGCTCGTCGAGACCGCGCTCCGCCGGCTCCTGCAGTCCCGGCGCGATCGGACGGTGCTTCCTCCGCTCGGTTCGTTTGACGGCGGAGGAGCTCTCGTCGACATCGCCGATCGCGACGCGCTCTACCGCGCGATGGAGGGGCGGTAGGTGTTCGTTGTTGACACCAATGTGCTGGTGTACGCCGCCGATGTACGCGCACCTGAGCACGAGCGATGTCGCGCCCTTGTTGAACGCTGGCGAGAGGGCAGTGGCGCCTGGTTCCTCACGTGGGGAATCTGCTACGAGTTCCTCCGCGTGGTGACTCATCCGCGCGTGATGCGCCAGCCGTGGACCGGACGTGAAGCACACGAGTTCATCGAGGCCATCCTGTCGGCACCGGGGCTCGACATGCTCGTCCACACCGAGCGGCACCGAGAGGTACTCCGCGACGTGCTCGCGGAGGTCCCCGGGGTCGCCGGCAATTTGTGGCACGATACCGAGACAGCCGCACTCATGCGCGAACACGGTATTCGCCGCATCTGTACGCGGGACACCGATTTTCACCGCTTTCCGTTCCTGGAGCCGATCGACCCGTTGACGGCCGAGCCGTAAGGACGGGAGACCTTGAGCCTGGATCGGTTGAAGACGGCGCTTGAGGATCGCTATCTACTCGATCGCGAGCTCGGCCAGGGCGGGATGGCCACGGTCTACCTCGCTCGCGATCTGCGCCACAAGCGCGATGTCGCCATCAAGGTGCTCCGGCCCGACCTGGCGGCCGCACTCGGTCCCGAGCGGTTTCTCCGGGAAATCGAAACCACCGCCAATCTCCGGCACCCCGGCATCCTGCCGCTGTACGACTCCGGTGAAGCGGGCGGGTTCCTGTTCTATGTCATGCCGTTCGTCGAGGGGGAATCCCTCCGTGACCGGATGACCCGCGAAAAGCAACTCCCGGTGGACGCGGCGCTCCAGATCGCGCGCGAAGCCGCCGAGGCTCTGGGGTATGCCCATGCCCGCGGGGTAATCCACCGCGACATCAAGCCGGAGAACATCCTGCTCGAGAACGGGCACGCGGTGGTGGCCGACTTCGGGATCGCCCGGGCGATGAGCGTGCTGGACGGTAGCCACATGACCCAGACCGGGCTCGCAGTCGGCACCCCCGCCTACATGAGTCCCGAGCAGGTGCTGGCCGACTCGGCGCTCGACGGCCGCAGCGACCTGTACAGTCTGGGCTGCGTCCTGTTCGAGATGCTGACCGGGGAACCACCCTTTGCCTCTTCGACGACGCAGCGCACCATAGCCCGGCGGCTGACCGAGCCGCCTCCGGCGCCAAGCGCAAACCGGCCGGAGGTCGGCGCGCACCTGAGTGGTGTGGTCCAGCTGATCCTCGCGACCGATCCGGCTGACCGACCCGCGACGGCCGCTGCGTTTCTTGAGTTGTTATCGGCGCCCCCCCGTACGTCGCGGACGAGCGACTCGGGAGCCGTGCGGCAGGACGAGGGCTTCTGGGTCGCGGTGCTGCCGTTCAAGTACAGCGGCGCCAACCCCGACCTCACCGCGCTGGCCGAGGGGCTGTCCGAGGAGATCGTTACCGGGCTGTCGCGGTTTTCGTATCTCCGGGTCATCGCGCGAGGCTCTACCTTGCGATACGTCAATGAGGCCGTCGACGTGCGCACGGTCGGCAAGGAGATCGGAGCCCGTTACGTGATGGAAGGGAGCCTCCGGCAGGCGGGCTCACAACTGCGCGTCGCCGTGCAACTGGTTGACGCGGCCACCGGCGCCCATCTCTGGGCGGAAAACTACAATCGCCCGTTCGACCATGACGAGATCTTCGCGTTGCAGGACGACCTCGTCCCCCGGATCGTCTCCACGGTCGCCGACTGGTACGGCGTTCTGCCTCACACCATGAGCGAAGCTCTCCGGAGCAAGGGACCCGAAGAGCTGAGCCCATACGAGGCCGTGCTGCGCAGCTTCGGCTACTACGAGCGCATTACGGTCGAAGAGCATGCCGCGGTGCGGGCTGGCCTGGAACGGGCGGTCCAACAGGCGCCGGGCAATGCCGATGGCTGGGCCATGCTGTCGATGATTTATGGGGAAGAGCACAGGTTCGGGTTCAACGCCCAGCCCGATCCCCTCGGGCGCGCACTCCAGGCCGCCCGGCGAGCGGCCGACGCCGCACCCTCCAATCATTTCGCCTATCTGGCTCTGGCTCAGGCACTGTACTTCCGCAAGGAGTTTCAGGCATTCCGGAGCGCAGCAGAACGGGCCATCGCACTCAACCCCATGGACGGATCCACTCTCGCCTACATGGGCCACTTGATGGCCTTTTCGGGCGACTGGGAGCACGGCTGCCACCTGACCGAGCGGGCGATGCAACTGAACCCCCATCATCCCGAGTGGTACTGGTTCGTCTCTTGCCTCGATGCTTACCGGAAGAGCGATTACCGCAGCGCCCTGGCCAGTGCCCTCAACCACAACATGCCCGGTGTCTCGCTGTACTATGTAGCCATCGCGGCGTCGTCGGGACAGCTCGGCGAACCACAAGGGGGGCGAAGTGCGGTGCGGGAGCTGCTTGCGCTGGAACCGGACTACACCTCGATCGGGCGCGACGAGCTCGGGAAGTGGTACCGTCCGGAACTCGTCGAGCTCCTGATCGACGGGCTCCGCAAGGCGGGGTTGGAGATTGCCCCTGCGGTTGGCCTACCGGGCGTCGTCGCGCTGCCTTCCCCCGGACAATCGGTCGCGGTGCTCCCGTTCGCCAATATGAGCGCGGATCCCCAGGATGAGTTCTTCGCTGACGGCATCACCGAGGAGATCATCAACGCCCTGGCCCAGCTCAAGGGGCTTCGGGTGGCGGCCCGCACCTCGTGCTTCGCGTTCAAAGGCAAGACGGAGGATCTTCGGGTCGTCGGAGACAAGCTGGGCGTCGGCACCGTCCTGGAAGGGAGTGTTCGCAAGGCCGGCTCGCGGCTCCGGATCACCGCCCAGCTGATCAACGTCACCGACGGCTGCCATCTCTGGTCGGAGCGGTACGATCGCGAGCTCAGTGATGTCTTCGCGATGCAGGACGAGATCGCGGGCGCCATCGCGGCCAAGCTCCAGCTCGGGCTGGCCGGAGAGCCAGCGAATCCACCGCCCCGGTCGGCACCGGGTAACCTCGAGGCCTACGAGCTGCTCCTCAAGGGCCGGGTCCTGCTGGGCCGACGCGGCCGTGCCATCGTCGAAGCCAGAGCTTGTTTGGAACGGGCCGTGGTCATTGACCCCACCCTCGCCGAAGGGCATGCCCTGCTGGGCGACTGTTACCGGCTGCACGCGATGTATGGGATCACCTCCTCGACGGATATGATGCCGCTGGCGCGGGCGGCGGCGGTACGCGCACTGGAGCTCGATCCGGAGCAGGTGGAGGCACTGGCCACGCTGGCAAACGTCACCGCGAACTATGACTGGGACTTGCCGGCATCCTCCCTGTTGACGGATCGTGCCCTGGCCCGCGATCCCTCGCACACGAGGGCCCTGGCCGAACGGGCGCTGATTGTTGCAGTGCGCGAAGTGGTCCCCGAGGAAATGGAGCGAGCACTGCTGGATCTCCGCACCGCCCGCGGTATCGATCCACTGAACTCCTGGCTGGCCGCCATGCACGCCTTCGGGTTGCTGTTCGCCGGTCGGCCCGCCGAGGCTTTGGTCGAGGCGCAGCGCGCGGTCGATCTCGACGCCGAGAATTTCACCGCCCGCTGGGTAACGGTGCTGGTGCTGGCGGCGCTGGCCCGCCACGACGAGGCGCTCGCCGCCGCCGAACCCGCCTTGCTGATGTCGGGGCGCAATCCGCGCATACTGGCCGAGGTGGCCGCGGTGCACGCCGCCCGCGGGGACAGCGCCGCCGCGGAGGCGGTGTACCAGGAGGTCCGCGGTCGGGCGCGGACGGGATACATCGGGTGGGCCGAGCAGGGCGCCATCGCCGCCTCGGCGGGCCGCCTCGAGGAAGCCCGCGCGCTGGTGCGGCAGGCGATCGAGGCGCGTGAGGTGTTCCTGGTGTTCTGGAAGCTGCCGTCCTGGAGGCCGCTCAAGGGTGATCCGGAGGGACTCCGTATCCTCAGGAGTACGGGACTGTGACAGCCCCCATCAAGCGCCTGACCGCCGCTCTGTTCGTGGCCCTCTGCCTTTCGGCTTGCGACGAGCCACGGAGCTCCGCACCACCGAGCTCACCACCGACCGACCGGCCGAACCTGGTCGTGGTGGTGGTGGATGACCTCCGCTGGGATGAGTTCGGTGCGGGGGGTCACCCCTATCTCGAGACCCCCAATATCGACCGCCTGGCCGCCGAGGGGGCGTTGTTCACCAGCTCGTTCCACGCGGTGCCGCTCTGTTCGCCGAACCGGGCCACCCTGCTCACCGGTCAGTTTCCATCCCGGCATGGCATCATCGACAACGTGTCGCGGAGTCTCGCCAGCCACCGGCTCGAAACCTTCCCGCGGGCCCTTCAGGCGGCGGGGTATCGCACCGCCTTCCTGGGCAAATGGCACATGGGGAACGACCCGACCCAGCGGCCGGGATTCGACTACTGGGTCGCGATGCCGGGCCAGGGACGCTCGGTGAATCCCGAGCTCTTCGAGGAGGGCAAGCTGCACGTGGTTCCCGGATACACCACCGATCTGCTGACCGACCGGGCCATCGGGTTCATCGAACGCGAGCGGGACCGCCCGTTCCTGGTGTACCTGGCCCACAAGGCGGTCCACCCCGACCTGGTGCAGCGGGATGACGGGTCCGTGGATCCAGAGAGTGACCAGGGTTACATCCCCGCCCCGCGCCACTTGGGCCGCTATCGGGATCGGACCTTTCCCCGTCGGGGTGATCGGGCCGGCGTACTGGCCGATCTCCGCGGAAAGCCGGCAATTCAGCACGCCCTGGCAAATCTTCCCGCCGTGCATGACAGCGGGCACGACGCGCATCCCGTCCCATGGACCGGCGAAGAGACCATCCAGCGGCGGGCCGAAATGATTCTGGCGGTGGATGAGAGCCTGGGCCGGATCATGGCCAAGCTGGATTCGCTGG
Source organism: uncultured Gemmatimonas sp. (assembly GCA_964535105.1). Lineage (GTDB taxonomy): Bacteria > Gemmatimonadota > Gemmatimonadetes > Gemmatimonadales > GWC2-71-9 > JABFSM01. The sequence continues at coordinate 25,526 of CAZHSO010000021.1, forward strand.
ACATGCTGGACCGCACCGCGATCGTCCTCACCAGCGACAACGGCTTTTTCTTCGGCGAGCATGGTCTCACCACCGAACGCCGCTTGCCCTACGAGGAGTCCATCCGTAATCCCCTGCTGGTGCGCTACCCTCCGAGAGTGCCCGCCGGAGCTCGGCCCAACGGCTTGGCGCTGACGGTGGACTTGGCTCCGACGCTCCTGGAGCTCGCCGGGGCTCCCGTCGGCCCGCAGATTCAGGGACGCTCGCTGGTTCCTTTGCTCACCTCGACGAGCACTCCGGCGGACTGGCGGGAATCGGTGCTGGTGGAGTTCTACACCTACGAGAATCCCTTTCCGCATCTGCTGGATATGGACTACCGCGCCGTCCGCACCGGCCGCTACAAGTACATCCACTGGATCAAGCACCCCGGCATGGACGAGCTCTACGATCTCGCGCGGGATTCGCTCGAGCTCCGCAATCTCGCGGGGGACTCGACGCTCGCTGGAGTCAAGGACGAGCTGAAAGCGGAGTTGGGGCGACTGGTGCTCCAGGCGCTCGGGCTCCGGGCCCCATAGGATGAGCCTCATTCCTGATCGCCTCGCGACGGCGCCCCACCCGATTGACACGCGCATATCCTTTTGGATATATTGACTCGATGAACCCAATCCGGGAGCTGCGGGAGAAGGCCAAGATCACCCAGGCCGCGCTGGCGCGGGCCGGCGGCACTTCGCAACCGACCGTCGCGGCGTATGAGGCCGGCCGGAAGAGCCCCACGGTGGGTACCGTGCAACGCCTGGCGAGGGCGGTCGGATTGCACGCCGCCATGGAGTACTACCCGCCGCTGACCAGGGAAGAGCGGCGGTCCCTCCACCTCCACCGTGCGATCGCCAACCGCCTTACCTTGGATCCGGAACCCGTCCTCGCCCAGGCTCGCCGCTGCCTTACCGGCATGGTCGTCCGCGCTGGCGCCTCCTCCCAACTTCTGCGGGAGTGGGAGGTAGTCCTCGACCGACCGTTGCCGGCGCTGCTGGCCACCATGATCGCCCAGGACCCATGGGCCCGCGAGCTGCGCCACGTCACGCCGTTCGCGGGGATACTTTCCGCCGCTGAACGGGCCGATGTCTACCGTGCGTTCGCCCAGGACGCCGGGTGCGCCTCGTGAAACGCGACGAGTTCGAGCACGCGATCCGGGCTGCCGCGGCCGTCCTCGGCGTGGGTGAACTGCTGGTGATCGGAAGCCAGGCGCTTCATGCGAGCGTCGCGGGCGAGCTGCCGCCTGAGGCCTCCCGCTCCATCGAGGTGGACGTGGCCGCGATGCACGACGATCCGGAAGGCCGGATGGCCGACCTGGTCGATGGCTCCATCGGTGAAGCGTCAATGTTCCACGCGACCTTTGGTTACTACGCGCAAGGGGTCGTCGAGACGACGGCGGTGCTGCCGTCGGGGTGGCGCAAGCGGCTGGTACGCTTCGAGACGGCCGGAACGAACGGGGTCGTTGCCTGGTGCCTGGAGCCGCACGACCTGTGGGTCTCGAAGGCGATCGCCGGTCGTCCGAAAGACCTTGAATTCTGCCGGGCGCTGCTCGAGCGTGCCTTGGTCACCAGGCGCCGCTTGCGGAATCGGCTCGCGAAGGTGGACCCGCTCGACCAACGCGTCCGGGCCGCCGTTGCTGCACGGATCCCGGCGTGAGCGTGATCGCCGAGCGCCTCCTGACGGCATTGGCAGAGCGCTACCGCATCGAGCGCGAGCTCGGCCAAGGCGGGATGGCGACGGTGTACCTGGCCCACGACCTCAAGCACGATCGTGACGTCGCCATCAAGGTCCTGCACCCGGACCTGGGCGCCGCGTTAGGCGGTGAGCGGTTCCTGAGCGAGATCCGCACCACTGCTCGCCTCCAGCATCCCCACATTCTGCCCCTGCTGGATAGCGGAGCGGCCGATAGCTTCCTGTACTACGTGATGCCGTACGTGTCCGGGGAAACGCTCCGGACCAGGCTGGAGCGGGAGCGGCAGCTCCCGATCGATGACGCCATCCGGATCGCCCGCGAGGTGGCCGACGCGCTGGGCGCCGCGCATGCCCTCGGCATCATCCATCGCGACATCAAGCCCGAGAACATCCTGCTTCAGGGCGGGCATGCGCTGGTCGCGGACTTCGGGATCGCGCTTGCCGTCCAGCACGCCGCCGGACAGCGGATGACCCAGACCGGGTTGTCCCTGGGGACGCCGCAGTACATGAGCCCCGAGCAGGCGATGGGAGAGAAGACCCTCGACGCCCGGAGCGACATCTACGCGCTCGGCGCGGTCACCTACGAGATGCTGGTGGGTGAGCCGCCGTTCACCGGCCCCACGGTCCAGACCATCGTGGCCAAGGTTCTCACCGAGCGCCCCACCGCGCCGCGCGCGCTCCGCGACACGGTTCCGGGCGGCGTCGAGCATGCCGTCCTCAAGGCGCTGGCCAAGCTTCCTGCCGACCGCTTTGCGAGCGCGGAGAAGTTCGCCGAGGCGCTGACCCGCACCGATGCCGCGTCGGACCCCGAGCCGGGGCGCCCCGCCGCCCCGCAGAGGACCACCGCCAGAATCGCCGGCGCGCTCGCGGTACTGCTGCTCACCGCTGCCCTCGCCTGGTGGTTGGGCCGGCGATCCGGCACGCCTGACGCGCCCTGGTCCACGTTCACTCAGCTCACCGACGCCTCTGGCGTCGAGACGAGTCCGAGTCTCTCCCCTGATGGCGAATCGTTCGCCTACGCCAGCAACGCGCGCGGCAGCTGGGACCTGTACGTGCAGCGGGTCGGCGGCCGCAATCCGGTGCTGGTCGCCGGCGATTCGACGGCCGATGAGGTCTGGCCGGCCTACTCACCCGACGGCAAGAAGATCGCCTTTGCCAAACGGGGCGACGGCATCTTCGTGGTGGGCGCCACCGGCGAGTCGGCCCGGCGGCTGACGACGTTCGGATCCAATCCGGCGTGGTCTCCCGACGGCAAGCAGATCGTGTTCGGCACGGAAGCCGTGGTCACCCCGTACGACGTGGTGGGAGTCGGGGTGCTCTTTGTGGTCAATGCCGCCGGCGGCGAGCCGCAGGCACTGGATTCCCTGAGACCGGGCGACGGCTATCAGCCCGCCTGGTCGCCTTCGGGCCGACGCATCGCCTTCTGGTCGGCCGCCGGCGGGCAGCGAGATCTCGAGACCATTCCAGCCGCTGGTGGAGCCCGGGTCAAGGTCACCGATGATCCCGCACTCGATTGGGCGCCGGTCTGGTCTCCCGACGAGAAGTATCTCTACTTCGCCAGCGATCGGGGTGGCGCCATGGGCATCTGGCGGATCGCGATCGACGGGAGCTCCGGGCGGGCGGACGGCGCTCCCGAGCCGGTGGCCTCGGGGGTGGACGCGGCCATGGACTCACCGCACCTGTCGAGTGATGGAACCGCGCTCGTGTTTCGCTCCAAGATCGAATCGGTGAATCCCGCCGCGATCGCCTTCGATCCGGCAGCGGGACGGGCCGGTGCCGTCACACTGCTGCAGCACCGCACCGGCCTCCTCGCCCCCTCCGATGTATCGCCCGACGGCAAATGGGTCGTACTGGTGAGCGTCCCCGACCGGCGACAGGACCTCTTCCTCATGCGCCCCGACGGCAGCGGGCTGGTTCGCCTGACCGATGACGAGCCGCGTGATTGGTTCCCCCGGTTCACGCCCGACGGCGCCGCGCTGACCTTCATGGCGAACCCGCTCGGCAAGTACGAAGTCTTTTCGCTGCGTATCGACGGGAGTGGTCGTACCCGCCTGACCGACTTGGCGGCAGACGTGGCCGACGTGGCGTTTGCCCCCGACGGCAACCGCCTCCTGGTGTCGCTCGGCTCGAGAGGAGCGGGGGGGATCGGCACCGGGCCGTGGCCGATCACCGAGAAATCGCTGACTCCTTTGGGCGGGCTCGCTGTCGGAGACGACAGCCTCTGGCCCAGTATGTGGTCGCGGGATGGGCGCTGGATTTCCGGATATATGGTCGGTACGTCGGGCGAACCGGCTGGCCATGCGGTCTACGAGCTTGCGACCGGGCGCGTCCGCCGGCTGAACTCGGATTCCCACAGCTATAGCCTCGCGTGGCTGCCGGACCACCGGCACGTGGTGTACTTCACCACTCGTGGGGAGCTGGTGATGCAGGACATCGTGTCACTCGAGCGTCGAGTGATCGCGGCCAACCTCCCCTACCCACCCGATCAACTCGGCAGCATCGCCGCCTCACCCGACGGCCGCACTCTCTACTATGGGGCCCAGCAAGTGGAGGCGAACATCTGGCTGGTGAAGCGATCAGCTCGGGGCACACCCACTCCATGAGCGACATGGTCTCGCGCCTCACCGCGGCCCTGGCCGACCGCTACCGCATCGAGCGCGAGCTCGGCGGCGGCGGGATGTCGCGGGTATTTGTCGCGACAGAAAAGGCGCTCGGCCGCGAAGTGGTGATCAAGGTGCTGGCAGAAGAGCTGACGACAGGCGTAAGTGCCGAGCGCTTCACCCGGGAAATCGCCACCGCGGCTCGGCTCCAGCAGGCCAACATCGTCCCGATGCTCACCGCCGGCGATGCCGGTGGACTCGCCTACTACACGATGCCCTTCGTGCGGGGCGAGTCGCTCCGCGCCCGGATGGCGAGCGGCGCGCTGCCGGGGATGGCGGAGCGGATCAGCATCCTGCGCGACGTGGCCCGCGCCCTCGCCTACGCGCATGGTGAAGGGGTCATCCATCGCGACATCAAGCCCGAGAACGTGCTGCTCTCGCACGGCACCGCGATGGTCACCGACTTCGGGATCGCCAAGGCGATTTCCGCTTCGCGGACCCAGGATGGCGGAGCCGCCACGCTCACCCAGGCCGGCGGCACGATCGGCACGCCGGCGTACATGGCGCCGGAGCAAGCGGTGGGCGATGCGGTGGACCACCGGACCGACCTCTACGCCTGGGGAGTCATGGCGTACGAGCTGCTTTCGGGCGCACACCCCTTTGCCCGGCACGTGACGCCGCAGAACCTCATTACGGCGCACCTCACCGAAGCGCCGGCGGCCTTCAAGGCTGGGGACGCGGTGCCGCCGGAGCTCGCGGCGCTGGTGATGCGGTGCCTCGAAAAGGATCCCGCTCGCCGTCCTGCCTCCGCCGCCCTTGTGCTTGCCGGACTCGACGTCGCGACGACACCGGTCCCGTCGCGCGAGACGCCGGCGGCCCGCGCCCCGCGCCGCAAGATGACCGTCGCCCTCATTGTGGCGGGCCTGATCGTCGGAACTCTGGGTGTGTGGGCCCTCCGCCAGCGCGGGACTTCACCCACGGTACTCCCGGAGGTCGAGCAGTCTCTCGCGGTCCTCCCGCTCGCGAATCTGAGCGGCGACAAGGCGGACGATTACTTCGGCATCGGGCTCGCCGAGGAAATCACCCGCGCGGTCGCCAAGAACGGGGTGCGCGTCATCGGGCGGGTGAGTGCCGGCGCACTCCAGGCCAAGGGACTCGACGAGCGCGCCATTGCGAGAGAGCTGGGTGTCAGCTCGCTGCTCACCGGCACCGTCCAGCGATCCGAGGGCCAGGTGCGGATCAACGTGACCCTGGTCTCGGCCAGTGACGGCGCGGTTCGCTGGACCGAGAAATACGACCGGCCGCTTACGAACGTGTTCGCGGTCCAGGACGAGATCGCCCGAACGGTCGCAACGACGCTGCTGGGCTCGCTCGGCGGTCGGCCCGCCGGGGCAACGCGGGCCGAAACCGCCGACCCCGAAGCCCATGCGCTCTTCTTGCAGGGGCTGGTGCTCTTCAACCGGCGCGGCGCGCGGCCGCTGCAGCAGGCGATCGCTCTGTTCGAGCGGGCCGCGGCGCGGGACCCCAGGTATGCCCGGGCTCAAGCCTCGCTGGCGATGGCCCTCGCCGTCCTGCCTGCGTACGTCCAGGACAGCACCACGCCCCTCGTGACCAGTGCAGTGATCGCGGCCCAACGCGCGATCGCGATAGACTCGACCATCCCCGAGTCGTATACCGCGCTCGGCTACGGATACACCCTTCTGGGCGAGCTCGACCGGGCCGATGAAAGCTTCCGCCGTGCAGTGGCGCTCGACTCCACGGTGGCCACCGCGTGGGGCTGGTACGGATTGCTCGCCAACCGGCTGGGGGACTACCGGGCTGCGCATGCCCGGGTGGCACGGGCGCGGGCGCTGGAGCCGGCTTCCCTGATCGCGAGGCTCTGGGAAGCCCAGGTGCTGGAGGCAGAGCGCCGCTTCGCGGCCGCCGATTCGGTGGCCAGCGCGACCATGGCGATGGATTCGACGTTCATGCTGGCCTGGGTCTTGAAGGCGAACGTCTTGCTGGGAATGGGACGGATCGAGCAAGCCATCACTCTGCTCGAGCGACAGGTCGCGACCCTTCCCGCCGGCCGCCCGGAGCGGGAGCTCGGTATGCTCGCCTATGCGTATGCGCGGGCGGGTCGAACCGGGGAGTCGCGCGCCATGCTCGATGCCATTCGGTCGGAATCGGGCGGGAGGCTTCCGGCGACGGGAGTCATCGCGGCGACGCTCGATGAGCTGGGCGACCATGAGGCCGCAGTGGCGCTTCTCCGCGAGGCGATCGCCCGCCATGACGTCTGGCTGGTCCAGTTCCCCGGCACCGCGCGCTATGACAAGCTGCGGAAAGATCCCCGAGTCGCTGCGATGCTGGCCAGACTGGGCACGAAGCGATGAGTGACATCGTGCCACGGCGCGGGGACGATAGGTTGTGGTGGCGGTAGATATGTCATTTGATATATTACATATCATGAAAGATATCTCCCCGTCCATGCTGATCCGCCAACTCCGGGAGCGCGCCGGCCTGACCCAGGGTGAGCTGGCCCGGCGGAGCGGCACCTCCCAGCCGGCCATCGCCCGGCTCGAGTCCGGCGAGGGAAGTCCCAACCTTGCGACCCTCGACCGCCTGGCCAAGGCTGCCGGCTTCGGGCTCGAGCTCCGACTGGTGCCCCAATCCCCCACCGACCCGTTGATCGCCCGCTACCAGGACGGCATCGACCGGACCCTCCTGTGCCGGAACCTCCAGCTCAGCGTCGACCAGCGGATCCGGGAGCTGGCCAAGCTGCAGGAGTTCCACGCCGAAGTCCGGCGCGCCGGCCGGGCGGCTCGCCGAGGCGGCACCCGGCGCCGCTGATGGCCCTCCGCCGTCTCTTCACGGTACTTCACAATGCCGGAGTGGACTTCGTGCTGATCGGCGGGGTCGCGGCCCGGGCCCACGGCTCGGCCCGGGTTACCCAGGACGTGGACATCTGTTACGCGCGTTCGGCGGCCAACCTGGAACGTCTGGTTCGGGCCCTTCGCCCGCTGAAGCCTTACCTGCGGGGCGCCCCTCCCGGTTTGCCCTTCGACTGGTCGGTCGAAACGCTGCGGGCGGGACTCAATTTCACTCTCACGACGACGGCGGGGGACCTCGACCTCTTCGGAGAGGTACTGGGGGGAGGGAGGTACGAGGACCTCGAGGCTCACACCATCACGGCCCAGATCTACGGACGCGACACCCGGATCCTCGACATTCCCTGGCTGATCCGGACCAAGCGGGCGGCCGGGCGCCCCCGGGATCTCGAGGTCATCGCCGAGCTGCTTGCGCTCGAAGAGGAGCAGGGCTCCTAGCCCACGTCCTCCAAGGAGCGTAGGTTTTTGGGCATAAATGGACATCAATGGATAGGATCTCCCAGCTCACAACTGCTCTCTCGGACCGCTACCGCATCGAGCGCGAGCTTGGGGCGGGCGGCATGGCCACCGTCTATGTCGCCGAGGATCTGCGGCATCGCCGGAAAGTGGCGATCAAGGTGCTCCGGGCGGAGCTCGCGGCGGCGCTCGGCCCCGAGCGCTTTCTCCGGGAGATCGAGACCACCGCCAATCTCCGGCATCCGCACATCCTCCCGCTCTATGACTCGGGCCAAGCGGGTGAGTTCCTCTATTACGTGATGCCGCTGGTCGAGGGCGAATCGCTGCGGGACCGCCTGACCCGCGAAAAGCAGCTGCCCATCGAGGAGGCGCTCGGCATCGCGCGCGAGGTAGCCGATGCGCTGGGCTACGCCCACAGCCGCGGCATCATCCACCGGGACATCAAGCCGGAGAACATCCTCCTCGAAGGCGGGCACGCGGTAGTGGCGGATTTCGGGATTGCCCGGGCGGTGAGCGCCGCCGGCGCCGACAAGCTGACCCGGACCGGGATGTCCATCGGGACCCCGTCCTACATGAGTCCGGAGCAGGCGGCGGGCGAGGAGAACCTCGACGGCCGCAGTGATCTCTACGCCCTGGGCTGCGTCCTCTTTGAAATGCTGGGCGGGCAGCCGCCGTTCACCGGACCCACCGTGGAGAGCGTGGTGCACCAGCACCTGATGGTGGCGCCGCCGCCGATCACCAACTTGCGGCCCACCGTGCCGGTCGCGGTGGCGGGCGCCCTCGCCCGCACCCTGGCCAAGAACCCCGCCGACCGCTTCAATCCCGCGAGTCAATTCGTCCAGGCGTTGTCCGGCGCCGGCGTGACGACCACGCAAGTGGCCGAACCGGTTCGCGCCCCGAAGCGCTGGCCTCTCGGTGTTGCCGCGGCCGCGGTGCTCATTCTGATCGCTGCGGCACTGCTCCTCCTGCCCGGTCGCAATGGAGCGCCGCGGGCCGAGGCGGGCAGCGATCTCCGCGCCCTCGCCGTCCTGCCCTTCGTGAACACCAGCGGCGATGCCAAGGACGAGTACTTCAGCGACGGGATCACCGACGAGCTGGCCCACGCGCTGTCGAAGCTGCCCGGACTGACGCTGGCGGGACGAAGCTCGAGCTTTTCATTCAAGGGCAAATCGGTCCCCGCGCCGGAGATCGGCAAGGTCCTCAATGTCGGCGCGATCGTCGAGGGGACCGTGCGCCGGAGCGGCGACCGGCTCCGGGTCACCGTGCAGCTCACCAGCACCAGCGATGGCCGGGTTCTCTGGAGCGACGCCTTCGAACGGGCCGGCGCCGATGTGTTCGCGGTGCAGGACGCGTTCACTTCCGCGATTGTCGGTGCCCTCACACCGCTTCTCGGCGGCGCTGCTGCCGCGCCCGTGTCCGCGGGTGTCGATACCCGCGGCACGTCGGACGCTGCCGCCTACGATTTCTACTTGCGCGGGCGCTACTACTGGGCCCAGCGCGGTGCGGGACCGCTCGACACCGCGCTCGCCTTCTTTCAGCAGGGGGTGCAACGCGATTCGTCCTTCGCGCGGGGCTGGGCCGGGCTCGCTCTTACCCACGTGATGCGACCCAATTTCAACAGCGACGTCGCCGCGCTCCCCGCCTTCGCGGCCGCCGAGTCCGCGGGACGCAAGGCGCTGGCCCTCGATTCAACCCTGGCGGATGCCCACCTCGCCATTGCGATGTCGAGGATGCGGCAGCTCGATCTGGCGGCGGCCGACCGGGGGTTTGCCGCGGCTCGGCGTCTGGAGCCACAGAACGCCACATCGCACCATTGGTCGGGGCTCTACTACTGGCTCAGCGGAGACTCCACCAGCGCGGACCGGGAGCTCGACCTGGCCCTCACGCTGGATCCCCTCTCGGCGACCACCGTGAACTCGCGCGCCGTCATGATGGCGGACCGCCGCCGTTTCATGGAAGCAAAAGAGGGGTTTCGGCGCGCGGGAGATCTGTCGGCGGCTTTTGCCACCACCTACAGCAACGCCATACGCATGGCGGTGTGGCAAGGGAAGGCGGACTCCGTGGCCGTCGCCAGGCAAGTCTATCTGCCTGGGAAGACTCGAGGCCGGTGGGGCGTACAGGTGTTTGCCCTCGCGGCGGCGGGGCGGTGGAAGGACGCCCGCCAGCTTCGCGATTCCGTCGAACGTGGGGCGAAGCCGGGTGTGCTGGTGATGGATCGCGGCATGGCGGCGCTCGCCTTCGGAGAATACGCCCGGGCCGCGGAGCTGCTGGTCGAGTCCATGGAGCGGGAGGGCCTGCTCACCAACGTCTTCTTCTCGCTCTGTGACCCGATGCTGGACCGGATCCGTGACCAGCCGGCGTTCATCTCGTTCCTGCAGCGGCATGGGTTGCCGCAGTGTCCCTATCAGAGCCCCTGGCCGATTGCCACCTCTGCTGGCCGGCCGTGAGTACACCGGTGCAGCGCCTTAGCGACGCGCTTTCCGACCGCTACCGGATCGAGCGCGAGCTCGGCCAGGGCGGCATGGCGACGGTGTACCTCGCCGAGGACGTGCGGCACCGTCGCCGCGTCGCCATCAAGGTGCTCCACCCCGAGCTCTCCGCCGTGCTCGGACCCGACCGCTTCCTCAAGGAGATCGAGCTCACCGCCAATCTCCAGCACCCACACATCCTCCCGCTCTTCGACTCCGGCGCCGTCGACGGCCTCCTCTACTATGTGATGCCCTTCGTCGAGGGGGAGACGCTGCGGAGCCGGCTCACTCGCGAGCACCAGCTCCCCATCGCCGAGGCGGTTCGCATCGCAACCGACGTAGCGGGCGCGCTGGAATACGCCCACAAGCGGGGCGTGGTGCACTGCGACATCAAGCCGGAGAACATCCTCCTCCACGAGGGGCGGCCGCAGGTGGCCGACTTCGGGATCGCCCTCGCGGTGCAGCAGGCGGGGGGCAGCCGGATGACCCAAACCGGGATGAGCCTGGGGACGCCGCAATACATGGCGCCGGAACAGGCGATGGGCGACAAGGGGGTGGACGCGCGGGCCGATGTGTATGCGTTGGGGGCGGTGACCTACGAGATGCTCACCGGGGAGCCCCCGTTCACGGGACCCACGGCGCAGGCGATCGTCGCCAAGGTGATGACCGAAACGCCGCGCCCGCTCAGGTCCCAGCGGCCCACCGTCCCGGCGGAGGTGGAGGGTGCGGTGCTGACCGCGCTGCAAAAGCTCCCCGCCGACCGGTTCGACAGCGCGGCAAAATTCGCCGAGGCGATGGGGAACCCGGCGTTCCGCGCCGCCACGCACTTCGGCGCCACCGCGAGTCTGGCCCGTAGCGCAGCGACGGCGCATGCCGGATGGAAATGGGCCGCGGTGGTACTGGCACTCGTCGCGGCCGTCGCCGGCGGCGCCGCCATGCTGGCCCTGACCCGCGCCGGCGCCGCGCCCCGCGACGTCGGTCTGCCGCCCACCGCCCCCATCCTGATGGAGGACATCAGGCGGAATTTTGCGGCGGCGCAGGACGGCTCCTTCATCGTCTACGAAGCCAAGATCGGTGCGTCGTCGCAGCTCTGGTACCGGAGCTTGGTCGGCCCTGAGGTCCGCGCCATCGCGGGCACCGAGGGGGCCTTCGGCACTCCCCGGATCTCTCCCGACGACCAGCGCGTTGCTTTCGTGGCCGGCAACGACGTCAAGATCGTGGCCCTGGGCGGCGGTCCGGTCACCACCGTGGCGCGGGCTGAAGATCCCTTCGGCGGTGGCTGGCTCGCGAGCGGCCAGATCTTCTTTGGCGACGATGACGGCCGGGCGCTCCGCTGGATCGATCCGGAACCGGGGCCCGCGAAGAGCGTCACCATTGCGCTCTGTATCTTGCCGCAACTGATTGGCGGCGCCGATCTGGTGCTCTGTGGCGGCGGATCGATGAAGCACGCTTACGCCAAGGACCCGGCCCAGCCGAATCAGAAGCGCTTCGTACGCCGGACCCAGCGAGCGGCCGGTGGCGGCCCGCCGCTGCTGCTCGGCTCGGACTTCCGCATCGTGGACGGGAAGTATCTCGTCTACATGTCCCTGGACGGCACGTTGATGGCCACCCGCTTCGAGAACCTCGACTCGCTCACCGTCGGGCGGTCGGTGGCACTGGTGCCGGGGGTGCGCCGCAGCACCTACTCCGGCGCGGGCCACTACGACCTTACCGGGACCGGCGCGCTGGTCTATGTGCCAGGGATCAACGCCGAGATGGGACGGCTGGTCCGGTGGTCGAGCGATGGGCGGACGGTGCCGCTCCTCGTGGACGAAGCCGTGCACCTGCGTTTCACCCCGAGCCCCGATGGTCAGTGGCTCGGGACGGTGGTCGAGGGGATCGACCAGGAGGAGCTTCGGCTGTACGATCTTCGGACCGGCACTCACGAGACCGTGGACCGGGGGTTCTTCATCGGCGGGCCGGGGTGGAGTCCGGACGGCCGACGCATCGCCTACCGGAAACAGGAGTTCGACAGTCCCGACAAGGAAACGGTGTACCTCCGCCGCCTCGATTCGCCCGAGAAGCCGCGCGTCCTGATCTCGGGGGACTACCGCGCCAACGAACCGAATTCGTATCCTGCCGAGAACTTCATTCTCCTCGGCGTGTCGGTGAAGGACGGCGTGGTGATGGTGATCGATCCCACCACCACGCCGCCAAAGATCGACTCGCTGCCTTTCTCCAACTATTTCATTTCGATTTCACCCGACCGGAAGTGGATCGCGTGCCAGAATCAGGGCGCCAAAGGGATCATGCTCCAGCCGTGGCCATCGCTCGACCGCCGTTACCAGGTGGACGCCCAGGGCGGTGAGCCACGTTGGCGCTCGGCCACCGAACTCGTCTACGTCGTGACCGCTGGAGCAAGGTCGTCGTTGATGCGGGTGATGATCAACGCAGCGGCGAGTGCGCCGGTGGGGAAGCCCGAGTTGCTCTTCGCCGACCCGCGTTGGGCCGATACGCCCGGCTGGTCGCACGCCATCATGCCGGGAGGTGACCTGGTCTACCTCCAGACGCCGTCCGAAAACCTCGGATACTACGTGCGCGTGGTGCCGGGATGGGTGAAGGCAATGAAGCGCGCCGTGGACGCGGCCAACCAGTGAGCGGCGGCGTGAACGAACGGCTCAGCGCCGCCCTGTCCGACCGCTACCGCATCGAGCGGGAGCTGGGCGGCGGCGGGATGTCGCAGGTGTTCCTTGCGGAGGAGACCGCGCTGGGCCGGCCCGTGGTCATCAAGGTCGTCGCCGCGGAGCTGACGGAAGGATTGAGCGCCGAGCGCTTTGCCCGGGAGATGAAGCTGGCGGCGCGGCTGCAACAGGCGAATATCGTCCCGGTCCTGAGCGCCGGCGTCGCGGATGGCGTGCCCTACTACACCATGCCGTACGTGAAGGGCGAGTCGCTCCGGTCCCGGATGGCGAGCGGCGCACCCATCGGCCTCGCGGAGAGCGTCAGCATCCTGCGCGACGTCGCCCGCGCATTGGCCTATGCGCACAGCGAAGACATAGTGCACCGGGACATCAAGCCCGATAACGTGCTGCTCTCGCACGGCACAGCGGTGGTGACCGACTTCGGGATCGCCAAGGCGCTCACCGCCTCGCGCACCCAGGATGGGGCCGCGAGCGGCACGCTCACGCAGGCTGGTGGTACGATCGGCACCCCGGCGTACATGGCGCCGGAGCAGGCGGTGGGCGACGCGGTGGATCATCGCACCGACCTCTACGCCTGGGGCGTGATGGCGTACGAGCTCCTCGCGGGCGCGCACCCGTTTGTCGCTCGCACCACGCCGCAGCAGCTCATCACCGCGCACTTGAGCGAAACCCCGGCCCCCCTCACCGGAACCCATCCCACCGTGCCACCGGCGCTCGCGGCGCTGGTGCTGCAATGCCTCGAGAAGGAGCCCGACCGTCGTCCGGCCTCCGCCGCACTGGTGCTGGCCGCGCTCGATACGGCGGCGACGCCGGTGCCGTCGCTTCCGACGCCGGCGGTCCGGGTGCCGCGCCGCCGAATGACGGAGATTCTTGTTGCGGTTGGCGTGATCGTCGGGGCGCTGGGTGTGTGGGCCCTCCGCCAGCGCGGGACTGCACCCACGGTAGTCCCGGAGGCCGAGCAGTCTCTCGCGGTGCTCCCGCTGGCGAACCTGAGCGGCGACAAGGCCGATGATTACTTCGGCATCGGTCTCGCCGAGGAAATCACCCGCGCCCTCGCCAAGAACGGCGTGCGGGTCATCGGACGGGTGAGCGCCGGTGCGCTCCAGGCCAGAGGACTCGACGAACGCGCCATTGCCAAAGAGCTCGGCGTGAGCTCAGTGCTCACCGGCACGGTGCAGCGCGCCCAGGGCCAGGTGCGGATCAACGTTTCGCTGCTCTCGGCCACAGACGGCTCGGTTCGCTGGACCGAGAGGTACGACCGGCCGCTCACCAACGTGTTCGAGGTGCAGGACGAGATCGCCCGGACTGTCGCGACCACGTTGCTGGGCTCGCTGGGCGGCCGGCCCGCACGGGCAACCCGGGCCGAAACCGCCGACCCCGAGGCGCACGCCATCTTCCTCCAGGGGCTGGTGCTCTTCAACCGGCGCGGCGCGCCCGCCCTGCAGCAGGCGATCGGCCTGTTCGAGCGGGCCGTCGCACGGGATCCCAAGTACGCCCGGGCGCAGGCTTCGCTGGCGATGGCCCTGGCTGTGCTTCCTGCGTACGTGATGGACAGCACCACGCCGATCATGACCAGCGCCGTCGCCGCGGCCGAACGCGCCATCGGGATCGACTCGACCATCGCCGAATCGCATACCGCACTGGGCTTCGCGTACATGCTGCTGGGCGAGCTGAGCCGCTCCGAGACCAACTACCGCCGCGCCCTGGCGCTCGACTCCACGGTGGCCAGTACCTGGGGCTGGTACGGCTTACTCGCCAACCGGCTGGGCGACTTCCCTGCCGCGCATGCTCGGGTGGCGCGGGCACAGGCGCTCGAGCCCGCCTCGCTGATCGCGAGGATCTGGGAAGCCCAGGTTCTGGTAACGGAGCGTCGCTTAGCGGCCGCCGATTCGGTGTCGAGCGCTACCATCGCGCTGGATTCCACGTTCATGCTGGCATGGGCTCAGCGGGCCAACGCGCTGCTGGGGATGGGACGCGTCGCGGAAGCCGTCGCCTTGCTGGAGCGGAATGTCGCGGTGCTGCCCGCCGGCCGTCCGGAGGAGGCGCACGGTATGCTCGCCTACGCGTATGCCCGGGCGGGCCGGGCAACCGAGGCGCGCGCCGCGCTCGAGACCATGCGCGTGCGATCGGGCGGCCGGGTTCCGGCGACGGGTGCCACCGCGGCGGCGCTCGAGGAGCTTGGCGACCACGAGGCCGCCGTGGCGCTCCTCGCCGAGGCGATCGCCCAGCATGACAGTTGGCTGGTGACATTCTCCCGTTCGCCGCGATTCGACAAGCTGCGGAAGGACCCGCGGGCTGCCGCGATGCTGGCCAAGCTGGAGACGAGGTGACATGAGCGACAGCCTAATGATTCCTCCATTGCTCCGGTGCGGGGTATCTTCAGGACGTCGCTCCCCTCCTCCAGGGCCGGTCTATTAGTGAACCGCTGCAGCGGCTGACCTCGGCACTCGCCGAGCGCTACCGCGTCGAGCACAAGCTCGGCGAGGGCGGCATGGCCACGGTCTATCTCGCCGTAGATCTCAAGCACGGCCGCCGGGTCGCGCTCAAGGTGCTGCACCCCGAGCTGGCGGCCGTGCTGGGCGCCGATCGGTTTCTCGCCGAGATCAAGACCACGGCCCACCTGCAGCATCCCAACATTCTCCAGCTCTTCGATTCCGGCACGGCCGACGGGCTGCTCTACTACGTCATGCCGTATGTGGAAGGGGAGTCGCTGCGCGGCAGGCTGTCGCGGGAAAAGCAGCTTCCGATCGATGACGCGATAGGAATCACGCGCGGTGTGGCCGCCGCGCTCGACTACGCCCATCGCCATGGGGTGATCCACCGCGACATCAAACCGGAAAACATCCTGCTGCAGGATGGCCAGCCGCTGGTGGCGGACTTCGGCATCTCGCTCGCCGTGAAGCAGGCCGGCGGGGCGCGACTGACCCAGACCGGGCTGTCCCTGGGGACTCCCCAGTACATGAGTCCCGAGCAGGCGACCGGAGAGCGGGAGCTCGACGCCCGAAGCGATATCTATGCGTTCGGCGCGGTGAGCTACGAGATGCTGGGCGGCGAGCCGCCGTTCACGGGCACCTCTACCCAGGCGGTGATCGCGAAGCTGATGACCGAGGAGCCCCGCCGGCTCTCGCTGCTGCGTAAGACGGTGCCGCTCCACGTCGAGGCGGCGGTGCATCACGCGATGGAGAAGCTGCCGGCGGACCGATTCGCCAGCGCGGCGGAATTCGCGGGGGCGCTCGCTGACGGAGGTACCGCGCGGTACCAAGGCACCACGAGGGCGACCAGCGCAGTGCTCCGGCCTTCTCCGCGACGCACCGCGTTGTTGGCTGTGGGGGCGGTGGTCCTAGCCGGACTCGGCCTGCTCTTGGGCCGCTGGACCGCCCCGCGGCCCGAGTCCGGCGCGGCGCCGTCCCGGCTGGCGATCCTGCCACCTGAACAGGGCGCGGTGGTCAGCGCGGGGCTGGCCCGCATTCTCGACATCTCGCAGGACGGCAAGCTCGTGGCCTTTGCCGCCAACGGCCTGGCCGACGATTTCGTGGCGCTGCGGCGCCTCGATGAGGCGAGTGCCACCGCGATGCCGAACAGCGCCGGCATTCGCAATCTCCGGATCTCCCCAGACGGCCAGTACCTTCTTTCGCCCCGAAGCAGCTCGAGCATGCAGCGTGCCCCGATCTCGGCAGGAACCTGGAGTACTGTCCCCGCGGTCGCCACGACCGGGTTTCTGGATTGGGCATCCGATGGCTCCATCTGGTGGACCCCGATGCTCGGCGGCGGGACCTATCGGACTCGTCCCGGAGCTACCACCTCCGACGCACCGTTTGAGGGAGATTCACTGGGGAATGGTCCGGTCATTCAGCAGATTCTGCCCGGCGATCGCAAGGCGCTGGTGGTGATGAGCGCCGCGTCGAACTCCGGTCTCGCCGGTGTGCGCGATCTCGAGACCGGCGCAGTCACGCCCCTGATGGATTTCCCGATCGTCGAGATCCGCTACACCGCCGGCGTGCTGGTCTACGCCCGGCCCGACAATACCCTCAATGCGGTGAGCTTCGACCCCGACAAGGGTGTCGTGACTGGAG
>CAZHSO010000022.1:0-41137 GCA_964535105.1 uncultured Gemmatimonas sp.
CTGAGGCGACGATGGATAGCTCGCCGAAGCCACGCCGGGCATACTCGGCGAAGGTGATCCCGGAGGCGGGGATCCGGGGGAGGTTGCCAAAGAGATAGCCCAACTGAACCGCCAGGAACAGCCAGAACAGGGCGGCGACGCCGGCGAGCAGCATGAAGCGCTCAGTCGATCCCAGCCATCGATCGGGGGCCTTGCCCTCCATCGCGGGGGGGCTTCCCGACTCGCTGGACGCGTAGCCATAGGCGCCGAGCACGACCACGAGAAGGGCCACGAAGAACCCCACGCGCAGCAATAATTCCCCGACGAGGATTTCGACCGCATCCCGCCAGGCCGCGAAGACGGGATCCGCCCCCGCGAGCAGCAGCGCGAAGCCGACGAGCACCGGCAGGGTGATGGCGAGGCCCCGGACCCACGCCCGAGCCCGGGTCGACCGGATGCGGTGCGTAGCTTGGACGCCGCGGCGCATCGCCTGAACCGCCGCGATCCTGAGCGCCACCAGAGGCGCGGTCGCGGCGAAGCGGGCGGTGATCGATCGGGGAGAAGGGCCGGCGGTCAGCAACATCTGCATCGCCAGGAAGCAGACAATCGCCAGGCAGATCAGCGCCCACAGGCCCGGACTGGCGGTCACCGCCGCCGCTCCGGCAATCACGATTGGGGCGCCGCCCATGATCAGGACGGACCGCGGAGGATGGCCGCGCGAGCGGGAAAACACGAGCAGGCCGGCCACGGCCGCGCCGGTCCACAGGACCCAGTTGATCCCGGGCAGGGCATCGAACAGCATCCAGTTTCCGAAGCCCGCGACCGCTGCCGCCGTGGCCCAGAGCAGCCTGGGCTCGCCCTTCACCGCACTCGATGACGGACTCGTATCCTCCGATTTTTCGCTCATGGGGCAAATATCCGCAAAGTTGCGTGCATTGTCAAGTACTTTGTATTGCAAAGTATATAGAACGGGTCAGGGCATGCGGCCGTGCGTGGTTGGGATTCATTCTCGGGGCGAAGGGAGCTGCGGGTAGAAGGACGCTCGGCGTGCCGTTCGAGCGTCACACCGCCCCTGGCGACCCCGCGGGACGCGCCTCGGTCCCCGGCAGCGACGGCGCCTCGGACGAGAACGGCAGCAGGATCGAACTGCGCCGATTGGCGCTGTCCAGCGGGTCGTTCGGATTCCGCAACGAGCGGTCGGCGTAGCCGCGAATCTCCTTGATCCGGTACGCCCCCAGGCCGGCCGACTCCATCGCCTGCCGCGTCGCGTTCGCCCGATCGGCCGACAGCTCCCAGTTGCTGTACCTGCGGGCCCCGAACGGCGCCGCGTCGGTGTGCCCCTCCACCACCAGCGAGGTGGCGGACTCCTTCAGCTCGGTCGCGATGGCCGCGAGCGCCCGCGCCGCCGCCGGCTTCAGCTCGGACTGGCCCAGGGCGAAGAACATCTCCCCATCGCCCCCCTCCACCAGCTCGATGCGCAGCCCTCCTGCGTCACCACCACCTCGATCTGCGCGGCGATATCGGTGAGCCCATCGGCCGAGCGGAGGCGCGCCTCGATGCGGCCCGCCAGCTCGCGGTAGTTCTGCTCCTCGAAGCTGCGCGTGATCAGGCGCAGCGGGTTCGGCGTCTTCACCACGGTCGGCGAGCTGCCGTTCGAGATCGGACTCACGCCCGAGGAGTATCCCTGCGCCAGGCCCACCGGGTTGGTGAAATAGCCCTCGATCGCCTTCCGCACGTCGCTGTCCATCCCCAGGATCCACATCACCATGAAGAAGGCCATCAGGCAGGTAGGGGAATCTACACGGCCGCCCCTCGCAGAGGACGCATGGTCATCTCGCTCCGCACTGATGCGTGGTGCCGCCTAACGTTTGAGTTCACCGGCTGCCGAAGGCAGTCCGGTGCAACGAAGGGTTAGGCCGCAGATTCGTGCTGAGGCCGACTGCCCTGGTCATTGGCCGGCAGGCGGTTGCCAAAGTTCTACCTTGTTTCCTTCTGGATCGATGACCCAGGCAAACTTCCCGTACTCGGAATCGTCGATCTTCTCGAGAACGTTGCAGCCTTCTTCGCGCAAGACTTTGACCAGGGCGTGGAGATCCTCCACCCGGTAGTTGACCATGAAGGGAGCAGAGCTCGGAGCAAAGTGATCACTTTCTTGCGGATCGATGCACCAGGCAGTTGTGCCTGCAACCGGCTTGCCCTCGGCGTCGGTCCAATCGAAGGCAGCTCCGCCCCATTCTTGGACATCGATTCCGAGGTGCCGCTTGTACCAAGCCTGTAGTGCCGGAGCGTCTTTGGCTTTGAAGAAGATGCCGCCAATGCCAGTGACTCGCTTCATAGAACCTCCGAGGTCGGGTGGTGGTGAGGGAGAGTGTGTTTTCTGCGGCCTAACGAATCGCGCTTCTGCTGCGGGGTCACGGCGGCAGCAAGCGCTGGTTAGGCGCAGCCGTGACGCGCCTTGCTGATCCAACAATCACAGCGAGATGGAAGCAGACGGGCGGAGGCACTGAATTGTAAGGCATGTCCCTGCCGCATTAAGATCGAATTACTCTCGCAAATGACGACAGACGACCGGCCCGGTCAAGGTCAGGCAATCCAGCGTAGCTCTTTGAGAGCAGCTATGACCTCCGATCGCAGTGTATACGCAGTGTGGCCACGACTACCTGGTTTTGTTGCAACGTCGGACAGGACGTAGCCCCAGAATTCACCTATGAAATGATCCGAGACCGGAGGTTCGACGACGCCGAGGCGGCTATCGATACCACGTGCTAGCTTACCGTACTGAAGTTGGACAGCGTTCCTGTTCGCATAACCCACCTTTTCGGCCAAATCAGCCCAAGTCGTGGTGTGGTTGGGAGCATTGTAGTGTGCCAAGAGAAGTTCGCGCTGCTTGGGGGTAATTCCTTCTCGGTCTAACCCGAGGAAAGCAACTCGATAGTCTTCTCGCGTGCCAAACTCTTTGTGAGCCACAGTTGACTCCTTTCGGCGTGCGCCTAACTAACATTGGGCCCCACCACCCTTGGCCCATTCCCCTTCACGCTACCGGCCGGCGGCCTAATCCGCCAACCCTCCGAGGAGCTCCCCCAGGCCGCCCCGGTCCGCCGGGCTCGTCACCCCCAGCCCCCCGCGGTTCAGCACAGGCGTGTCAATCATGGTCGTCGTCACGTCCCGATGACCGAGCAGCTCCTGCACCGTCCGGATGTCCGCCCCGCTCTCCAGCAGGTGTGCCGCGAAGGAATGCCGGATGCCGCTCCGCCGGACCGCCGCCGACATCGCCCGCTGCATCGCCGACTCGTGCCGATGGTGGCGACGAAGCTGCCCCGTGGCGACGTCACGGTACCGCCGGGTCGCCGGAACGACCCACTGCCAGGGCAGACTCCGCCCCGCCGTCGGATACTTTCGCCCCAACGCCCCCGGGAGCTCTACCCACCAAGCCTCCGCGCCGACCTCACCGTCAGCCCGATGAAGCGCCGCCACCCGCTCCAGCTGCCGGGACAATGCTCCGCGCGCGACCCCCGGCAGCCCGGTCACCCGATCCTTCGCGCCCTTCCCCCGCCGGATCATGAGCTCGCCTCGGGCGAGGTCCACGTCCGTGACCCGTAGGCTGAGACACTCCAGCAATCGCGCGCCGCTTCCGTACAGCACCAGGCCGATCAACCGCGACACCCCCGGCAGCTCGGCGAGGACCCGCCGGACCTCCTCGACCGTCAGCACCACCGGCAGCCGGGTCGGCTGCTTCGCCCGCGGGAGCGGCCCGAGTGCCCCGACCGGGCGGCGCAGCACCTCGGCGTACAGCAAGCGCAGCGCCGCCAACGCCTGGTTGAGCCTGCTCGCCCCGAGGTGCCGCTCGTCCGCCAGATGGATCAAGAACCCTCGCACCTCCGCCTCGCCCATCTCCGCCGGATGCCGTACGCCGTGATAGCGCACGAACCAGCGGACCCACCAGGTGTACGCCTCCTCGGTTCGAGGGCTGCAATGGCGGAGTCGGAGATTCGACCGCAGGAGCTGCCGGAGCTTCGGTTTAGACTGCACGGGAGATCCGAGGCTGGAGTCGGTGCCCGCACGCGCATCAAACCAATGCGCGAGGGGGACCAATCGACTCCCCGCTCACGAAACGATCCTTCCACCGAGCTGGTTCAGAGCTTCCCTAGAACGCCGTATCGAGTCGCAGGAGGGTGTGAAGCAGCACGTTGGCGCCGTTCTCGATATCGCCGGCCCGGGAGAATTCTCTGGGCGAGTGACTGATCCCGCCGAGGCTGGGCACGAAGATCATACCTACCGGTCCGAGCCGCGCCATCTCCTGCGCGTCGTGTCCCGCCCCGCTGGGTAACCGGAGAGTGCGGAGTCCCAGCTCCTGGGCAGCCCCGGCAATCTCTCCCCGGATCACCGGATCGGTCAGCGCCGGAGTGATCGCCAAGGTCTCCGTCGAGGTCAGCGCGGTTCCATCCACCGCACCGAGCCGCCGGCACTCGGCCAGGATCCGCTGGTAGAGCCGGAGGACCTTCGCGTCGTCGAGATCGCGAAGCTCCAGTCCGAAGCTGACCCGCCCCGGGATGACGTTGTACGCTCCCGGTTCGACAACGAGCTTTCCGACGGTCCCGACCTGGCGTCCCGGAATGCTCCGCACGATCCGGTTGACCGCCTCGGTACATCGCGCGGCGGTAAGCAGCGCGTCCCTGCGGCGGCTCATCGGTGTGGTCCCGGCATGATTCGCGAAGCCGGTGATGGTGATATCCCAGTGGCGGATCCCCACGATTCCGAGGACCACGCCGATCGGAATCCCGGTCTCATCGAGCACGCCGCCCTGTTCGATGTGGAGCTCGAGGTAGGCCGCGATGTCCCCGCGGGTGCGTCGGGCTGAATCCAGGCGATCGGGATCGCCGCCGAGGAAACGGATGCCGTCGCGGATGCTCATGCCGCTTTGCGCCACGCGATCGAGCTCCGCCGGCGTCAATCCCGCCGCCATCGCCCGGCTCCCTGTCGTTCCGCCTTCCTCGTTCTGGAAGATCACGACCTCCAGGGGATGCCGGAGGGTCACACCGGCGGCCTCCAGCATTCGGGCCACCTCGATCGCACCGACCGAGCCGACGTCGCCATCGAAATTCCCGCCTTGGGGAACGGAGTCGATATGTGAGCCGATAAGCAGCGGTTTTCGCGAGGGCTCTCGTCCCGCGTGGCGCCCGACGAGGTTCCCCGCGGCATCCACTCCGGCCTCCAGATGCGCCTCGCGCATCCAGCCGAGCACCACCTCCCGCGCCTGCCGATCGGCCTCGGTGTAGGCCACACGGGAGACTCCGCCCTCGGGGTTTCTGCCGAATTCCGAGAGGGCGGAAAGGTGAGCCTGGAGACGGCTTCCATCCACGCGGAGGGTCGCCTGCTTCCGGTTGGTCCAGGGGAGCGCGAAGGTCGTGAGACCAGCAAGCATCCGTCTCGTGAATTCCCGTCGAATCATCCGTCCCTCGCCGTGGCCCAGAATCCCGAGTAACATGCAGCCGGAATCTTCGGGAGGAAAGCCATGGGGATCCTGGGTCTCGTGTTCCTGGCGGCGGTCGCGCTGCAGCAGCCGGCCGATCCGCACCCGACGTTCACGGTGGGAACCGCCACGGCGCGGCGGGGAGAAACCGGCTACGGCGCCCTGGCGGTGCCGGCAGGGGTCGACTCGGGCACCAGCATCCCCGTCGCGGTCGTGCATGGCGCCTCGCCGGGGCCGGTGCTCGCGATCACCGCCGGTTCGCACGGGACCGAGTACGCCTCGATCCTGGCGCTCCAGAAGCTGATCGCCACACTCGACGCCAGGCGGCTCCGCGGCACCGTCATCATCGTGCCCCTGGTGAACGTTCCTTCCTTCGAACAGAGAGTTCCCCACCTCAATCCGGTGGACCGGAAGAACATGAACCGGTTCTACCCCGGCAACCCGGGAGGCACCCAGACCGAGCGCGCTTCGTTTCTCATCACCCGCGAGATCGTCGAGAGAAGCGACCATCTCATCGATCTCCATGGTGGTGATCTCGACGAGAGCCTGCGGCCCTACAGCTACTGGACCGTCAGCGGTAATGCGGCGCAGGATTCGATTTCCCGCGGGATGGTGCTGGCCTTCGGGCTCGACCACATCATCATTTCCACCGACCGTCCCAAGGATCCCGCCGCCTCGCGCTATCTGGAGAACACGGCGACGACCCGCGGCAAGCCATCGATCACCGCCGAGGCCGGCTCCGCGGGCACCGTCATGCCGGCCGATATCGAAGCACTGGTCAGCGGTTGTCTGAATGTGATGGGTTACCTGCGGATGCTGGACCGGCCGGTGCACTCAGTCGCGAAGCCGGTGTGGATCGAGAAGGTGGTGACGGTAAGCAGCGATTCGAATGGGATCTTCTATCCCGCGGCCCGGCGCGACGAGCAGGTCGCGGCGGGCGCGAAGCTGGGCCACGTCACCGATTATCTGGGCCGGAAGCTCTTCGAGGTGACCGCGCCCGCAGCGGGATTGGTGCTTTACATCAACGCGCTGCCGACGATCCTCAAGGGCGGGACAGTTGCGAATATCGGGGTGGTTAAACGGTGAGAGGTCTCACCGCTCCCCGAAGTTGAGCTTCCGCATCAAGGCAGCCCAGCGTGGGTCCTGATGCAGCGGTTTGAACACCGGCTCGACCATCGCGATCGTCGGGGACCAGGCGTGCTCCGCGAACGCCCGGTCGAACTCGGCGAAGGCGGCGTCGGGGTCGCCCAGCGCGGCGTGGATCACGGCGAAGGCGTCCGCCGAGATATAGCGCTGCTTCCGGTGCGCCTCGAGCTCATTCAGCACGCGCCTCGCCTCGGCGGGCCGCCCGGCCAGGGCGAGGACCACGCCCCACTCGCCCGCCTCGTAGTTCCCGAACATCGGTTCGAGCTCCGGCCGGAGCGCCAGGGCCTCCTTGAAGCGTCCCGTCATCGCGTAGGAGAGCGCGAGACCGGCGAGAGCATGGGCGAACGTGGAATCGATTTCCAACGCCCGCTGGAAGGCACCGATCGCATCCCGGTCGCGTCCCGCGTAGTGCAGCATCGACCCGATCCGGGTCCGGATGATCAGCGAAAGGGGATCCAGCGCCTGGGCCCGCTCGATTTCAGTCAGCGCATCGGCTGGCCGCCCAGTCAGCATGAACAACCAGGCGCGAAAGAGCCTGCCCTGGACGTAGCTCGGATTCAGCTCGATGGCCCGGCCGAAGCGGTGCGCCGCTTCGGCCCAGTCCCGGTCGATGAACATCGCGATGAAGCCGAGCGAGGTGTGCACCTCGGCGAGGGTCGAGTCGAGGGCCAAGGCGCGTAGGGCGGCAGCCCTCGCCCTCGGCAGGGCGACGTCGGGCGGGACAGCTCCGAAGGGAACCCCGAGATTGTAGGCGTCGGCCAGGCCGGCCCACGCGGGGGCATAGGTCGAGTCCCGCCCCACCGCCACCTCGAATGCCTCACGGGCCTTGCGAAGAGCCGCCGGGGTCCGGAAGGCGAGAAAATAGCGTCCCCGTAAGTACAGGTCGTGGGCCATCAAGTCACTGGTGCCGCGCTCAACCAGCGCCGCCTCCCTCCCGCCGGTGAGGGTCACCTTGAGCGCAGTCGCAATCGCGTGGGCGATGGTGTCCTGCACCGCGAACACGTCGCGCAGCTCGCTGCGATATTCTCCAGCCCAAAGTTGCGCGTCCCGGGCCACGTCCACGAGGCGGGCCGTGACCTTCACTCGCTGCCCGCTCTGCTGGACCGTTCCCTCGAGCACGGCGCCGACCCCGAGGCGCCCCCCGATCTCGCGCAGGTCCGTGCTTCGCGCCCTGGCAGCGAAGGCGGAGGTTCGCGAGGCCACCCGCAATCCTTCCAGCCGCCCGAGCGCGCTGATCAGCTCCTCCGCGATCCCCGCACTGAAATAATCCGTGGTCGAGTCACCACCGATGTTTTGAAAGGGCAATACCGCGAGCGATTTCACTGCCGTCTCGGGAGAGGCCCCGGGCGCAGCTACCGATTCTCTCGGGCGCCGCACGAGGTACAGCCCGACGGCGACGGCGAGCACTCCGATTCCGGACCAGAGCAGCACCCCGCGGCGCATCCGTCTCCGCGCACCGGCGACCGGCATCCCGCTGCCGATCGCCTGCAGCTCGGCGCGCACTTCGTCCGCGCTGGCCGGACGCTCCGCAGGATCCTTCGCGAGCAGGCGCCCGAGAACCGCCGCGAGTGCCGGAGGACAGTCCCGGCGCTCGCGCGTCACGAGAGGGGGCGTCCGGGCGAGCTGGGCCGACAGTATGGCCGCAGGAGTGACTCCCCCGAATGGGTGATGGCCGGTGAGCAGCTCATAGCCGACGATGCCGAGCGCGTAGAGGTCCGCGCGATGGTCCACGCCGGGATCCCCCATCGCCTGTTCCGGCGCCATGTAGGCCGGGGTGCCGATTACAACGCCGACGCCAGTCGCCTGGGAAGGAACCTCCGCCCGCGTGGCCAAATGCAGCGCCTTCGCCACCCCGAAGTCGGCCACCACGGCGTGACCGTCCTGGAGCAGAATGTTTTCCGGCTTGATGTCGCGATGGACGATGCCCTGGCGGTGCGCGTAGGCGAGGGCATCGGCGACTTCGCCGAGCAGACGGACGGTCTCGGCCACG
Organism: uncultured Gemmatimonas sp.; assembly: GCA_964535105.1. GTDB lineage: Bacteria > Gemmatimonadota > Gemmatimonadetes > Gemmatimonadales > GWC2-71-9 > JABFSM01. The sequence goes on from CAZHSO010000022.1 coordinate 8,586, forward strand.
GGTACCGGCCCGCCGCGCACGAGGCGGTCGCGCAGCGACTCCCCTTCCACGAACGGCATGGTGAAATAGGGAATCCCGCCTATCTGCCCGGCGGTGAGGAGCGGGACAATATGGGGATGCTGGCAACGGGCCGAGACAGCGATTTCCCGCTCGAACCGCTCGGCGCTGGTGGCCGCGGCGATCTCGGGCCGGAGCACCTTTACCACGACGCGGCGGTTGAGGCGGTTTTCGGTCGCGACGAAGACGCGCGACATGCCGCCGCCGCTGAGCTCACGCTCGACGGTGAAAGCGCGGCCCAAAGTATCCTGGACCTGGTCGCGGAGATCTCCCATCACCCCTCCTCGGCCATCCCTCCCGTCCGCGCGATCTGATCCGGTCGGATCTTCCCCGCATCGAACTTTTTGGCCGCGATGAGCATCTGGGCGATGACCTCGTCGGGATCCGCTTTGGCCCGGGTGAATCGGATCGGATTGATCCGGGCCAGCACAAACGCCTTGAGGTAGGGACTTTCGAGTCCCCGCGCCCGCAGCCGCGTCACGGCCTCGACGACCACTGCGTCGAGCTCGAGCAGCTGTCCCGCCCGGTCCCGGCGGGCCGCCAGCGCGCGGGAGAGTTTTGCCGAGCCGAAGGTCTCCGTTCTCTTCAGCACGGGATGGTAGGCCCCGCCCGAGAAGCGTCCGTTCTGCTGGTAACAGAGTCCGAGCGTGAGCAAAGCGGGCTCTTCGAACTCGGTGGCGTATTCCCGCTCCGGACGGTCGTCCATCCCGCACAGCGCTTCCGCCAGCCGGATCACCTCCATGGCGCGCTCGCGAACGTTGTGCGCCTTCTCGGTGTTGAGCACCAGGATCCGATGGGCCACTTCCGGCTCGGGAACCACGAGCGCCACGACCGACCGCACCCCCATCGAGCGCAGCGCGGCCAGCCGATGGTTCCCGTTCGGAGTCCAGTACTTCCCTTCCTCGGTGCGAACGACGATGATCGGATCTACGAAGCGTCCTAGCTTCTCCATCGCGACGGCGAGCCGGGTGACGTGTGGCTCGGACAGATCGCGCTGATACGGGGTCGGCTCCACTCGCTCGATCGGGAGCGCCGCGATCACCTGCCAGAGGCTCCCGAGTGGCTCGCGGTACGGCCCGATCACCGCGCCGCCGTCCCCCTCGATGGCCTCCATGAGGCGCATGATCGCGGCGGGTGGGACCCCGCCTCCGGCCTGCCGCGCGGTAAGCCCGCGCGGCTCGGGCTCCGCCTTCTTGCCAGTGCGTCGCGGCTTCTTCCCCGCCGGTGTCTCGGCCATGGCTCAGGACACCGGGGGCCGGAGGCCCGGACGCGCGGCGAACGGGACGCCCCCATCCGGGCTTTCCAGTCGCTGCCGCTGCTCCAGCACCCGCGGCCAGGTTCCTTCCTCCAGCCGGCGCAGCTCGCTTTCGAATCCCAGCGTCTTCCGGACCTTGTCGAACAGCCCCGACTGAATGAGACGCTGGTCGATGCCGACGGGTGAGCGCTCGAAGGCAAGGCGGACGAACTTCAGCGTTTCCCCGCCGTCCCCGAGCCAGGCATAGTAAGTCGCCAGCTCCTGCGCGAGCACCACATCGGAGTACACCGATCCCGCGTCGCCGACCGCGGTGGCGGCGCGCCGGAGCGAATCGACCAGCTGGGTCGCTTCCGCCTCCCGTCCCACTGCACGCAGACAGAGCGCCTTCACGCCGAGGTAGGGCCAGAGATCCATTGTGGCGCATTCCCCCGCCCGCCCCTGCAGGAGCAGCGCCAGCGCCTCCACCTGGCGGGGGCGGCGAAGGCTCGGCTCAGTTTCGAGGGTGCGCCGGGCCGCGACCACCGCGAGGTCATACCGCCGCGCCCCGAGGGCCGCGAGCGCGAGCGACAGATGCCGCGCCGAGGAGAGCGGATCCAGCTCCAGCGCCCGCTGCGATTCCTGCAACGAGCGATCGATCTCCCCCTGGCGCAGCAACATGAGCGCGTGCCACCCCGCGACATCCGCTTCGGACGGCCGCATGGCGATCGCCCGCTCAAAGTCGGCGCGCACCGTCTCGAGCGGGGCGTACGTCAGGTATTCGATATAGGCACGGAAGGCGACCGGGTTGCCGCGCGCCGGATCGAGGCTGATGGCCCGTTCCGCCAGCGCCAGCGCGCGCGCGGCGGTCGGGTAGCTGGGGAGCGTGGTGCGATAGCCGTAGCTCAGCTGGAGCGCGAGCGCGGTGGCGAGCCGGCCCACCGCCTCCGCGTGGATTGAATCGAGACCCACCGCACTCTCGAAATGGCGGATCGCTTCCGCGATGCCTTCCGGCGTCCGCCGCCGGAGCGCGCGCTGGCCAGCCAGGTATTCTCCGTGCGCGCCTTCCCGCCGAGCCCGGCCCGCATAGGTCTCCCTCGGCAGCGTGGCGCCGACCCCCAGCAGCGCATGCGTCACGCGGGACACCACGTCGGCGTCGATGTCCTCGAAATTCGTCGAATCGGGGGTGTAGCTCGCCACCCAGAGCTGCGCCTGCGTGGCGGCGGCGATCAGCTGCACCGCGACCTCCGCACCGCGTCCGCTCCGGCGCGGCACGAAGAGCACGAAGTACTGCACGCCGAGTGCTTCGCCGATTTCCTTGAGCGTGGGGGTGCTCCCGCGCCGGAGGAAGGCGCCCACCGACATGTAGTTCACCACCTTGAGCCCTTCGACGCGGCTCAGGTTGTTGCTGATGTAATCCACGAGATCGGCGAGCGTCCCCGCGACCGCGGAATCGGGCCGAAAGTACTCCGGGGGCAGCACCGCCACCGACGCGACCTGCCCGCCGGGCACCGGGACGGAATCGTTTCCCCGGCGAGCCAGCCGCCAGACCACCACCGCGGTGAGCGCGATCGCGGCGGCGGTCAGCAGCAAGGGCCGCAAGCGGGAATGCCGGCCGGGGACCGGAGAGACCGCGGTGTGATTTCCGCTGGGAAGCTGCTCCAGAGCAAGCATCAGCGCGTGGGCGCTCTCGAACCGGTCGTCGGGCCGCTTCTCGAGACATCGCATGACGATCGCGGCGAGCGCGGGAGGAACCGACGGCTGGCGCTCCCGGATCGGCACCGGGGTTTCAACCGCCTGCGCGACCAGCAACCTCTGAATCGTTGGTCCGCTGAAGGGACGATGGCCGGTCAGCAGTTCATAGGCCAGCACCCCGACGGAATAAATGTCCGCCCGGTGGTCGAGATTCTGCTCGGCGGCGGCCTGCTCCGGCGCCATGTATCCCGGCGTCCCCAGCGTCACGCCCACACCGGTGACGAGTCCTTCGGGACGCGAGGGCGTCAGCGCCTTGGAGACACCGAAATCCGTGACCAGCGCGCTCTTGCCAACGAGAAAGATGTTGTCCGGCTTGATATCGCGGTGGACGATGCCGTGATCGTGGGCGTGGGCCAGCGCATCCACGACGTCGCAGAGGATGCGACGTACCTCTTCATGTGGCAGTGGTCCGTCCTTGACGAGCCGGGCGCGAAGCGTGTCGCCCCGGATGAGGGGCATCGTGTAGTACGGCCCGCGGGAACCGCCGGCGTACTCGATCACACCCGCGGCCAGCACCGGCACGATGTGCGGATGCTGCAATTTGGCCGCGTGGTGGATTTCCATCCGGAAGCGATCGACGCTGAGCCCCGCCATGAGGTCCGGCGGCAGGAGCTTCACCACGATTTCCCGCTGGAGCAGCTCTTCCTCGGCGACGAAGACCCGTGACATGCCCCCCGCGGGGAGCTCGCGGGTGACGTGAAATCCGGACCCTAGGGTCGCCTGCAGGTCGTCGCGCAGATCGGTGGGCACGGGAGCGGAGAAACCGCCCTGGGGAAGGGATCGGCGGAATGTACCCGGCGCGCCACGCAGGCGCCAGCAACGCGCGCGCGCTTGACATGCCCGGAGCGGACCGTACGTTTTCATGGCCACCCCATGCGGGGACCGGTACTGCTCCCGGCGATCCCCCGGAGGACCCCACGCCCAAACGCGTCCGATCCCAGCCGTCCCGCGCGGAGCGGGATGGAAGCCTCGCCCGGCGGCAATCGTCCCTGCTGCGGCTGAGCGCGGCCATCGCCTCGGCGCAGACCGAGACCGACATCTGCCGGGCGGTGGTGGATGGGCTCCACGACGAAGCGCTCGGCTACGATTTCCTCGGCGTCTTCCTCCTCGATCCCGCCTCCGGGGACCGCGTCCTCGGCGCGGCGATCGGCTGGGCCGATATCCCTGCCGACATGCGGGTGCCTCCCGGTAAAGGCTTGAGCGCTCGGCCGCTCGCCGATGGCCAGCTCCGCTACACCCCTGATGTGACGAAGGAACCGGAGTACGTCCCCGGTCTCTCCAGCGGCTCGGAGGTCGATGTTCCCCTCCGCGCCGGCGATGACGTGCTCGGCGTGCTCGTCGTCGAGAGCCGCGAGCCGAAGGCGTTCGGGCCCGCCGATCTCGAGATCCTCACCGCGGCTGCGCAACATGCCGGCATTGCCCTCGCGCGGATCCGGCTCCTCGACGAGCAGCACCGGGTCGTCGATCGGGAGCGCCGCCGCGCCGATGAGCGGGAGGCACTGCTCGCCACTATCACCGATCTCTCCGCAGAGCTGGAGCTCTCCCGCCTGCTCGAAGCGGTGCTGAGCAGGGCGGTGACGCTCCTCGGCGCCGCGGGCGGCGAGCTGGCCACCTTCGACGAAGCGCGGGGCGAGCTGGTCATCGCCGCCAATCACAACATGCGCGAGGACTCCAGGAACGCGAGGCTCAAGGTCGGCGAGGGAGCGATGGGGCACGTCGTGCGGACCGGGGAACAGATGATGATCCCCGACTACCAGACCTGGGAGGGCCGCTCCCGGAAGTACGCCCGGATCGATGCCCATGCGGTCGTGGTCGCGCCGCTGCTCATCGGCCGGCGCCCGGTCGGGGCGATCAACGTCTGGCACGAGGATCCGGCGCGGACATTCAGCGAGGCGGACCGACGACTCCTCAATCTCTTCGGGCAGCAGGCCGCGATCGCGCTCGAGAACGCGCGCTTGTTCACCGCGGGCCGGAGAGAGCGCCAGTACTTCGAGGTTCTGGTCCGCAACAGCCCCGTCGCGATCGTAGTGCTCGACGTCGAGCACCGGATACTCTCCTGCAATCCGGCCTTCGAAACCCTCTACGGCTTTGCGCAATCAGAGGTCATCGGGCAGAACCTCGACGATCTCATCACCACCCCGGAGACTCGCGCAGAGGCGGTCTCGTACACCGTCCAGGCCGCGGATCACCAGACGGTACAGGGCATCGGGCAGCGCCGCCGCAAGGACGGCACCATGGTAGATGTCGAGGTGCTCGCGGTACCGGTGGTGGTGGACGGCGAGCGCACCGGCATGATGGGGATCTACCATGACGTTACCGAGCTGCTCAGCGCGCGGAAGGTGGCGGAAGCCGCCAATTCCGCCAAGAGCCAGTTCCTGGCCAGCATGAGCCACGAGCTGCGCACGCCGCTCAACGCCATCATCGGCTACAGCGAAATGCTCGAGGAGGAGGCGGCCGAGCGGGGGCACGACAGCTACGTCCCCGACCTCCAGAAGATCCGATCCGCCGGGCGGCATCTCCTCGCCCTGATCAACGATGTGCTCGATCTCTCCAAGATCGAGGCGGGCAAGATGGAGCTGCATCTCGAGACCTTCGAGCTCCGGCCCGCGATCGACGCGGTGGCCGCGACCGTGGTGCCGCTCATCGAGAAGAACGACAATGCCCTTCGCCTCGAACTCGCCGACGGGCTGGGCGTCATGCGCGCCGACGTGACCCGGGTCCGGCAGGTGCTGTTCAATCTCCTCTCCAACGCCAGTAAGTTCACCGAGCACGGCACCATCACCCTCCGCGCACACCGGGAACCCAGCGACGGAGGCGACACCATCATTCTCACCGTCGAGGACACCGGGATCGGCATGACGCCGGAGCAGCTTGGCCGCCTCTTCCAGGCCTTTTCACAGGCCGAAGCCTCCACCTCGAGCAAGTACGGCGGCACCGGACTCGGCCTCGCCATCAGCCGGATGTTCTGCGAGATGATGGGCGGCGAGATCACCGTGGCCAGCACGCCTGGACAGGGGACGTCTTTCACCGCGCGGCTGCCGGCCGAGGTCCGCGATCAGCGCGAGCCGGTCCTCCCCGCGCCCTCCATGCCGACGGGCGGGGCGGGGACGGTGCTGGTGATCGACGACGATCCCGCGGCGCGGCAGCTCGTGGTGCGGATGCTGAACAAGGATGGGTTCCGGGTTCTCGAAGCCAGGAATGGCCGGGAGGGACTTCGCCTAGCGCGCGTGGAGCGGCCCGATGTGATCACCCTCGACGTGCTCATGCCCGAGCTGGACGGATGGGGCGTGCTGTCGGCGCTCAAGAGCGATCCGGTGCTCGCCTCGATCCCGGTGGTGATGCTCACCATCACCGACCAGCGCAACCTCGGATTTTCGCTCGGGGCCGCCGAGTACCTGACCAAACCGATCGAGCGTGCCCAGCTCTCCGCGGTGCTCGCGCGCTATCGCCGCACGGACGGAGCGGGCGTCCTCCTCGTCGAAGACGACGCCGCGACGCGCGCCGTGCTGCGGCGCTCGCTGGAAAAGGAAGGCTGGCGGGTGACCGAAGCCGAGAACGGCCGCGTCGGCCTCGAGCGGGTCGCGGCGGACCGACCCGACCTCGTCCTCCTCGACCTGATGATGCCGGAGATGGATGGGTTCGAGTTCCTCGAGGGCCTTCGCTCACGGGAGCCGGCGGACGCCCCGGCCGTCGTGGTCATCACCGCCAAGGAGTTGACCGACGACGATCGGCGGCGCCTGAACGGCGCGGTGCGTGACGTGGTGCAGAAACGATCGCAGGAGATCGACCTGATGCTCGAGGATGTCCGCGTCCGGGTCGCCGCCCACGCCCGCCGCGCCGTCCCGGAGACCACCGCGTGATCCCGGCGCGCACCGAGCCGTCCCACGACCGCCACCGGGAGGCGGCGCTGCTGCGATTGAGCACCGGCATCGCGGCCGCGGAGACCGAACGGGACATCTGCCAGGCCGTCGTCATGGGGCTGCAGGACGTGGCGCTCGGGTTCGATTTCGTCGCGGTGCTGCTGGTGGACGACGCGAACGGCGACCGGGTCGTGATCGCGAGCCGCGGCTGGGAGGGCGCGCCCCCGGGGCTCCGGGTCCGGCCCGGCCAGGGCCTGAGCGAGCTGCCGCTGCTCGACGGCCGGCTCCATTACACGCCGCAAGTCACCCAGGACACCCGATACCTCCCGACCCGCAACGAGGGGTCGGAGGTGGACATTCCCCTCCTGGTCAACAAGAAACTCGTCGGCGTGCTGGTGGTGGAGAGCAACCGGCACCATGCGTTCGGGGCCGACGACTTCGAGGTGCTTCGAGCCGCGGCCAATCAGGCCGGGATCGCCATTGGCCGGGCCCGGCTGCTGACCGCGGAGCGGCGCCGCGGCGATGAGCAGGAGGCCCTCCGCGCGACGATGGCGGACCTCTCCGCCCGCCTGGAGCTCTCCGATCTGCTGCAGGCGGTGCTCGAGCGGGCCATCCAGCTCCTCCGGGTGAGTCATGGCGAGCTCGCGATCTACGACCGCGACCGCGAGGAGCTCGAGATCGTGGCGAGCTACAACCTCGGCAGGAAGGACACCACCGGCACCCGGATGCGAGTCGGGGAGGGCGCGATGGGGCACGTCGCCCTGACGCGCGAGCCTTTCATTATTCCCGATTACCAGGCCTGGGCCTCGCGCTCCGAGCAATACGCGCAGGCCGCCTTTCACGCCGTCATGGTCGCGCCGCTTCTCATGGGGCGGCAGTTGGTCGGCGCCATCGCCTTCATGGACCAGGACCAGGCACGCCGATTTGGCCAGGACGATCTCCGCCTCCTCGAGCTCTTTGCGCCGCAGGCCGCCGTCGCCATCGAGAACGCCCGGCTCTTCACGGTCGAGCGCCGCCGGGCCGAGGAGCAGCAGGCGCTGCTCGACACCATGAAGGATCTGGCCGGCGAGCTCGAGCTCTCCAAGGTGCTGCAGCGCGTGCTGGAGCGAGCGGTCGGGCTGCTCAACGTGACCGGGGGCGAGCTCGCCACCTGGGACGACGGCGCCGGAGACCTGGTCATCGTCGCCAGCCACAACATGGGCACCGACGCGGTGGGAACCCGGATCGCGCTGGGCGACGGGGCCATGGGGCGCGTGGCCGAGACGCGCGAGTCTCTGATCATCCCGCGCTACCAGGAGTGGGAAGGCCGCTCCTCCAAGTACACCCAGAGCACCGTGCAGTCGGTCATGGCGGCGCCGTTGCTCATCGGCTCCCGGCTGGTCGGCACCATCGCGAGCGTCCACTCTGATCCAGACCGCGAGTTCGGGGCGGAAGATCTCCGGCTCCTCGAGCTGTTCGCTCCCGAGGCGGCCATCGCCATCGAGAATGCGCGGCTCTTCACCCAGGCCCAGCACCAGCAGCAGTACTTCGGCGAGCTGGTGGCCAACAGTCCGGTTGCCATCGTCACGCTCGACACCAGCCACATCGTGGTCTCGTGCAACCCGGCATTCCTGGCGCTCTACGGCTACACCGAGCAGGAAGTCCTCGGTCAGCACCTGGACGACCTGATCACCACCGAGGAAACCCGGGCGCAGGCGGTGCAGTACACCGCGCAGGCGCTCGATCACCGGTCGGTGCGCGCCATCGCGCAGCGCCGCCGCAAGGATGGGAGCCTGGTGGACGTGGAGGTGCTCGGCGTGCCCGTGGTCGTGGACGGCGCGCTGGTCGGGATGATGGGCCTCTACCACGACATCACCGAGCTGCTCAAGGCGCGCCGGGAAGCGGAGTCCGCCAATACGGCCAAGAGCCAGTTCCTCGCCAGCATGAGCCACGAGCTCCGCACCCCGCTCAACGCCATCATCGGCTACAGCGAGATGCTGGAGGAGGAGGCGGCAGAGCGCGGCCACCCGGAGTCGGTCGCAGATCTGCAAAAGATCCGGTCGGCGGGCCGCCATCTGCTCGCGCTCATCAACGATGTGCTCGACTTGTCGAAGATCGAAGCGGGCAAGATGGAGCTGCACCTGGAGACCTTCGAGCTCCATTCCGCGATCGATGCGGTGGCCGCGACGGTGGCCCCGCTCATCGAGAAGAACGGGAACACGCTCGCGCTCGACCTCGCCGCCGACCTGGGCACCATGCGCGCCGACCTAACCCGGGTCCGCCAAGTCCTGTTCAACCTCCTGTCCAACGCCAGCAAGTTCACCGAGCGAGGCGCCATCACCCTGCGCGCGCGGCGGGAGCCTGGCGCCGGGGGCGATGCCATCGTCCTTACCGTGAAAGACACCGGCATCGGCATGACCCCGGAACAGCTCGGCCGTCTCTTCCAGGCCTTCTCCCAGGCCGAGGTGTCCACGTCGAGCAAGTACGGCGGCACCGGACTCGGCCTCGCGATCAGCCGGATGTTCTGCGAGATGATGGGTGGCGACGTCACGGTCGCCAGCACCCCGGGAATCGGCACGACGTTCACCGTGCATCTCCCTGCCGAAGTGCGCGAGCCGAAGGAAGCGGCGCCCGCCCAGCCGACGGCGAGTACCGGGGCCGGCATGGGCACCGTCCTGGTGATCGACGATGATCCCGCGACCCGGGAACTGCTGGTCCGCATGCTCACCAAGGAGTCCTTCCGGGTACTCGAGGCTGCCAACGGCGAAGAGGGGATTCGGCTGGCCCGGGCCGAGCGGCCCGACGTGATCACCCTCGACGTGCTCATGCCGGGGCTCGACGGCTGGGGCGTGCTCGCCGCCCTCAAGGACGACCCCGCCCTCGCGTCGATTCCGGTGGTGATGCTCACCGTCACCGACGAGCGTAACTTGGGCTTCGCGCTGGGCGCGGCGGAGTATCTCACCAAGCCGATCGAACGCGCCCGGCTCTCCGCGGTGCTGGCGCGCTACCGCCGAGCTCCGGGCGCCGGCGTCCTGATCGTCGAGGACGACGCCGACACCCGGGCGGTGCTGCGGCGCTCGCTGGAAAAGGAAGGCTGGCGGGTGACCGAGGCGGAGAATGGACGCGTGGGTCTCGAGCGCGTACACGCCGAGCAGCCCTCCCTCGTTCTGCTCGATCTCATGATGCCGGAAATGGACGGCTTCGAGTTTCTCGATGGGCTCCGCGCCCGTCCCGCCGCCGGAGCGCCCGACGTGATCGTCATCACCGCGAAGGAACTGACCGATGACGACCGGCGGCGGCTGAGCGGAGGGGTCTCGCGGGTGTTGCAGAAGGGCGGGCAGAGCAGCGAAGACCTCGTCGCCGAAGTCCGGCATCGTGTGGCCGCGCAGGGAGGCGCCCGCCGATGACCGGGCACCCCGTGCCGGATGGGCCTCACCCAGGCGTCATGCGCTCGGCGCTGCTCCGCCTCAGCACGCGGATCGCCGAATCGCAGGATGAAGAGCGCATCTGCCAGGGTGTCGCCGAAGGGCTCATGCACCAGGTCTTCGGCTTCGACGGCGTGGGCATCTTCCTCGCGGGAAGCGAATCGTTCGAGCCCGCCCTCAGGGCCAGCGCGGGGCGTTTCGACCGCGACGGCGCGGAAGTCTCCGAGCTGCGATTGCCGCTCAAGGCGGACCAGAACGCGATCGGCGAGCTGGTGGTGCAGCGATCGGGCAGCGGCGCTTTCAACCAGGGCGATCTCGAGATCCTGGCCGCGGCGACGACCCAGGCGAGCATCGCCATCGGCCGGGTCCGGCTGCTCGCGGCGGAGCGCCGTCGCACCTCCGAGCAGCGTGCGCTGCTCGATACCCTGGCCGATCTCTCGAGCGAGCTGCAACTCGATGCCCTTCTCGAGGCGGTGCTGAACCGTGCCGTCGCACTCCTCGGCGTCACCGGCGGAGAGCTCGCGGTGTACGACGAGGAACGCGACGAGCTCGTCATCGTCGCGGCGCAGGGCATCGGCAAGGAGTCCATCGGAACCCGGATGCGCCGGGGCGACGGCGGTATGGGCCACGTCGCCAGCACCCACGAGCCGCTGATCATCCCGAACTATCAGCAGTGGTCGGGGCGCTCGGAGCAGTACACCCACAGCATCATCCAGGCGGTCGCGGTGGTGCCGCTCCTGGTCGGATCTCGCCTCGTCGGCGCGATCGCCGCGGTGCACTCCGACCCGGCGCGCAAGCTGGGCGAGGCCGACCTTCGGCTGCTCAACCTCTTTGCCGCCCAGGCCGCGATCGCCATCGAGAACGCGCGGCTCTACTCCGCCGAGCGGGATCGGGCCATCGAACAGCAGGCGCTCCTCGATACGCTCGCGGATCTCTCGGGCCAGCTCGAGCTGTCCCGCCTCCTGACCGCCGTCCTGGAACGCGCGACCACCCTTCTCGGCGTCACGGGTGGTGAGCTCGCGATCTATGACGAGGACACCCAGGAGCTGGTGATCCGGGCGAGCAATCTGCCGGTGAGCGCGGTCGGGACCCGGATGCGTCTCGGCGAAGGCGCGATGGGTCGCGTCGCAGAGACCCACCAGCCGATGATCATTCCCCGTTACCAGGAGTGGGAAGGACGCTCGGACCGCTACACCGAAAGCACGATTCAGTCGGTCATGGCGGCTCCCCTGCTGATCGGCAAACGGCTCGTAGGTGCCATCGCCAGCGTGCACGACGATCCAACCCGGCATTTTGGGGAACGGGAGCTGCGCCGGCTCACCATGTTCGCGCCCCAGGCGGCGATTGCGATCGAGAACGCCCGTCTCTTCACCGCGGAGCACCGCCGGGCCGAGGAACAGGAAGCCCTGCTGGACACCTTGACCGATCTCGCCGGCGAGCTGGAGCTGTCCAAGGCGCTCGAGCGGGTGCTCGGACGCGCCGTGTCGCTCCTCGGCGTGACCGGCGGCGAGCTGGCGACCTGGGACGAGGCCCGCCGCGAGCTGGTGGTGGTGGCGAGCAACAACATGGAGACCAACGCCATCGGCGCCCGGATGAAGGTGGGTGAAGGCGCGATGGGTCGCGTGGCGGAGACCCACGAACCGCTCATCATTCCCCACTACCAGGAGTGGGCGGGCCGCTCCGACCAGTACACCCAGAGCACCGTGCAGTCGGTGATGGTCACCCCGCTCCTGATCGGCAGCCGGCTGGTCGGCGCTATCGCGAGCGTGCACTCCGACCCCGAGCGCATCTTCGGCCCGCAGGACTTGCGGCTGCTTCAACTCTTTGCGCCCCAGGCGGCCATCGCCATCGAAAACGCCCGCCTGTTCGACTCCGCGCAGCGGTATCACGAGGCCCTGGTTCGGAACAATCCTGTCGCGATCGTCAACGTCGATCTCGATGACGCCATCACGACCTGCAACCCGGCGTTCGAGAGCCTCTTCGGCTACGCGGAGACCGAAGTCATCGGGCGCAATCTCGACGAGCTCCTGACAACCGACGAAACGCTGCAGGAGGCCCGCGCCTACAGCAAACAGACCGCGGCGGGACGCAAGGCCACTGGCACCGGCCGCCGCCGCTGCAAGGACGGCCGGCTCGTGGATGTCGAGATCCTCTCCGTGCCGGTGGTCGTGGCCGGCGAACGGGCCGGCTTGATGGCGCTCTATCACGATATCACCGAGCTGCTCAAGGCGCGGCGGGAGGCCGAGGCGGCCAACTCGGCCAAAAGCCAGTTCCTGGCCAGCATGAGCCACGAGCTCCGCACCCCGCTGAACGCGATCATCGGATACAGCGAGATGCTCGAGGAAGACGCGATCGAGCGCGAGCAGCCCGAGTCGGTCGCCGATCTGCAGAAGATCCGGGCCGCGGGCAAGCATCTCCTCGCACTGATCAATGACGTGCTGGACCTTTCCAAGATCGAGGCGGGCAAGCTGGACCTCTATCTGGAGACGTTCGATCTCCGGCAGGCGGTGACCGAAGTCGCGACGACCGTCGAGCCGCTGATCGCGCGAAACCGGAATCGCCTGGTTGTCGAGTGCGCCCCCGATCTCGGGACGGTGCACTCCGACCTGACCCGGGTGCGCCAGGTGCTGCTGAATCTCCTCTCCAACGCCTCCAAGTTCACCGAGGGCGGCACCATCACCCTCGCCGCCGAGCGGACCGCCGCCCACATCGTCTTCCGTGTCAGCGATTCCGGCATTGGCATGACACCGGAGCAGATGACCCGGCTCTTCGAGCCGTTCTCGCAGGCCGAGACCTCCACCAGCAAGAAGTACGGCGGCACCGGCCTGGGCCTCGCGATCACCCGGCGATTCTGCGAGCTCATGGGTGGGGAGATTTCCGTCGCCAGTGAGCCAGGCAAGGGCTCCACCTTCACGGTCCGGCTGCCGGAAGATTCGGCCCATCCGGCCGAGGCGGTGGCTGAAGCGGCGCCCGGAGCACGGGGCGCGGGCACGGTGCTGGTGATCGATGATGATTCGGCGGCCCGGAACATCACGCGGCGGGTCCTCTCGCGCGAAGGCTACGGCGTCGTGGAAGCGGCCGACGGAGAGACCGGGCTCCGGCTCGCGAAGGAGCTCCATCCCGATCTCATCACGCTCGACATCCTCATGCCGGGGATGGACGGCTGGACCGTGTTGGCGGGACTCAAGGCCGACCCCGCGCTCGCGGCGATCCCCGTGATCCTTCAGACGATCCTCGAGGACCGCAACATGGGATTCGCGCTCGGCGCCTCGGAGTATCTGACCAAGCCCATCGACCGGAAGCGGCTCGCCGCCTTGGTGAAGCGGTACGTGCCGAGCCCCACCGCGGGGCCGGTGCTCATCGTGGAGGACGACGCACCCACGCGCGCACTCCTCGGACGCGCGCTCACCAAGGCCGGATGGATCGTGGCCGAGGCGGAGAACGGGCGCGTCGCGCTCCAGCGGATCGCGGAATCGCGCCCGGCGCTGGTCCTGCTCGACCTCATGATGCCGGAGATGGACGGATTCGAGTTCATCGATGCGCTGCGCCGGGACGAGACCCGGCGGGACATTCCTGTGGTCGTAATCACCGCGAAAACCCTGACCGACGCCGACCGGCGCCGCTTGAACGGCGGAGTGGAGCGCGTGGTGCAGAAGCACGCCCTCAATGCGGAAGCGCTGCTCGCCGAGGTGCGGGCCCTGGTGGGCGCTCGATGACGCGGAAATCGAACGGGCACGCCGCCCGTCGGCAGGCCGCGCTGCTCCGGCTCTCGGCCGAAATCGCCGCCGCACCGGACGAGGGAGAAGTCTGCCGCGCGGTCGTCAACGGGCTCCGCGACCCGGCACTCGGCTACGTCTTTCTCGGATTGTTCCTCGTGGACGATGCGACCGGCGACCGCGTGCTCCAGGCCAGTGTCGGGTGGCCCGACGCCCCCGCCGGGTGGCGCGTGCACGCCGGCCAGGGGCTGAGCGAGCGTCCTCTACAGGACGGCAAGTTGCGCTACACCCCCGATGTCACCCGCGAGGCGGGCTATCTCCCCAGCCTGAACAGTGGCTCCGAAGTGGATGTACCGCTCGTGATGGGGAGCAAGGTTTTCGGCGTACTGGTGGTAGAGAGCACCGAGCCCGATGCCTTCACCGAAAACGATCTCGAGATTCTCACCGCCGCGGCGACCCAGGCGAGTATTGCGCTCGGGCGGGCCCGCTCCCTCGCGGCGGAGCGCCGGCGCGCCGACGAGCAGCAGGCGCTCCTCGATACCCTGGCCGACCTCTCGGGCGAGCTCGAGCTCAGCAAGCTTCTCCAGGCGGTGCTCCGGCGCGCCACTACCCTGCTCGGGGTGAGCGGCGGCGAGCTCGCGATCTACGACGAGGCGCAGAAGGAGCTCGAGATTGTCGCCAGCCTGCATATCGGCGTGGACTCCACCGGCACCCGTCTCGCTCTTGGCGAGGGAGCGATGGGCCACGTGGCGACCACGCAGGAGCCCATCTGCATCGCGGAGTACCAGGAATGGCTGGGCCGGTCGGGCAAGTACTCCGGCGTGGAAGTCCACTCGGTGATGGCGGCGCCGCTCCTCATCGGGCACCGCCTGGTGGGCGCGTTCGCCTGCGTCCACGACGATCCCGCGCGGAAGTTCGGCCCGGACGATCTGCGTCTGCTCAATCTGTTCGCGCCCCAGGCCGCCGTCGCCATCGAGAACGCGCGGCTGTACACCGCCGCCCAGCGCCAGAAGCAGTACTTCGAGGACCTGGTCCTCAACAGCCCGGTGGCGATCGTCACCCTCGATACCCGGCACGACATCGTCTCCTGCAACCCGGCGTTCGAGCAGTTGTACGGCTACCGACAGGATGAAGTCACCGGCCGGAATCTCGACGAGCTGATTTCGACTGCGACCACTCGATCGGAAGCGGTGGCGATCACCCAGCACGTCCTGCAGGAAGGCGCCATGCGGAGCATCGGCCGCCGGCGCCGCAAGGACGGCACGCTCGTGGACGTGGAGGTCCTTGGTGTTCCGGTGCTGGTGCAGGGCAAGCTGGTGGGACTGATGGGACTCTACCACGATATCACCGAGCTCTCACGCGCCCGGCAGGCGGCCGAAGAGGCGAGCAGCGCGAAGAGTCAATTCCTCGCGAATATGAGCCATGAGCTCCGCACTCCGCTCAACGCGATCATCGGCTACAGCGAAATGCTCGAAGAAGAGGTCGCCGACATCGGGCACGAGGAGCTGGCACCTGATCTCCGGAAAATCCGCTCGGCGGGGAGGCACCTCCTGGCGCTGATCAACGACATCCTCGACCTCTCAAAGATCGAGGCCGGGAAGACGGAGCTGTACCTCGAAGATTTCGAGATCGGCGCCACGGTGGACGACGTGGCGACGACGATCCGGCCGCTGGTGGACAAGAATGCCAACCGGCTGGTCGTTCGCTCGGACGCTCCGGGCATGATGCACGGAGACCTCACCAAGGTCCGACAGATGCTGCTCAATCTGCTCTCGAACGCCTGCAAGTTCGCCGAGCACGGGACCATCACCCTGGAAGTCGAGCGCGGTCCCGGGGCGGGAGGGGCCGACGAGATCCGCTTCCGGGTTTCCGATTCGGGCATCGGCATGACGCCGGCGCAGATGTCGCGGCTCTTCGAGGCGTTCTCGCAGGCCGAGTCGTCCACCAGCAAGAAGTACGGGGGGACCGGACTCGGCCTTGCGATCACCCGGCAGTTCGCCCGTATGATGGGCGGAGACGTCACGGTCGAGAGTGAGCCGGGCCGGGGCTCCACCTTCACCATCCGTCTCCCGGCCCGGGCCCGCGCCCCAGTGGAGAACGGCGTCGGCGCCGCTGCCGCGGGATCGGGCCGCGCCGGGACGGTGATCGTGATCGACGACAGCGCGCAGGCCCGCGAGCTCATCCGCCGGTTCCTGGTGGACGAAGGGTTCCGAGTGCTCGAGGCCGCGAGCGGTGAGGCCGGTCTCGCCCTCGCGCGCCAGGAGCCTCCCGACGCCATTACCCTCGATGTTCTCATGCCCGGCATGGACGGATGGGCGGTCCTGGCCGCGCTCAAAGCCGACCCGGTGCTCGCCGGCGTGCCGGTTATCATGGTCACCATGCTCGACGACCGGAATCTCGGGTTTGCTCTCGGGGCCTCCGATTTCATGACCAAGCCGATCGACCGGGAGCGGCTCCGCGCGCTCCTGGCGCGCTACCGGCGGGAAGGGTCCGGCGATGTGCTCGTCGTCGAGGACGACCTCCCAACCCGGGAGCTGCTCCGTCGCCAGCTGCAAGCGGATGGCTGGTCGGTCACCGAGGCGGAGAACGGCCGAGCCGGGCTCACCGCCCTCGAGCGGGCTGTGCCGTCCCTCATCCTCCTCGATCTCATGATGCCGGTGATGGACGGATGCCAGTTTGCCGCGGAGCTCCGGAAGCGTGACGCGTGGCGTGGCATTCCGGTCATCGTCATCACCGCGAAGGATCTGACGGCGGAGGAACGCCGTGCGCTCAACGGCGATGTCCAGGGCGTCCTGCAGAAAGGCGCCTTCAGCCGCGAGGATTTGTTGCGCGAGATTCACCACCTGATGGGCACGACCGTCGCCGGGCCCCAGCACACGAGGTAGCGTATGCCGAAGATCCTCCTGGTGGAAGACAATGAGATGAATCGCGACATGCTCTCGCGACGGCTGCAGCGCAAGGGATATGAGGTCGCGCTCGCGGTGGATGGCCTGCAGGGCGTGGCAATGGCGACGGCCGGCGGGTACGACCTGATCCTGATGGACATGAGCCTCCCCGAGCTGGACGGCTGGGAGGCGACCCGCCGCGTACGGGAAGCCGAAGCCGGACACCGGGTCCCGATCATTGCGTTGACCGCGCACGCGATGTCGGGCGACCGCGAAAAGGCGATGGCCGCCGGCTGCGACGACTACGACACCAAACCGGTGGAGCTCGAACGCCTGCTGGGCAAGATCGAAGCCCTGCTCGGGAAGCGGGCATGAGCGGACTCACCACGCCCGAGGCCGTTGCCGAGCTCCGCCACGAGCTGCGCACGCCGCTCAATCTCATCATCGGATACTGCGAGATGCTGCTCGAGGATGCGACCGACGCGGCGCAGCGGACCTCGCTCGAGCAGACGCTGACGGCGGGACGCGATGTTCTGGAGCGGATCAACGCCACGGTCCCTCCAACGCGGGGGGAAATCAGCGAGGCGGATTTTGCCGCGCTCCGCGATGCCCTGCGGGAGCCACAGGGGAGGATCGTCACCGCGACGAACGCGTTGCTCGCCGCGGACGGCGTGATCGATCCCCAGTTCGAGCGGGACGTGCGGCGGATTCGGAGCTCGGCCGAACGGCTGCTCACGGTGGAGCTCCCTCACGGGCGGGGGGCGAACCACGCCGCCATCACCATCGAGCATCCGACGGCGGGGCCCCTCGCCGGCCCTCCGGTTCAGCCGGCGCACATCCTCATCGTGGACGACCAGGAAGACAATCGCTCGGTTCTGGAACGGCGGCTCCGGCGTCAGGGTCACACCGTAGAATCCGCCGCGGGCGGTCTCTCCGCGCTCGACATGCTGGGGCGGGAGAGGTTCGACCTCGTGCTGCTCGATGTGCTCATGCCCGATCTCGATGGCCTCGCCGTCCTCGAGCACATGAAGGCCGACCCGGCCACCCGCGACATCCCCGTCATCATGATCTCCGCGCTCGACGACACGGCCAGCGTGGTCCGCTGCATCGAGCGCGGCGCCGAAGACCACCTCCCCAAGCCGTTCGACCCGGTGCTCCTTCGGGCGCGGATCAGCGCCTGCCTCGAGAAGAAGCGGCTCCGCGATGTCGAGCTCGAGTACCTCCGCGAAGTGGGCCGGGTGATCCAGGCGGCGACCGCAGTCGAGGCCGGCACGTACGAAAACGGCGCGCTCGCCCCGATTGCCCAGCGGGGAGACGAGCTGGGCCGCCTTGCCCGGGTCTTCGACGCCATGGCCAACCAGGTACGCGCTCGCGAGGACCGGCTGAAGGAGCAGGTCGCCGCGCTCCGCAGGGAGATCGGCGAAGCGAGGCAGACGACCCGTCAGGCCGCGCCGCGCGGCGCGCTCAGTCTTCCCACCGGCGAGCTCTTTGCCGGCCGCTTCGAGGTCCTCGAGGAAATCGGTAGCGGCGGCATGGGGATGGTCTACCGCGCGCTCGACCGCGAGCTGGGCGACCAAGTCGCCATCAAGACGCTGCGGCCCGAGCTGCTGCGGGACGCGTCGCTGGTGGAGCGGTTCAAATCGGAGATTCGCCTCGCCCGGCACATCTCGAGCAAGCATGTGGTCCGCACCCACGACATCGGGGAGCGCGACGGCGTCTACTACCTGACGATGGAGTACGTCGAGGGCATCACCGTCCGGGAGCTGCTCGACACCCGTGGGCGACTCGGCACCGCGCCGACCCTCGCCATCGCGAGCCAGCTGGCGCAGTCACTGGTGGCCGCGCACGAGCAGGGCGTGATCCACCGGGACATCAAGCCGCAGAATCTGCTGCTGGACGGCTCCGGAGTCCTCAAGGTGATGGACTTCGGCGTGGCGCGCCTCGCGGGTGGGAGCGCCAACCTCACCGAAGCGGGCATGCTGGTGGGAACGCCGTCGTACATGGCGCCGGAGCAGATGCTGGGAGAGGCCTTCGACGAGCGGATCGACCTCTACGCGACGGGAGTTGTGCTCTTCGAGTGCCTCCTCGGGCGGCTCCCGTTCGAGGCGAATTCGGCGGTCGCGCTCATCGCGCGGGTCCTGCGGGACCAGCCGCCGGTCCCCACCGCGATCGATCCGGAGATTCCCCCTGCGTTTTCCGACCTGGTGGTGCGCCTGCTCGCCAAGGATCCGGAACAGCGCCCCGCGAACGCCGCAGAGCTGGTGCGGCTGCTCTCCGATCTCTCCTGATCAGTATGCCGAGTCCATGACCGACGATCTCGCCCACCTTCAAACGGCCCTCGCGGACCGGTACACCATCGAGCGGGAACTCGGCGCGGGAGGAATGGCCACGGTCTTTCTGGCCCGAGATCTCAAGCACGACCGGCTCGTCGCGATCAAGCTGATGCGGAAGGAGCTGGCCCGCGCGATTGGCTCCGACCGGTTCCTCCTCGAGGTCCGGGTGGCCGCCCAATTCTCCCATCCGAACATCCTTGGGCTGATCGACTCGGGTACGATCGAGTTGGGGACCGGCGCACCGGTGCCCTACTACATCATGCCCTTCGCAGACGGCGAAACGTTGCGCGCCTACATGCAACGCGAGGGCCCCCTCCCCGCCGGTGACGCGCTGCGGATCACCACCGAAGTGGCGGACGCACTGGCCCATGCCCACTCACGGGACGTGATCCACCGCGACATCAAACCGGAGAATATCCTCCTGGTCGAGGGACACGCGCTGGTCGCCGATTTCGGGATCGCCAAGGCACTGGCGACCGCCGGCGACCGCTCACTCACCAGCGCGGGAGTGGCCATCGGCACACCGGCCTACATGAGTCCCGAGCAGGCCACCGGTCAGACCGTGGACGCGCGTTCCGACATCTACTCCCTGGGGGTGATGCTTTTCGAGATGCTGGCCGGCGAGCCCCCCTTCGCGGGCGCGACTCCGCAGAGCATCCTCGCCCGACGCCTCCACGAATCGCCCCCCCGGGTGCGGACCCTCCGAGCCACAGTGACGCCGGAGGTCGAGGAGATCGTCGCACGTGCCATGGCTCTCGCCCCGGCCGACCGGTATCGGAGTGCCCGGGATCTCCGGAGCGCCGTGCTGGCGGCTCAGCAGGGACGGAGCATTGTGGTACCCAGAGCCGCGCGTCTCGCACTTGGTGCCGTCGTCGCACTGCTCATCACGGTCGGTGCACTCCTGCTCCGGAACCGGACAGATGCGGGTTCCAACGTCGGCGCGATCCGTTCACTCGCGGTCCTGCCGTTCGTGAACACGAGTGCCAATGCGGAGGATGATTATCTCGGTGAGGGGGTCGCCGATGAGCTAGCCATTGCGCTCGGCAAGACGCCAGGCCTCCGACTTGCCGCCCGCAGCTCGACCTTCCGCTTCAAGGGAGCGCGTCTCGACGTCAATGACATCGGCCGGCAGCTCGGGGTCTCCGGCGTGGTGGAGGGGACCATGCGCCGGACAGGTGACCGCATCCGCGTAAGCGCGCAACTCGTCAATGTCGCCGACAGATTGACCCTCTGGTCGGAGACGTATGAGCGACCGGCCAGCGAGGCCCTCGGCCTGCACGATGAAATGGCGGCGGCGATCCGTGCCGCGCTAGGGATTTCGGCACCGGCCCGGGCGCGGGGAATCGGCACCACCAGCCCGCAAGCCTACGAGCTCTTCTTGAAAGGGAGGTATCTCTGGAGCCGCCGGGATCGGGAGGGATTTCGGAGGGCGATCGAATACTTCGAACAGGCAATTCGGGCAGATTCCACCTTCGCACGGGCGTGGGCCGGGATCGGCGACAGTTACAGTTTTCTCGGCGCCTTCGGCCACTTGCCGCCCACCGAAGTGTTCTCCAAGGGCCGTGCGGCCGCTAGTCGGGCCCTGGCGCTCGACAGCACCCTGGCCGACGCACATACCGCGCTGGGTTTCATCAATCTGTTTTACGACTGGGACTGGGATCAGGCTCGGCAGCGCTTCGATGCGGCGCTCGCGCTGGATCCCCGCTACGGCGAGGCCAGGCTGTTCCGGGCCTGGTACCTCGCAGCCCTGAATCGCCTCGACGCCGCGGTGCAATCCCTGCGGGAGGCGGTGGCTGATGAGCCGGTCTCCCTGATTCTCAACACGCGCCTCGGCACAATGCTGATGCTTTCAGGGCAGCCCACCGGAGCGATCGCCCAGCATCGGAAAACTTTGGAGCTCGATTCCGGCTACGCGATTGCCCGCCTCGATCTCGCGCGGCTGCTGGCCGACCAGGGCGATTTCGTCGGCGCGTCCAGGGAATTGGCTTTCACGAGTGATACCGTCGGCACGTACGGGGCAGGCGTTCGCGGGTACATATATGCCAAAGCCCGGCAGCGGGATAACGCGCTTCGAGAAATCGAACGACTTCGCTCCGACCGGAAGAGATCCTTTGTGGTCGCGGCGCCGATCGCCGCGATTTACGGGGCGCTCGGTGACATGGACCGTGCGTTCGAGTGGCTCGACCGGGCGTATGCCGATCGCAACTGGACCCTGTTTTTCATGCGAAGTGACCCCATGCTCGCCTCCCTGCGGGGGGATCCCCGCTGGGGGGCGGCGGTTGCCCGCATGGCGTTCCCGCCGTGACACCCGTCCTCCCGCCTGCTCTCCTCTACGGCTGCTCGCTGATCTGAGCTGATTCCGATCTTCGGCAGCGTTACTCCACCACGACCCGGAATGCAGCGGTCTCGACCGCTCCCCTTCGCCGCACTTGCACCCAGATCCGGTAGATGCCCGGATCGGGAAAGGCATAGGGAAACGATATCCGTCCGTCCAGCACCGGGCGGTGGGCACCGTGAGCGTCGAGCGCTGCCTGCTCGGTAAGACGGCGGCCCAGGGTTCCCCACGCGGTGTCCGACGGCCGTCGCTCGCGCAGAGACATTGCCGCCGCCGCCGAGGCCGTCCCCATCGGATGAAGGTGGATGTAGACCTTGCCGTCTTCACGCATCACCACCGCATGGCCGTTCATCCCGAGAAACGGCTCGACCGCGCCGATGGCTCCGTCGGCCTCGCGCACCACAAACTGCATTCCGGCATCCACGCCGGCCGTGAGGCTCGGCGGCCGGTCCTCCCACCCCATCCGGGCGCCACCGGTAAGCGGAGCGGCGGAGTCCATCGCCGCGCCAACGAACCAGGCGTCGTCCGGGTCGGGCGCCGCGGCGGGTCCCGGCGGCGGGAGCTCCACCGTCGCCACCAGTGTCCGGGCGAATCCGCTCTCGTGCGTGATGTCGGCGAAAACCCGGTATCGTCCCGCGGGGAGCGGAGGAAGCGGCGACTCGAAGGTGGACGAATCACGGGAGACGGGATGCAGATGCCCGAACGCACCGGCATCCTCCTCCCGCACGAGGAAGAGATGCATCAGCTTGCCGTGATCGGGAATGAGAGGCGTCGACGCCCGCTCGCGCCAGCCCCGGCCGCGCCACACCGAATCCGCGATGACGAACCGGAGGAACGGCGTGCCGTCCCGGCTGTCGACCTCCGCCGACGCGGCCCAGCGGCGGTCGAGACTCCGGCGGTAGTTCCGGTCGACCGCATCCCACCAACGCTTCCCGCCGGCCAGGAGGAGCGCGAGGACCACCGCACCGGCGCCCATCGCGGCCCATCCCCGAATCCGGTGCCGGCGATCGGGTTCCACGCCCGGCGCCAGGACGCTCTCTCGCACCGCGGCGCCGATGATGGTCACGGCGCCGGCAAAGAGAATCAGTCCGAACCCGGCGAGCATCCAGCCAAGCCGCGGGCTCATCGGAGTGATGCGGGTCGCGACGGCGGAGACCGGCACCAGGGCCGTACCCGCACCGCCGGCTCCCGTCACGTCAACCCGGACGCTGTACGACCCGGACGCCATGATCCAGAGCGGGACCGTCCAGGTGTCGGGCTGGCCGGCCACCGCGCGCGCGGTGTCAGGTGGAGGCACACCGTGATCGCCCGCGTTGTAGTACGCGGGGCTTGCGGTGACGGAGGTGATCCCGTCTCCCGTGACCTTCACGATCACGTCGGCCAGCCCTGGTATGACCCCGGGCGAGCGCACCACGATCCGGACGGGGTACGGCCCCGCGTTTCCGGCAAACCAGGTGTCCGGCGATCCGATGTGAGCGGAAGTACCCACCAGAAGCGCGACGCTGGCGATCACGATCCCGACGCGCCGGCTCACCGGCGCACCCGGCGCATCCAGTTTCCCAACGCCAGACCCGCACGGCTCGAGGCCGTGGCGAGGAGGACGACGATGAGCAGCGTTTTCGCCTTCGCCCCGACGGAGGGGTCGTCTCCCCCGGAGAGCGTGTCCCAGAACTCGTAGCGGTAGGCGCCGGGGGGCGAAGAAAAATCCCATTGATCCGCGAGGAAGACCGGGTTGCGGGCCGCGGGTGACAGGAAGAAGGCCGACGTCGACCAGCTGACCGCCAGGAGCGCAAGAACAAATCCGGCGCCGAGCAACAGGGCGAGGCGCCAGTCGCGTCGTTTACCCCAGCGCGGATGCAGCAGATCGAACAGCGCCGCCGGCACAATCAGCAGAATGGGAAACGGCGCCACGACCAAGCGGGTGAGCGGGTTTTGGATCGGGGCGAGCTTCGGCGTTGCGGGCACAGTCTGAAGCACCCAGCTCAGCAAGAGACTCCCGAGCATGAAGAGGGCGGCGGTGGCCGTGGCAGGCCAGCGGAGCCGGCCGGCGCGCGCGACCGCCGCCAGGAGCAGGGGAAATGTTCCCGCGGAGATCAGGTAGAAGAGCCGCCCCCGCCACAGGTTCGGCATGGCGGTGTACTCGAATGTGGCCGTCACCAGGATCAGCAACAGGATCGCCGCTGCCAGGGCGAACATCCCGGCAAAGCCGCTGGAGTCGCGGTCACCGGCGCGGTTCTGCTCGGCCAGCGTCATGAGCATGGCGCCGGCCACGATGCCCATCATGCCGGCCAGCAGGAGAATGTGGGGCGGGCTGACGATCTGCACGTCGAGACCGTACGCATTGTGCCACCAGTCGTCGAACGGCGCGGAGAGGAGCATGGCCAGGCTCCCCCAGACAGAGACCCAGGCTCCCAGCGGGCCCCAAAAGCCCCAGAACCGAACCATGCTGCTCCGGTCGGCGGAGCCCTTCGCGAAGGTGGTGCGGAGGATGAGCGACCCGCAGCTCACGCCCACGATGAGCGCGGCGACGTACTCGAGGACGTGTGGCGGACTCCAGAAGGTGTCCCGGCCGATGCTGCGGTGCCACGAGATGTCCCAGATCAGACCGATGACGATAAGCGCGGCGGCTACCACCACAGCGTAACTCGTGCGCATGACGCTGGTCATCGAGCGAAGCTAGGACGCTCTTCCGGGGACTGCAACTTCCCGCTAGCTTCGGGCTGTGACATCCGTGATGCCTCCGTCGCTTCAATCCGCCCTTCGCGCTCTCGCATCGAGCTTCATTCCCGAAACCGCCGGCGCATCCAACGCCGAGTGGGCGGCCCTCGAGGCGGGTGTCGAGCGGGCGCTCGCGGCGCGTCCCCCCGCAATGCGGCGCCAGCTGGGTCTCTTCGTGCGGCTGCTCGACGCCGCCGCGCGGCTCCGCTATCGGACCAGACTGAGCGCCCTCGATGCCGTCCGGCGCACCGCGCTGCTGGAATGGTTTGCCGGCTCGCGGGTCCTGCTCTTCCGCCGGGGAATCTGGGGGCTCCGCACCCTAATCATGCTCGGGTGGTATACCCAGCCCGCTGTGATCGCCGCGCTCGGATATCACGCGTCCCCCGCAGGCTGGGATGCGCTGCGATGAAAGTCGAGCGTTGCGACGTCGCCATTGTGGGATCGGGCGCCGGAGGAGGCACCGCGGCGCTCGCCCTCGCCCCGCTCGTCGCGCATGGCAAGCGCGTGCTGGTGCTGGAGCGCGGACCGCGATTTCAGGATGGCGATTTCACCGGCCGGGAGCTCGAGATGGCCGGGGCGCTCTACGCGGACGAGGGGGGATTCCTGACGAGCGACGGTACCATGACGCTTGCCTTTGCCCGAGGCTACGGCGGCTCGACGCTCGTCTACACCGGCACCTCCCTCATCGCACCGGAACGGGTCATCCGCGCCTGGGGCGTTCCCGGCATCGAGCCGGAGGATCTTGCCAGCCGTTCCCGGAAATACATGGAGCAGAACAACGTCCACCTGCTCCAGCTGGAACTGCAGAACGACAACAACCGGCGCTTCGCCGTCGGAGCGGCGAAGGCGGGATTTCACCCCGAGCAGTTCCCGCTCAACCTGCGCGACTGCCAGGGATCGAGCCTCTGCAATCTCGGCTGTCCCAACAACGCCAAGCAGGGCACCAACCGGGTCCAGCTTCCCGCAGCCGAGCGGCTCGGCGTCGAGGTGCTGACCCGCGCGGAGGTGACGCGGATCGAAGAGCGCCGGTTGCACGTCATGGTGTCGGCGCGTCCCGCGGGCGCCAAGGGCGCCGACCCCGAATGGGAGCCGGGTGAATACGTCATCGAGGTCGGTCACGTGGTGCTCGCCGGGGGGGTGATGGGCACGACGCCGCTGCTTCTCACCAGCGGTCTCCCGGGGCTTCCCCGGCGGACGGGCGAGGGATTCACCTGTCACCCCGCTCACATCCTGGTCGGGGAGCACCCGTCGCCGATCACCAATGACGTCGGCCATCCGAAGAGCTGGTTCGTGGATCATGGGGCCTCGGACGGCTACGTCCTCGAGACCTGTATGTACTTCCCGTTCATCACCGCCAAGAATCTCACCGGCTTCGGCGCGCCGCACAGCGCGCTGATGCGAGCCTTCCCGCGGCTCCAGATGATTCTGGTGCTCGCGTGTGACCACGCGACGCCGGGCAACCGAATCACGGTGGACCGCCGAGGCGCACCGGTCGTGCACTACACCTTCACCGCACCGGTCATCGAGTCCATGGTTCGCGCCACCCGGGCATCGGCTCGAATCTTCTTCGCGGCGGGCGCGATCCGGATTCACGCACCGTCCGCCGATCCGCCGCTGGTTGAGGTGGCCGATGCTGCGCATCTCGAGGACCGCATCCACGCCCGCCACTTCCGCGCCGGACAGATTTCCATCTCGGCGGCGCACCTCATGGGCGGCTGCGGCATGGGAAGGAGCGCGGCCGATTCGGTGACCGACGACCGGGGACGGGTCCACGGGCATCCCTGGCTCAGGGTCGCCGACGCGAGTCTCTTCCCCGACTCGCTCGAGATCAATCCCTACCTTACAATCATGGCGCTGGCGGACCGGGTGGCTGAACGGCTGCTGGCGGACCTCGCGGGTTAGCACCCTCTGAACATCCCGGTAAAGGATCGCGATGAAGCTCACGGGCGGCGAAATCGTGGTGCGGGCGCTGGAGGATGAAGGGATCCGATTCACCTTCGGGATTCCCGGCACCCACAACATCGAGCTCTACGACGCGCTGGCGGATTCCGCCAGAGTACGCCCGGTGCTGGTCACCGATGAGCAGAGCGCGGGCTTCATGGCCGACGGCCTCTGGCGGGCCTCAGGCTCGCTCGGCTGCGTGAACATCGTCCCCGGCGCCGGACTCACCCACGCGCTCTCGGGAATTGCCGAAGCCTTCATGGACGGGGTCCCGATGCTGGTGCTCGGCTGCGGCATCCGGCGGGATTCGCGCTACGCCTACCAGCTGCACGACATCGACCAGCTCGCGATCGTCCGGCCGGTCACCAAGGGTGTCTTCAGCCCGAGAACCGGAAAGGAGCTCTATCCCGTCATTCGTCAGGCCTGCGCGCTCGCCCGGGCAGGAACCCCGGGACCGGTGATGGTCGAGGTGTCGGTGGATCTGTATCTCACCCGGCACGACGTC
Organism: uncultured Gemmatimonas sp.; assembly: GCA_964535105.1. Taxonomy (GTDB): domain Bacteria; phylum Gemmatimonadota; class Gemmatimonadetes; order Gemmatimonadales; family GWC2-71-9; genus JABFSM01. Next base: position 35,326 of record CAZHSO010000022.1, read on the forward strand.
GCCACCGAATCGTGGGGAGCGCCGGAGGCCTTGCTTCCTCCTGTCGCCGCCCCCGACGCGGTTCGCCGCGCAGCCGGGCTGCTGACCGCGCCCGGTGCGCGACCTCTCTTGTACGTGGGGCTCGGCGCGCAGGGTACCCGCGCCGAGTTGCTGGAGCTGGCCGAACGACTGGAGGCGCCCGTCGCGACGACCATCCAGGGCAAGGGCGTCTTTCCCGAATCGCATCCGCTCTTCATGTGGAACGGACTCGGTGCGGCCGCTCCTCCATTCGTGCGCGCTATTGCATCCGAGCGGACGGTGACACTCGCGGTCGGATGCCGCTTCAGCGAAGTGGGCACCGGGAGCTATGGCTTCACCCCTCCGGGCCCGCTCATTCATGTCGACATCAATCCGGAGGTCCTCGGCCGCAACTTCCCCGCCGAACTCGCGATCGCCGCCGACGCGAAGGCGTTTCTGTCGGCACTTCTCGCCGAGCTCTCCCAGCCGTCCAGCCGTCCAGCCGTCCAGCCGTCCGACTCCAGCCTCCGCAAGCGAATCGCCGCCGGCCACGCCGACGTGCGTCGCGGGTGGCAAACACACTCGAGCGATACCCGCGTGTCGCCCTTCCTGCTGCTCGAGGCGATCCAGCGGATCTTCGGCCCCGAGACGATCTTCACCACCGACAGCGGCAATGGAACCTTCCTGGCGATGGAGTGCCTCCGGCTGGAGCGACCTGGCCGCTTCCTCGCGCCGGTGGACTACTCCTGCATGGGGTACTCCGTCCCCGCGGCGCTGGGGGCTCGGCTCGGAATGCCGAATGCGCCGGTTGTCGCGCTCGCCGGCGACGGGGCCTTCCTGATGACCGGTCTCGAGCTGCTCACCGCGGCGAGCGACGGTCTCGCGGTCGCGGTGATCGTGCTCCGGGATCGTGAGCTGGCCCAGATCGCCCAGTTCCAGTCGACGGCGTTCGGCCGACGGATGGCCAGCGTGCTTCCTGATTATCACGTCGGCAGCATTGCCGAAGCGCTCGGTGTCGAATGGCTGCGCCTCGATCACGACGCGGAAGTGGACGAAGTGGTGCGGGCGGCGCATGCGACGGTCCTGGCGGGACGACCGGTCCTGGTGGATACGGCCATCGATTATTCGGAGAAGACCTGGTTCACCCGAGGCATCGTGAAAACGATGCTCCTCAGGTTGTCCTGGCCGGATCGCTTGCGGTTCGTGACGCGCGCCCTGCTGCGAAGGCTCCGGATGTGAGCGGGTAGCCGGCAGCCACTATCCCCGGAAGATGCCCACCGATGCGGTGAGATGAATGGCGGCGTTGGCGAGGTGCTGGGCCGACGCGGTGACCTCCTCCGTCGACGCATTCAACTCCTCGGTCGAGGCGGCGATCTGCTCCGCGGCCGCCGCGAAGTCTTCGGTGCCGGTCGCCAGCTCCCTGGTGCGGCTGGCGATACCGTCGATGAGCTCGCGCACTTCGCTCGCCGCGTGCGACACTTTGCGGGTCCACGCGTCCACCGCGTCCGCCTCCACCGAGACCACGCGGAGCCCTTCGACCGCCTCGCGCGCCGCATCGCGGGCCTGCAGCCCGCCCCGCCCGAGCCGGAGCAGCCGCTCCCGCGCCGTCGTTACCCGCCCGGCAATGACCCGGACCGTATCGCTTGTCGCGGTGGCGGCCGATGACGCCTGGCCGGAGAGCTTTCGCACCTCGTCAGCTACCGTGGCAAACCCGTGCCCCTCGTCCCCGGCTCGCGCGGCCTCGATCGAGGCGTTCAGGGCGAGAATGCGCGTTTGTTTCGCGACGGTGCGCGCTTGATCCACGAACCGCTCCAGCTCGCTCGAGGCTTCGGTGAGCGCTTCCGCTTCCTCGGTGCCGAGCGCGACTTCCTCCGCCAGGCGATCGAGCGCCTCGACACTCGCCCCGAGCCGTTCCCGGTGGGAGCGGGCGAGCGCGGCCAGGGCGGCGTTCCGCTCGACGGCCTGCAGGGCGCCCCCCGCGACGCCTTCGGCGATCGCAAGGATCCGCGCTGCGTCGTCGGCCACCGCGCGCACCAGCGCGGCCTGCGCGATGGCCCGGTCGGTCAACTCGGCCGTGGTCCCCGCCACTTCCTCGGTGGAGGACACCATCTGTTCCGTGGCCGAGGAGATCTCCTCGGCGAGCGCCGCGGAATCGGTGGCGGCGGTGCGGATCGCACCGACCAGACGGTTGAGCTCCCGGACCATCCGGTTCAGCCCGTCGGTCACCGCGCCGCCACCGACCCGGCTGATTTCTTCCTTCGAGACCGAGAGATCGCCGTCGGCGACGCGCAGCGTGATCGCGGTCACCGCCGCCAGCGGCTGGATGATGGTGCGCTCGAGCCAGGACAGGGCGATCGAGATGGTCAGAAGGCAGAGGAGCGCGAACGCCGCGAGCTGGTACTCGATCGGCCACTCCACCGCGCCGGACAGGAAGATCCAGACCACCAGGGTGAGCGCAGTCGTGGCGATCGCACCGCCGGCCTGGACGGCCCGGCTGAGGGGATTTCGGAAGAGGGCCATGGGTTTAAGGATAGTATAGATTTCCTCCATGAGCGAGCACACCGAAGACCGCTACCGCCCCGACGCAGTCGAGGCAAAGTGGCAGGCGCGCTGGGCCGAGCGGGGGACCAATGAGCCCGACCTCGATCGGGCTCCCCGGCCGTTCTACAACCTGATGATGTTCCCCTACCCGTCCGCCGAAGGGCTGCACGTCGGGAACTTCTTCGCGTTCACCGGCGCCGATGTCTTCGGCCGGTTCAAGCGGATGCAGGGGCACCAGGTGTTCGAGCCGATGGGCTTCGACGCCTTCGGCATTCACAGTGAGAACTTCGCCATCAAGATCGGGACCCACCCGGCCGAGCTCATCCCCAGGAACATCGCCAACTTCCGCCGCCAGCTCACCCGGCTCGGCGGCATGTTCGACTGGCGCCACGACCTCTCGACCACCGACCCGGCCTACTACAAGTGGACCCAGTGGCTGTTCCTGCAGCTCTACCACGTCGGGCTCGCCTACAAGAAGAAGGCCGCGGTCAACTGGTGCCCGAACTGCAAGACGGTGCTCGCCAACGAACAGGTGATCAACGGCGCCTGCGAGCGGTGCGGCACCCAGGTGGAGCAGCGTCTGCTGGAGCAGTGGTTCTTCCGCATCACCGATTACGCCGAACGGCTGCTCGCGAATCTGGACGACCGGACCAAGATGGACTGGTCGTCCTCGACCACGACCGCGCAGCGGAATTGGATCGGGCGGAGCGAGGGCGCCGAGATCGAGTTCGCGACCGACGCGGGGTCCTTTCGCGTCTTCACGACCCGGCCGGATACGCTCTTCGGCGCGACGTTCATGGTGCTGGCCCCCGAGCATCCGCTCGTCGACGCGCTGACCGCGCCGGGAGCGCGCGCCGCGGTCGACACGTACCTGAAGGCGGCCGCGGCCAAGGGCGTGGTGGCGCGCAAAGTGGGCGACAAGGCGAAGACCGGCGTTGCGACCGGCGGCTCCGCGGTGAATCCCGCGACCGGGGAGCGCATTCCGGTCTGGATCGCCGACTATGTCCTGATGGAGTACGGCACCGGCGCGATCATGGCGGTCCCCGGGCACGACGAGCGCGACTTCGCCTTCGCCACCCGGTACCGGCTGCCCATCGTACGGGTGCTCGCGGGGCGGGGAGAAACCGGCGCCACGCCGCTGCCCGAGGCCGCCACCGAGACCGACGGATTCCGGCTGGTCAATTCCGGCCGGTTCTCCGAGCTCCCCGCCACGGAAGGCCTTGCAGCCATCATCGCCTGGCTCGAGGGAGAAAAAAGGGGCAAGGGGGTCGTGCAGTACCGTCTCTACGACTGGTGCATCTCGCGCCAGCGGTACTGGGGACCACCGATCCCGATCATCTACTGTCCGTCTTGCGGTACGGTCCCGGTGCCGGAAGCCGACCTCCCCGTGCTGCTGCCGATCATCAAGGACTTCCGCCCCGACGACTCCGGCGTCTCGCCCCTGGCGCGGCACGAAGAGTGGTCGGTGGTGCCCTGTCCCAAATGTGGCGGGAGCGCCCGGCGGGAGACCGACGTCTCCGACACCTTCCTCGATTCGGCCTGGTACTACCTCCGGTATCTCTCGACCGAATTCGACGACCGGCCTTTCCATGCCGAGCGGGTCAAGCGCTGGCTCCCGGTGGCGAGCTACATCGGCGGCAATGAGCACGCCGTGCTCCACCTCCTGTACAGCCGGTTCATCGCGATGGTGCTGAACGATCAGGGGCGGTTGCATTTCGAGGAGCCGTTCCGGAAATTCCGGGCCCACGGCACGATCGTGAAGGACGGCGCCAAGATGTCGAAGTCGAAGGGCAACGTCGTCGTCCCCGATCAGTATATCGCGCGGTGGGGCGCCGACGCCTTCCGCACCTACCTCATGTTCCTCGGGCCCTACGAAGAGGGCGGCGATTTCCGGGACGAGGGGCTGGCCGGCCCGCGGCGCTTCCTCGACAAGATCTGGGAGCTGGTGGATCAGGCCGAGCGCCGGACGCTGGTGGGCAGCGAGCTCCAGAAGGGGATCGCGGTCAAGTGGAACCAGACGAAGAAAAAGGTGACCGAGGCGCTGGAATCACTCTCCTACAACACGGCGATCGCCGCGATGATGGAGCTGCTCAACGCCATGCGCGCCGTGAACTGCAGCGAGCGGAAGATCGTGAAGGAAATGGTGCAGATGCTTGCCCCCTTCGCGCCGCATTTCGCGGAGGAGTGCTGGGAGCGGCTCGGGGCCACCACCACGATCTTCGATTCCGCCTGGCCGGACTGGGACGAGGCGCTCACCGTCGAGCAGAGCGTCGAGATTCCGGTCCAGGTGAACGGGAAGACCCGCTCCCGGGTGCAGGTACCCCGCGGTGCGACCGAGAGCATGGTCCTGGCCGCCGCGCTCCGGGATCCGGTGGTGACGAAGTTCGTGGACGGGAAGCAGCCGGCGAAAGTGATCTACGTCAAGGATCGGCTCATCAATTTGGTGCTCTGACTGGTGAGCAGTGAGCAGTAAGCGGTGAGCGGGAAAGGCCTGTACCGCTCACTGCTCGCCGCTTACCGTTTACTCCACCTTGAATGTGGCAAGCATCCCCGCCAGTTGATGCGGCGCCACGTGGCAATGAAAGAGCCAGGTCCCCGGATTGTCGGGTACCATGTCCGCCGTCACCATCTCCATGGTCGTCAGGCTGAGCACGTCGGTCCGCATGTGATTGGCCACGACCGTCTGGCCGTGCCAGTGGGGCGCGTGCATCTCGAAGTTCGCATTGGCAAAGACGTACCAGCGCACCCGCTCTCCCCGCTTCATCGTAAGCCCGGAGAGGTGCCCGAACGAGAACCCGTTCATCGACTCCCGCAGATTGGCGAGGTAATGGAAGTCCGAAAAGGTCACCCCGCGCGGCACCTTCTTGGGGGCCAGCGCGTGCGCGTTGATGTTGTGCTCCAAGTACCAGCTCACATTCTCATCTGATTCCAGAAACGCCACCACGAATTCGCGGTCCACATCCGTTGGAGAGCCGTCCGCCCGGGCCTTCCCGGCGGCGGTGACGATCATCGGGCCGATCAGTCCGGCGTTGACATCCTGCTCCTCGTGGGTATGCGAGTGATACATCCAGATGACCGAGCTCATCTCTCCCATGGCGGGACCGGCGCGCTCCGGCACCGGCCAGAGATACACGTGGGTCTGGCCCGGGGCTACACCGTCGTCCCCCTTGTTCGCCGCGCCGCTCCCGTCGTCGTAGGGCGCCCCCTCCGAGTCCTTGTTGTAGAAGACGCCGTGCGGGTGCATGCTGTACGGCCGGTCGGCCTTGTTGCGGAA
>CAZHSO010000023.1:0-7807 GCA_964535105.1 uncultured Gemmatimonas sp.
CGAAGAAGGCGCGCTGCCGGTCCACGATGAAATTCATCACCTTGAGCATGGTCTGGCGGCGCTGCTCGATCGCCTGGATCATCCAGTTGGCGCTGTTGAGCTTGTTCGCGATGAACTCGCGGTTCTCCGGAGTGAGCTTCTTCTTGTCCCGGGCCACGTCCTGGTACGACCGGCTGAGCCGGAGCCGCGGGACTCCCCCGTCGTTCAAGCTGACATGATACTGGCCGTCGACCTTGTCGACGATCAGATCGGGGATGATGTAGCCGTCGCTCCGGTTGGCGTACTTGAGCCCCGGCTTCGGATCGAACCGGGAGAGGGTATCGCCCGCTGCCTGGACCTTCGAGGCCTCGACCCCGAACCGCTTGGCGAGCTCGTTCCAGCGGTGGGCGATCAGGTCCTGGAAGGCTTCCGAGATCAGGCTGAACGCGAGGGAGTCGGTGTCTCCCGCCTCGCGGAGCTGGAGGAGGAGACACTCGCGCAGGTCGCGGGCCCCGACACCCGGCGGATCCAGCTTCTGGATCACCGCCAGCATCTCCTCGAGCTCGGCGGCGGTGTAGTAGGGCACCTCGGGGAGGTCGCCCCGCGGGCGGGGGAGCGGGGCGTCCGCGGCCTTTCCATCGTACACCGGGGCTTTCGCCTCGGCGCCCTCCTTCTTCTTGGGGAGTCCGATCCAGGTGGGGCCGGGCGTCAGCTCGTCGTGCGCCACGGCCTCCTCCGCTTCGTCTTCCGCCTCGGCCGCGGGCGCCGGGGCCGCGGCGTGGCTCTCGAGCAGCAGGTTCACCGAGTCGAGAATCTCCCGCATCGGCGCGATGAGATAGCCTTCATCGTTCAGATTCCCGAGGAACTCCTCGCTCAGGAGCTGCTGCCGTGAGGTGAGCTCCATCATCTGGAGCTGATCGCGCAGGTGATCGCACAAATCCCTGGTCTCGACGCACACCGGCTCGAGATACTCCTTCTCCTCGTACTGCTGCTTCATCCCGCCGACATCGAAGCCGTTGAGAAGAATCTCCTCCCAGTCGATTTCGTCTTCCTTATCTGCTTTTTCTTTCTCTTTTTCTTTTTCCTTTTCCGCCGTTTCCTTGCCCTCTTCCTCGTCCTCCGACTCGAGCAGCTCGAGGAATGGATTGGTGAGCAGCTCCTGTTTGAGATGCTGCTGCAGATCCATCATGGGCATGTACAACATGTCCATGGCCTGATAGAGCCGTGGATTGATCCGCAGCTCCTGCCGGAGCCCGGTCTGCTGGGAGAGTCCGGTCTTCACGCGCCCATCTCCATGCGATTCCGCAACCGGGCCGTCATCGTCGGCCCGAGATAGAGTTCGGCCACCTGGTCGTTGTAGACCAGCTCGCGCACCGAGCCGGCCGCCCGGACTTCTCCCTCGTACATGATATAGGCGCGGTCGACGATTTCGAACATGTGCTCCACGCTGTGATCGGTGATCAGCACGCCGATTCCCCGGTGCCGGAGCCCGGTGATGATTGTCTGAATATCATGGACGGCAATCGGGTCGACCCCCGCGAATGGCTCGTCGAGCAGCATGAACTTGGGCTCCGTCACCAGGGCGCGGGTGATCTCGAGGCGCCGCCGCTCGCCTCCCGACAGCGAGTAGGCCCGGTTGCTCCGCAGATGCTTGATCGACAGCTCGTCCAGCAGCCGCTCCAGCCGTTCGTTGCGGGCGCTCCGCGACAACGGAAGCGTCTCGAGAATGGCCTGGACGTTCTGCTCCACCGTCATGCGCCGGAACACCGACGGCTCCTGCGCCAGATACCCGATGCCTTCGCGCGCGCGCCGGTACATCGGCGCATCGGTGAGATCCCGGCTGTCCAGCGCAATCCGGCCGGCGTCGGGACGGATCAGTCCCGTGATCAGGTAGAACGTGGTGGTCTTGCCCGCCCCGTTGGGCCCCAGCAGCCCGACGATTTCTCCCTGGGAGACCTGGACCGCTACGTCCTTGACCACCATGCGCCGCTTGAACGACTTGCGGAGCCCGGTCGCCGACAGGACGCTCGGACCCGCACCGTTGCCGCTCACCGGGCGTCGTCCGGGCGCGGACGCACCGTGTCGCGTCTGGGGCGGAGGCTGTCGATACGCAGCAGCTGGGGCTGGGGCTGGAGCTGCACCCCGTCCACGTTGCCGGTCATTTCGACTTTCTCGACCTTGAGCGAATCGGTTCCCTGCATGGTCAGAACGATCCGGTCGGCGCGGGCGTAATTGATCGAGGGCTTTCCCCCCGTGGCACCCGCCTTGGTCACGCGATAGAACGAGGCGGCTGACTGGTTCGCCTCCAGCCGCCGGAGCGCCGCCTTGGTGCCCCCCGCGCCCACGAACTCCGCGAACGAGGCGGTGATCGCGTCGCCGGAGAGCCAGTCGCGCTCGCCCTTCAACGTGTCGGGCCGAAAACCGACCCACGCGCCGCGGAAGGAGCGCAGCTCCTTGAGCTGCTCGCCGGGGGTGTCGATGGCCAGCGAATCACCCCGGACTTCATAATCGTCGGCCAGCGCCCGAGGGCGGGGCGCGTTGCCCCAGGCGAGGGTCTGGACCACCTTGCGATTCTGCAACCGGAGCGAGATCGTCGCCGCGATCAGGTCGAGATTCCTGCTGGTGAGCGTGGTGGCGCTGTCGCGGCCGGTGATCCCGGTCAGTTCCTTCTGGGTGAGCGCGAGATCGATGCGCTTGCCCGCCATCGCGAAGCTGTCCTCCACGGCGCGCCGGATGGACGCCTGGCCGATGAGCGCGCCGGCGCTTCCCGTCCCGGTATCGAGCTGCATCGAATCGCTGCGGCCTTTGAGATCACTCCGGTCGATGGTGACCGTCCCGCCGGCCCACATCAGATCTTCACCCCGCATCCGGATCCGGTCGGCGACGATCACGTACGGATCCGAGGGGCGGTTGGCGGAATCCCGCGCGGCCAGGGTGAGTCTGGGGCGCTGATCGGCGTAGAGCTCCTCGAGTTCACGGATGCCACGACTCCGGCGGTAATAATCGGCCGAGGGGCCCCGCAGCTCCGATCCGTCGCGGGTATCCCGGTAGTGGACATTCCCGCGCGCTTCCCACCGTTCGGTATCCTTGTAATAGGTCCCGAAGTCGGAGGATACCTTGGCGGTTTCGTCCTCGTAGCGGAAACTCCCGATGAATTGCACGATACTGCCCTGGTACGAGGCGACGCTGTCGGCCCAGATCCGCACGTTCTGTCCGCGGCAGCTGAGCCGCACGTCGCCGCCGGCAAAGTAGTTCGAGGTCGAGGTGCCGAAGACGCTGGCCGACACCCCCTCCCGGTCCACGTGGTCGATCTGAATCTGGCAGCGGCGATCCTGCGCCGACACCGTGCCGGCGACGGCGAGCGACACCAGGGCGCAGGCGCACCCCTTTCGCGCCGTCATTTCTCCTGCCCAGGCAACAGGAATCCCTTGCCCTTCTGCGTGCCGCGTGGCTGCCGGACCCTCACATTAGTGAATCCGATATCCGACTGCATCCAGTCGCCGGAGCCTTGCTCGGTCGGCGAGTTGAATGTGAACGCCGAATCGACCGTGATCTGATTGGCCTGTTTGTCGTAGATGAGGTGCTCGGTCGTCAGCCGCCGACCGTCCGGCGACGTCACCACGACGTGGCCGCGCGCCTCGAGGCGCTTCGAGAAGGTACCCAGCAACCCTTTGTCGGCGACCAGCGTGCTCTTGAGATTCCCCTGCTCGTCGAAGAACAAGACCTTCATGCGCCGCAGATCGGTCAGCGCCTGGCTCTGGTACACGTACGCCGTCTCGGCTTCCACGTAGCTTCGGCGAACTCCCTCAGAGGTGATGGTCGTCGTCATCTTGAGCGCGATCTGGTCGGCGCTGTCGGCCGCCTGGGTGACGGCGGTGGGGCGGACGCCGGCGTCGGTGCAGGCGAAGGAGAGGAGGCTAAGAGGCAAAGAGGCTAAGAGGCAAAGGCGTACTGCCGCCCTTCCAGGAACTCCTTGCCTCTTTGCCCCCTTGCCTCCTTGCCTCGTCATACCGCCCCCGCCCGCATCAGATCGTGGAGATGCACGACGCCCGACACCACGTCGCCCTCGCCGAGGGCGGGAAGCGCCATGATCCCGTGGCGCTCCATCAGCCCCACCGCCGATGCTGCGAAGTCGTCGACGCGACAGGTCTTCGGGTTCGTGGTCATCACGCTCGCCACCCGGAGCGCGAGGAAATCGGGATGCTGCTCGGCGACACGGGAGAGGTCGCCCGCGGTGATCACGCCGGACAGACGGCCCGCCTCTCCGACGAGCGCGATGCCGCGGTGGTGCGCCAGCACCACCACCGCGTCGCGCATGGTGGCGGAGGGGGCGAGAAGCGGCGCCGCCGGGTGCATCACGTCGCTCACCCGGAGGAGCAGCTTCCGCCCGAGCCGGCCGCCCGGATGGAGCCGGGCAAAATCTTCCGGCGCAAATCCCTTTTCCTCCAGGAGTGTCACGGCCAGCGCGTCGCCGAGGGCGAGCGCCACTGTGGTGCTCGTGGTCGGGGCGAGGTCATGGGGACACGCTTCCTCCGGCACGCCGGCATCGAGGACCACCGTCGCGGCCTTGGCGAGCGTGGAATCGAGATCGCCCGTGATCGCGATGACGGGCACCTGCAATCGTTGCAGCGCGCCGAGGAGCCCCACCAGCTCGTCGGTCTCGCCGCTCTTGCTCAGCACGATGGCCACGTCGCGCGGACCCACCACGCCGAGGTCGCCATGCAGGCTGTCCACCGGATGGAGCCAGGTCGCCGGCGTGCCGGTCGATGTGAGCGTCGCGGCGATCTTCCGAGCGATGAGCCCCGACTTGCCGACGCCGGTGACGATCACCCGGCCGTCGCGTGATTTGAGCAGCTCAATCGCGCGGACGAACCCTTCGTCGAGCGCGTCGCCCGCGGCACCAAGCGCATCGGCCTCGAGCCGGAGGACACGGCGGCCGGTGGCGATGAGGCGGTGGGTGCTCATGCCTCGGTCTCTCCCCGCTCCCGCAGGTACTGCCGCACGGCACCGGTCCATTCCCCCCGGGCCCGCAACAGCGTCTCCACGACCTCCCGCACCGCGCCCTGCCCCCCCGGCGCCGTCGTCACCCAACGCGCGGCGTCCTTCGCGTCCTGGGTCCCGTTGGCCACGGAGATGGGGAATCCCGCCCGCCGGAGTATCGGCAGGTCGGCGAGATCGTCCCCCACGTATGCCAGCTCGTCCCATGCAATCCCCTTTTCCGCCAGCAATCGCTCCATCGCGGGGAGCTTGTGCGCGCCGTCGTCCTGGATCAGCGTCGGGATACCGAGCTCCCGCGCGCGGAGCTCGGTGGCCTCGGAGTGCCGACCGCTGATCCAGGCGACTTCGATCGCGGTGTACCGCAGCACCACGAGGCCGAGCCCGTCCCGAATATCGAACCGCTTGAGCTCCACCCGTTGTCCCGCGACCGGAGCGACATAGATCCCGTTATCGGTGAGCACGCCATCGACATCGAGCCCGAGCAGCTTGACCCGCCTCGCCGCCGCCGTGGAGATCACGCCTGCTCCCGCGCGGCTCGCCAGATGCGCAGCGTCCGCACCAGGAGCTGCTCGAGCTGATCCAGCGGCCACTGCGTCTCGGCATCGCTCGGAGCGCGTGCCGGATCGGGGTGGGTCTCGATGAAGAATCCGTCGGCGCCGGCCGCCGCGGCCGCGCCGAGCAGCGCGGGAATGTGTTCCCGGACACCGCCGCTCGATCCGCCTGGTCCGTGTCCCGGCTGCTGGACGCTGTGGGTCACGTCGAAAATCACCGGGGCGCCGGTGGCCTCGCGCAGGCGAGCGAGATTCCGGAAGTCCACCACCAGGTCGCCATATCCGAAAAAGGTCCCGCGCTCGGTGACAGCGACACTGGGCGACCCGCCCTCACGCACCTTTTCCAACGCACCCGCCATCGCCTCCGGCTGCATCCACTGCCCCTTCTTCACGTTCACCGGCTTTCCGGTCCGGCCGCAGGCAACCAGCAGATCGGTCTGGCGGCAAAGGAATGCCGGGACCTGCAGGACGTCCACGACCTCAGCCGCCAGTGCCGCCTGCGCCGGCTCGTGCACGTCGGTGAGCAGGGGAAGTCCGCTCGCCGCGCGCGCCGCCGCCAGCAGCTCGAGCCCTCGCTCTGCTCCAGGTCCCCTCGCGGCGGCGAGCCGGGAACGGTTGGCCTTGTCGAAGCTCGCCTTGAAGCAGACCGCGATTCCGTGCCGCTGCCCAAGTGCGGCGAGCCGCTCGGCGACCCGTGGCAGCAGGTCTCCCTCCTCGACGACGCAGGGACCCGCGACGAGGAACGGCCCGGGACCGAACCGCCATCCACTCACTTCGACGATTCGATCAGCTCCTGCACCGCGCGGGTCCCGCCGGCGGCTGCGTCCGCGTGCCTCCGGGCGGCGCCGATGAAGGACGCGAAGAGCGGATGCGGCCGGGTGGGCCGGGACTTGAGCTCGGGGTGAAACTGGCAGCCCAGGAACCAGGGGTGTCCCGGAAGCTCGATGATCTCGACCAGTCCGCCGTCGGGCGACTGGCCCGAGAAGCGAAGTCCGTGCTCCGCGAGCAGATCGCGGTAGGCGTTGCTCACCTCCCAGCGGTGCCGGTGCCGCTCGCTGATCTCCACCGAGTTATAGGCCCGCGCGGCGAGGCTGCCGGAGCGGAGCCGGGCCGGATACGCGCCGAGCCGCATGGTGCCGCCCATGTCCGAGACATCGCGCTGCGACGCCAGCAGCGAGATCACCGGGCTCTCGCACTCCGGTTCGAACTCGGTGCTGTTGGTGCCGGTGAGATTGCACACATCCCGGGCGAACTCGATGATGGCGATCTGGAGACCAAGGCAGATGCCGAAGAACGGGAGGCCGTTTTCCCGGGCGTAGCGCACCGCTTCCAGCATCCCGTCGATCCCGCGCACCCCGAATCCCCCGGGCACCAGTAGTCCGTGCTTCCCTTCCAGCAGACGCGCCGCGGCGGCCTGATCGGAGAACTGGTCGCTCCCGACCCATTCGATATCCACGCCCACATCGTTGGGAATCCCGCCATGAAGCAGTGCTTCCTGCACCGACTTGTAGGCGTCGTGGAGATCGGTGTACTTGCCGACGACCGCGATCTTCACCCGGTCCACTGGGCGAAGGATCTTTTCCGTCATCGCCTTCCAGGCCGTGAGGTCCGGTTCCTTCGTTTCCAGATTCAGCCGCTCGCACACCACGCGGTCGAACCCCTGCTCCAGGAAGCGCACGGGGATCTCATAGATCGACTGCACGTCGGGACTCTCGATCACGCAGCCGAAGTCCACGTTGCAGAAGAGCGCAATCTTTCGCTTGATGTCGGCGGAAAGTGTGTGGTCACTGCGGCAGACCAGGACGTCGGGCTGAATTCCGATTTCCATCAGCTCGCGCACGGAGTGCTGGGTCGGCTTGGTCTTGAGCTCGCCCGCTGCCGCGATGAACGGCACGAGGGTAAGGTGCACGAACAGCGCATTCTCCCGGCCGACCTCCTGGCGGAACTGGCGGATCGCCTCGAGGAACGGGAGGGACTCGATGTCGCCGACGGTGCCGCCGATCTCGATGATCACGACATCGAGGCCGGGGGCGGAGTTGCGGATGGCGCGCTTGATCTCGTCGGTGATGTGGGGAATGACCTGCACCGTCGCGCCGAGGTAGTCCCCCCGGCGCTCCTTGCTGATCACATTCTGATAGACCCGGCCGGTGGTGATGTTGTTCTGCTGCGAGAGCGCGCGGTCGATGAACCGCTCATAGTGCCCGAGATCGAGATCGGTCTCGGCACCGTCGTCGGTCACGAAGACCTCGCCGTGCTGGAACGGCGACATCGTGCCGGGA
>CAZHSO010000023.1:7817-39696 GCA_964535105.1 uncultured Gemmatimonas sp.
ATCGACGTTGATGTAAGGATCGAACTTGAGCAGCGTGACCGACAATCCCCGCTCGACCAGGAGGCGGCCCAGCGAGGCCGCCGCGATTCCCTTGCCGAGCGAGGAGACCACCCCGCCCGTGACGAAGATATATTTCGTGTTGCCGGGCGTCGTCGTCATGTGGTTACCCCTTGGGTCTCCTGCCAGTGAGCCTCCGCGCGGCGGAGGTCCTCGGGCGTGTCGATGCCCGGGTGGGCGGGCGCACGGAGGCGCGCGATACCGAAACTCATGCCGTGCTGCAGGGCGCGAAGCTGTTCGAGATTTTCCGCGAGCTCGAGCTGGGTCGGGGCGAGTGCTACCCAGGCCATGAGCGCCTCGCGGCGGCAGGCATACACGCCGATGTGCTGCCAGTAGAGCCCGTCGGTGCGGTTCGCCGCGTCACGCACATGGGGAATCGGCGCTCGCGAGAAGTAGAGCGCGCGGCCCGCGTTGTCGAGCACGACCTTGACCCGTGCGGGATCGCCTGCGTGTGCGGGGTCGAGGGGCGTGGCGGCGCTGCCCACGTCGTCCCCGCCCCGCACCCGGGCGATGGCCCCCGTCACCGCAGCTTCCGGGACGAAGGGCTCGTCGCCCTGCACATTCACGATGAGATCGAATCCGATGAATTCGGCGCGGCCGGCGACCTCCGCCACCCGTTCGGTTCCCGTCTGATGCGCCGCCGAGGTGAGCACGGCGCGGAAGCCTGCGTTCTCCGCCACTCGTGCGATGTCAGGGGCGTCGGTCGCGATGACCAGGGTGTCGAGGCCACCCATCCCCCGAACCCGCTCCGCCACCCTGAGGACGAGAGGCACTCCGCCCAGCAGCTGCAAGGGTTTCCGAAGCAGCCGCGTCGAACCCATACGTGCGGGGATGACGCCGAGGATGGGCATAGTCCAAGGTAAAAGCGCGGCCGACCCAAGTCAAAAGTCGTGCCGCGCCGCTTGACAACTCGCTAAGGACAGTTTTTACAATGGCTTAGGATTGGTCGGGGGAACGGCGGCCGAGGGCTCCACCGGGGCGGCTGGCGTCTTCTGGCGCGACCGGATCGAGTCGGCTCTCGCCTTGAGCAGAGCCGAGCGCTTGTCGAGACCCGCCGCCGTGACGGAATCGTGGTACAGCCGCTCCAGGACCCGGGCCCGCTTGCCGACCTCCGTCGCGATCGAATCTCCCACGCTCACCCGCATCCCGTCGGAGCCGGACCGCTGAAGAGCCGCGACCACCGCGTCGGGAAGCAGGAGCGGAATCACCAGGCGGTCGTTGTCGGGATCCACGAGGTACGCAGTGACCTCCCCGAACTGCTGGTGGCCCGAATCACTCGGCAGGCAGACAAAGCTGGTGCGCTCGTCGAAATTGTGGGCATCGTTCACCGAGAGATGGCAGTCCTGCATCCGGGCGAATGCCGCGGTGTCGGAGAGGCGGACCCGGACGTCGAAGCCGGCAATCAACCGTGGCTCCGCCCGGCGGATCCTGATCTGACGAATGCTGCCGACCGGGGCGCCGTCCAGCTTGAATGCGACGAACGACCCGAGCGGGATCGTGATGTCCTTGCTGGTGACGATCGAGTCCTTCACCTTGCGGCCGGCCGAGACGATCCCGTAGCCGACGATGAAGATCAGCAGGGCGCTCAGGGTGATTTTGCCCCAGTATTTTCGCATGGTCAGCCCCCCGGAGCTGGCGTCTCAAGATGTAACGTAATTGGGAGGCCCGAAGTTTCGCAATCACGGGCGCAAGGGCGCTAAGGCGGACAGGCGCAAAGAAACCTCCTTGCGCCTTTGCGCCTTAGCGCCTTTCCGTCATCCCCGCGGATGAAATTGCTTATGCACGCTCCGCAAATACTCCCGGTCCACATGCGTGTAGATCTGGGTCGTCGAGAGATCGACGTGACCGAGCATCTCCTGCACGGCGCGGAGGTCCGCCCCGCCCTCGAGGAGGTGCGTGGCGAAGGAGTGTCGCAGCGTGTGCGGCGTGACGCGTCGGGCGATCCCCGCCCCGGTTGCGACCCGCTTGATGATTCCCCAGGCGCCAACGCGTGAGAGCGGTCCTCCCCGGGCATTCAGCAGGACCCTTCCCTCGCTCCTGCCGCGGTCGAGCAGCGGTCTCGTCTGGTTGAGGTAGATCGACACCGGCCCGATCACTTTGCGCCCGATGGGAACGAGGCGCTCCTTCCCGCCCTTGCCGAACACCCGCACCAGTCCGTCCCCGAGGAGAAGATCGTGCACGGCGAGGGTACAGAGCTCCGTCACGCGAAGCCCCGCGCCGTAGCCGAGTTCGAGCAGCGCCCGGTCCCTCCATGCGAGTGGGTGATCGGCGGAGGGGGCGGCGAGCATCGCCTCCACCTCCTTCACCGTCAGCACTTCGGGGAGTGCGCGGCCCTTCCGCGGCGTTTCGAGTCGGTCGCTCGGATCATCGGTGAGATGCCCCTCGCCGATCAGAAAACCGAAGTAGGTATGGGTCGCGGACACTTGCCGCCGGATCGTCGCGGGAGAGAGGCCGAGGTCCTTGAGGGTAAACACGAAATCGCGAAGCATCGTCCGGGACACCGCCGCCGGAGTCCGGGCTCGCTTCATCTCCGCGAACTGCACCAGCCGCCGGATGTCCCGGAGATAGTTCTCGACAGTGTGGGCGCTGTTTCCCGCTTCCAGCGCGAGGTAGTCGCGAAACCCCTCGACGAGGAAAGCGCGCTCCGCCTCGTCGCTCACGGCTCGGCGTCCCGGCCCATCCGGCGGCGGCGTGCCGCTTCGAGCTCGGCTCCGGAGATGTTCGGCAGCCCTTCGACGATCGGCACCGGCCGCTCGGGGTGCAGCGGATCGAACGGCTCCATCCCCTCGATGCGCACCCGGCGAAGCGCCTTCCGGCGCCGGAGGAACCAGATCACCAGGACCATCAGGACGATGCCCGCGGCAACCCCGAGGCCGGTGTTGAGCCGGCGCAGGGTGGCGTTGATCGTCTCCCACTCCGAGCCGACTTTGGTACCGAGCAGCGTGAGCCCGGCGTACCAGGTGCCCGAGGCGAGGGCGATCGGCACGAGCGCCCGCGCCGGGGGCAGATTGACGAAACCGGCAAAGGGCGCGACGACCGAGCGGAACGCCGGCAGCATCCGGAACACGAACATTCCAAGCATCCCGAAGCGCAGATACTCCCGCTCGATCGCCGCGAAGGTGCCGGGACTGATTACGCGTCTGCCCAGGCGGGAATGAAAGAATCGGCGCCCGAACCGCCGCGACGCCCAGTACACCAGCACGGCCCCCGCGGTTCCGAAGCCCCAGGCCACGAGAAAGATCGTGAGCGGCTCCATGCTGCCGCGAGAGGTGAGGAACGCGGCCAGCACGACGAAGACATCCGAGGGCGACGGTGGCAAGAAATTCTCGAGGATCACCGAGAGGGCAATCACCGTGAGGATGAGCATGGGTGGCCATTCCGCCAACCGGGCCAGGAGCGATTCGATCAGTGCCCCTCCACCGTGGCCACCGCGATGACGGCGACCCCTTCGCCCCGCCCGACGAAGCCCATTCCCTCGTTCGTCTTGGCCTTGATTCCCACGGCGTCAGGTGCGATACCGAGCTCGCCCGCGATCGCCGCCGCCATCGCCTCCTTGTAGACGCCGAGGCGGGGCCGCTCGCAAATGATGGTGACGTCGGCTTGCACCGGACGGAAACCGAGCCGGGCGATGTGCTCGCAGGCCAGGCGAAGGAGCACCAGGGAGTCGGCATCCCGCCACTTGGGATCGCTATCGGGAAAGAGGGCGCCCATGTCGCCGGCAGAAGCGGCGCCCAGGATCGCATCGGTCACTGCGTGCGCCACCGCATCGGCGTCGGAGTAGCCGAGGAGACCCTTCTCGAACGCGATGCGCTGTCCGCCGAGGATGAAGGGGCGGTCGTCCACGAGACGATGGCTGTCGTAGCCGATGCCGACCCGGACCGGCACGGTCAGGCCGCGGCCTCCGAGGGTCCCTCGATGTACGAATAGTCCTGACGGCGGCGGCGGGCTTCATAGCCGGCGTCGCGAATGCAGCGCTCCATCTCGGCGATCGTCGCCCGGTAGGTGGTGCCCGCGGAGGAGACGACGTTCTCTTCCATCATCAGGCTGCCGAAATCGTTCGCGCCGAACCGGAGCGCGACCTGGCCGGCCTTGAGACCCATGGTCACCCAGGAGGACTGCAGGTTCGGCACGTTGTCGAGCACGATGCGCGCCATCGCGAGGGTGCGGAGATACGTCACCGCGTCGGTCTTCGGCTGGTCCGCCATCCCGGTGCCTTCGGGTTGCAGCGGCCAGCAGATGAACGCCGTGAAGCCGCCGGTCCTGCGCTGTACCTCGCGGACGCGGAAGAGATGCTCGATCCGGTCGGCGTTGCTCTCCCCGAGACCGTACATCATGGTGACCGATGTTTTCATCCCCTGGCGGTGCGCCTCCTCCTGCACGCCGAGCCATTCTTCCGTCTGCGCCTTCTTCCGCGCGACCCGGCGGCGCACCTCGTCCACCAGGATTTCCCCGCCTCCACCCGGAATGCTGTCGAGCCCCGCGGCGCGAAGCTCGCGGACCACCTCCGCGACCGGTAGTCCGAATCGCTGGCTGAAGAAGACCACTTCCGAGGGCGAGAAGCCGTGGATGTGGATCGGATGATGGGCCTTGATGTAGCGCATCAGCTCGAGGTACCACTCGAAGGGGATGTACGGGTTGTGCCCCCCCTGCAGCAGGATCTGCACGCCGCCGATTGCCTTGCATTCGTCGATCTTCGCGCCGATGGTCTCGAAGGGAAGCACGTATCCCTCGGCATGTTTCGGGCGGCGGTAGAACGCGCAGAACTTGCAATCGGCGACGCAGACGTTGGTGTAGTTGATGTTGCGGTCGATGATATAGGTCACCACCTCGTCGGGGTGATGGCGATACCGCTCGGCGTCGGCGAGGCGGCCGAGCTCGAGGAGAGAAGCCGTCTCATAGAGCTCGAGGTAGCTGCGGAACTCGGATGACGCACGATCAACGACGTCCATTTGACCCCCTGCTATCGGCTATCGGCTATCAGCTATCGGTCCGGCTATCGGTCAGCTTTTCCCGTTGACTGTTGACCGTTGACCGTTCACGCAGTTCCTCGCCTCACGCCGCCGTGATGAAGGACAAGCTCCCATCAGGCACCGTGCCATCCTGCGCCAGCCGGCGGAAGAAATCGGTGAGCCCGGCCAGGTGGCGGTAGCTCAAGGCGTAATCGAGATCGCCGAGATACGCCCGGCACACCGACCGGGAGATGCCGGTGTTCGCCGACGCCGCATCCGCCAGCTCATCGAGGTGCCCGAGTCCCCATGCGCGGCTCGCCAGCAGCGCCTGGTGAATTCCCTGCACCACCCGGTGGTCCGCTTCCCGCCGGGCCGCCCAGACTGCAAAGACAAAGGGAAGTCCGGTCCAGTCTTTCCACGCCGTCCCGAGATCCACCACGTACGGGTAGCGTCCCTCCGAGGCGAGCATCAGCGCCGCATCCCCGATGACGAGGACAGCCTCGTGGGGAAATCCCCGCAACGCCTCGAGGTCGCTCGACTCGGCGCGCACCGTCGCGAACTTTGGGCGAACCCGGAAGCGGTGCCGGCAGAGCAGCTCCAGCAGCAGCACCGAGGTGCGGGACGACGCGGTACGCAGCACGGTGGCGCCGTCGAGCTCGTGCACCGGCCGGCGCGAAAAGAGAACGACGCTGTGGACCGGGCCGTCCGACGTGATCGCCAAGTCGGGAAGGAGGTGATACGCGGCCGCATTCCTGGCGTACTCCACCGCCGAGACCACGGAGACGTCCAGTTCGCCTGCGGCGAGGAGATCGTTGAGATCGGCGGCGGTGCCGCTGATGAGCTCCGCCTCAACCGGCACCAGCCCGCGATCGATCGCGGAGTAGACCGGGTAGCAGTTGATCCAGGGAATGCGACCCAGGCGCAGCATGGTCAGGCCGCGTGGACCGCGGGAACCCCCGCTTCCGGACCGGCGACCGCGGCCGCCGCATCCGGCAGACCGGAGAAGTCATCCCGGATCGACTCATAGAGGCTGTCGCGCTCCACCGGCCGCTTCCCCGCGTCGCGGATCAGCCCGACCAGCGCGGCGTACGGCATGTGCATCGCCGTGGTGGCGCCCGCCTGGTGGTAAATGCGCTCGAAGACCACGGTTCCCTCGACGTCGTCGCAGCCGAAGCTGAGCACGATCTGCGACATGAAGGGCGTAACCATCGGCCAGTGCGTTTTCACGTGCGGGATGTTGTCGAGATAGAGCCGGCCGATCGCGATGTTCTTGAGATCTTCGTAGCCGGTCGTCGCCGAGCCGACCCGGCCCAGCTCCTCTCCGAGCTCGTTGTTTTCGGTGTGATAGGCGAGCGGGATGTACGTCAGGAACCCCCCCGTCTCGTCCTGGAGCGAGCGCAACATGCCCAGGTGCTCGACCCGGTCGGCCGCCGTCTCCACGTGCCCGTACAGCATCGTACAGTTGGTGGGGATGCCGAGCTGGTGCGCGGTGCGATGCACGCGGATCCACTCCTCGCCGGTCAGCTTCTTTTCCGCGATCGTGGCCCGCACGGCGGTGCTGAACACCTCCGCCCCTCCACCCGGCATGCTGGTGAGCCCGGCGTCCTTGAGCGCGAGGAGAACCTCCCGTACCGTCGTCTTCTCAATGCGAGCCAGGTGCGCGATCTCCACCGCGGTGAGCGCCTTGATGTGCACCTCGGGATGCCGCTCCCGGAGCCCGCGGATCATGTCGGTGTAGTACGCCAGCTTCAGCTTGGGATGAAGTCCGCCCACGATGTGGAACTCGCGGGTGGGTCCGCCGCGCGCCTGCTCGGCCTCGTGGTACACCTCGTCCAGCGACCGGGTGTACGCGCCGGTTTCCTTCGGCATCCGGGCAAAGGAGCAGAACGTGCATGTATTGCGCAGCACACAGACGTTGGTGGGATTGATGTGCTGGTTGGCGGAGAAGAAGACGCGGTCGCCGTTCCTGCGCGCGTTGGCAAACGCGGCGAGCTCGCCCAGGCTCAGGATGTCGGAGGTGGCATACAGCGCCAGACCGTCGGCGGCGTCCAGCCGATGCCCCGCCAGCACCTTGTCGGCGATCGGCCGGAGCGCGGGGTCGCGGAAACGGGCCGGATTCACCTCATGGGGCATGCTATCTCCGTGGGCGGTCGACACTTGGCTCACGGAGGGAATCTAGCGACCTCGCGGTGGGCGGACAAACGGAGACGCACAGGCGCGAAGACGCGGGGACGCGAACAGGATTCATCGCGCCCCTGGGTCATCGCGTCTTTCAGGGCGCGAACCTGCGCACGGCGAGGGTCACGTTGTGCCCGCCGAATCCGAATGAATTGGATAGCGCGGCGTTCACCTGCCGCTCCACCATGTGATTGGGGGCGCAGTCGAGGTCGCACCGCGGATCGGGGGTAAACTGGTTGATGGTGGGCGGGACTTTCCCGGTGCGGACGACCAGGAGGGAGACGACGAACTCGAGCGCGCCGGCGCCGCCCAACAGATGCCCGGTCATCGATTTGGTCGAGCCGAAGATCAGCTTCTTTGCGTGGTCGCCGAAGACCGCCTTGGCCGCGGTGGTCTCGGCGATGTCCCCAAGTTGAGTCGACGTGCCGTGGGCGTTGACGTATCCGATGTCCCCCGGAGAAATGCCGCCGTCCGCGAGGCAGGCGAGCATCGCGCGCCGCGCGCCGTCGCCGTCGGGTGCGGGCGCGGTGATGTGATTGGCATCCGCGCTCATCCCGTAGCCGGCCACCTCCCCGAGAATCGTGGCGCCCCGCGCGGTCGCGTGCTCCAGGCTCTCGAGCACGAGCACGGCACCACCGTCGGCCAGCACGAATCCGTCCCGGCCCTCATCGAAGGGCCGGCTTGCCGTTTCCGGTGAGTCGTTGCGGGTAGAGAGCGCCTTCATGCTCTGGAAACCGGCAATGACGATACCGGTGATGGCGGCTTCGGCGCCCCCCGTCACCATGCAATCGGCCGCGCCCGACCTGATGAGATCATAGGATTCGCCGATGGCATGAGCCGACGAGGAGCAGGCCGAAACGGTGCAGAAGTTCGGGCCCTTGAGCCCGTACCGGATCGAGACGTGCCCCGAGGCAATATCGGGAATGAACATCGGAACGAAGAAGGGAGAGACGCGGTCGGGACCCTTCTGCAGGTATATGAAACATTGCTCTTCGAAGGTCGCCATCCCGCCGATGCCGCTCCCGATCACGACGCCAGTGCGCTCGGGAGACGGAAACAATCCTTCGAGCCCCGCCTGCGCCACCGCCTGCTGCGCGGCGGCCATCGCGAACTGGCTGAAGAGGTCCATCCGCTTGGCTTCCTTGCGCTCCAGGTAGTCCAGCGGATCGAATCCCTTGACTTCGCAGGCGAAGCGGACCTGCAGCCGGCCGGGATCGAACTTGCTGATCGGGGCCGCGCCGGACTTCCCCGCGAGGAGATTGGTCCAGGTCTCCTCGACGGTCAGGCCGACGGGCGTGACGAGGCCGAGGCCGGTGACGACCACCCGCCGCGGCATCCGTTACTTCCCGAGCTTGTCCTGCAGGTACTTCAGTGCGTCGCCGACGGTCCGAAGCTTTTCGGCCTCCTCGTCCGGAATGTCTATGTCGAATTCCTTCTCGAACGCCATGACCAGCTCGACGGTATCGAGAGAGTCGGCGCCGAGGTCTTCCATGAAGCTCGCGCTGTCGGTGAGCTTTTCCCGCTCGACCCCGAGCTCTTCGACGATGATGTCCTTCACCTTCTCGACCATGTCGCTCATGCTTCCCTCAACGAAAGAGTGAATGCCGGCGGCGTCAGATGACCATGCCGCCGTCGACGACGAGCACCTGCCCGGTGATGTACGAGGCCAGATCCGACGCCAGAAAGAGTGCGGCGCCCGCGACATCGGCGGGCTCCCCGAGGCGCCCCAGCGCAATCTGCCCTAATAACGCGTCCCTTGCCTCCCCCGGCAAGGCGGCGGTCATGTCGGTGGCGATGACGCCGGGAGCGATGCAATTGGCCAGCACGTTGCGGCTGGCGTACTCCCTGGCCACCGACTTGGTGAATCCGATCAGCCCCGCCTTGCTCGCGGCGTAGTTGGCCTGGCCCTTGTTGCCGGTGAGGCCGACCACGCTCGTGATGTTGATGATGCGGCCGGCCCGCCGTTTCATCATGCCCTTGATCACCGCCCGGGTGGTATGAAACGCCCCCTTCAGATTGGCATCCAGCACCGCATCCCAGTCCGCACCCGAAAGCCGGATGAGGATGTTGTCCCGGGTGAGCCCGGCGTTGTTGACCAGCACGGACACGGGCCCCAGGGCCCGCTCGGCGGCGGTCACGGCGGCTTCGACCGCCGCTTCGTCCGCCACGTCACAGCCGAACCCCGCCGCGCCGGCGCCGAATCCCGCGGCGACCTTTTCCGCCTGCTCCGCCTGGCGCCCTATGATAGCGACCTTCGCCCCGGCTTCATGGAGCCGTTCCGCGATGGCTAGACCGATTCCCCGCGTGCTCCCGGTGACGAAGGCGACCTGTCCGTCGAGCGTGATCGAAGTCATGCCAGAAAGCGCTCCACGTCGGAGGCGGTCGAGAGTGAGAGGCAGCTCGCCCCGGGAAGAATTCGCTTGAGCAATCCCCCGAGCACCGTGCCCGGCCCGATTTCGATGAAGCGGGCGCCGGGAGCCAGGGCGGCGAGGGCGTGGACGCACTCCACCCATCGCACCGGCGCGGTGAGCTGGTCGGCGAGCCACCGCCGCGCCGCGCCGGAAGTGCGGACCGCCGCGGCGCTCGCGTTGGCGATCACCGGAAACCGCGGCTCGTGGAAGGCGGCCTGCTCCAGCGCCGATGCGAGTCCTTCGGCCGCGGGGGCCATGAGCGGCGAATGAAACGCCCCGCTCACCTTGAGCGGCAGCACGCGCCTGGCTCCCGCCGCCTTGCACCTCTCACCGGCTCGTCCGACCGCGGGAGTATCCCCGGAGATGACCGTCTGGTCGGGGGCGTTCAGGTTGGCGGCGACCACGACCTCGTCCGGCGTCGATGCGTCCCGGCAGGCCCGCTCGACGTCCGCCGTCGCCAGACCCAGCACCGCGGCCATCGCCCCCGGCCGCGCGCTTCCCGCCTCGTGCATCAGCTCACCGCGCCGCCGCACCAGTCGGGCCGCCTCCACCGCGGTGAGCGCTTCTGCCGCGACGTACGCCGAGTATTCACCCAAGCTGTGCCCTGCGGCCCCGGCCACGGCTCCGAGTCGATCCCGCACGACCGCCAGCACCGCGGCGGAGTGGGCCAGGATGGCCGGCTGGGTGACATGGGTCTGCTGCAGCGCCTCCTCCGGCCCTTCCCACATTGTGCGGGAGAGCGGCGTGGCGAGGGCCTCGTCGACGGCGGCGAAGGTCTCCCGCGCAGCCGGGAAGGCCACGGCGAGATCCTTCCCCATGCCGACCTTCTGCGCGCCCTGCCCCGGAAAGAGGAGGATGCTCACCATCGCATCACGGCGCTACCCCAGGTGAACCCCGCGCCGAACGTCACCAGGAGGAGGAGCGAGCCGGGCCGGATGCGGCCCTCTTCGACGGCCTGCGCGAGCGCCAGGGGAATCGAGGCCGCTGAGGTGTTGCCGTACCGGTCGACGTTGACCATCACCTTGCTCTTCGGGAGACCGGCGTGCTTCGCGGTGGCCTCGATGATCCGGAGATTGGCCTGGTGCGGAACCATGAGGTCGATATCCTCGGCGCGCACACCAGCCTTCTCGAGGGCCTCGTCGCACGCTTTCGCCATCGCAAGCACCGCGGCTTTGAAGACCTCGCGGCCCGCCATACGGATGTAATGGGTGCGCTCGCGCACCACCTTCTCGCTCACCGGCTCCGTAGAGCCGCCGGCTGGAATGTAGAGCAGATCGGCGAGATTGCCGTCCGAACCAAGAATGATCGAGAGAATTCCTCGGCCGTCGCCGGTGGCGGGGCTCAGGACGGCGGCGCCGGCGCCGTCGCCGAAGAGCACGGCGGTGCTCCGGTCCGTGGTGTCGGTGACGGACGACAGCTTCTCGGCGCCCAGAGCGAGCACCTGCTTCGCGCGTCCGGAGGCGATCAGCCCCTCGCCGATGGCCAGGGCGTAGATCCATCCCGGACACGCCGCCGCGATGTCGAACGCCGCCGCGTTCACCGCGCCCAGCCGCGCCTGCAGTTCGCACGCCGTGGCGGGGAGCCGGCGGTCGGGAGAGATGGTGCCGAGGATAATCGCGTCGAGGGTACCCGGAGAAATGCGCGCACCCGTCATCGCGATCCGTGACGCCGTCTCGCAGAGATCGGTCAGTGTCTCCGGGCCGGCGATGTATCGCTGCCGGATGCCGGTGCGCTCCACGATCCACTGGTCCGAGGTGTCGAGGTATTTCTCGAAATCGGCGTTGGTCACCAGTTTCGCGGGGACTGCGGTGCCCAGGCCGGTGATGGCCGCGATCGGAGTGGCACTCATGTGCGCTCCACTGCTTCGCGCTCGGCGAATTCCGCGGCGATGTGGCCGGCGAGCTGAACCTCGACCGACTGCACCGCGACGCGGATGGCGTGGCGGATCGCGTTCGCGTTGGAGGAGCCGTGGCAGATAATGCAGACGCCCTTGACGCCGAGCAGCGGCGCACCCCCGTACTGCGAGTAGTCCAGCATGCGGAATGCGGCGCGGATTTCCTTCCGCTCCCACATGTCGGGGGCGCCTTCCTCGGCGAGGTGCCGTACCAGGAACATCACCGACTCGTAGAACTTGAGGACGATGTTGCCGACGAAGCCGTCGCACACGACGACGTCGAAGCGGCCGTGGCGAGGATGGCCGCCGAGGATGTCGCGGCCTTCGAGATTGCCCAGGTAGTGGACCCGCCGGTCCTTGCGCAGGAGGCGGTGCGTCTCCTTGACGATGGCGGTGCCCTTCTCTTCTTCCTCGCCGACGTTGAGCAGCCCCACTTTCGGATTGGGGCGGCTCAGCACGTCCCGCATGTAGATCGTGCCCAGGTGGGCAAAGCCCACCAGCTCCCTGGCGGAGCAGTCCACGTTGGCGCCGGCGTCCAGCATCAGCACCGGACCGTCCACCGTCGGAAGCAGCGCGCCGACGGCCGCCCGTTCCACCCCATCAAACAGTCCGAGGAGGACAGTGGAGGCGGCGAGGATGGCGCCGGTGTTGCCGGCGGAAATGAACGCGTCGGACTTGCCCTGGGCGACGAGGCTGGTCCCGACGACGAGGCTGGACTTCGGCTTCCGTCGAACGGCCTGCAACGGCTTCTCGGCCATCCCGATGACATCGGGGGCCTCGACGATCTCCAGCCGGCTGGTATCGATCTCGGGGTGGCGCGCGAGCTCCGCCTCGAGCGCCTGCGTCTGGCCGACGAGCTGCACTCGAAAGCCGGGAGGGAGCTCGCGCAACGCGAGCGCCACACCTTCGACTTCGGTGCGGGGAGCCTGGTCGCTCCCCATCGCGTCGAGCGCGACGCGGATCACGCTCAGCTGTCCTCGACCTCGAGCCGCTTCTTTCCGGCGTAGTAGCCGCACGACCCGCACACACGATGTGGGAGACGGGCGGAGCCGCAGCGAGGACAGGCCTGGGTGGGCATGCCGGCGCCGCTGTGATTGCCCCGGCGCAGCCGCTTCCTGCGCTTGGACATTTTTCGTTTGGGAACAGCCATGGTGTCCTCGACTCTAGTCAGTGGGGGCGCACTCGCACGCCCCGCGATTCAGATCGGCCCCGCACAGCGGGCAGAGCCCGCGGCAATCTTCCCGGCAGAGCGGGTAGGCGTCCACGGCCAGCACCAGCTCCTCCCGCACTGCCGACCGGACATCCACGTGCGTCAGCGGCTCACTCAGTGGATAAACGCTGGGATCCTCCTGCAGATCCGGATCCGTCGAGAACACCACTTCGATGGCTTCCGACACCGGCGTGACGAATTCCGTCAAGCACCGCCGGCAGGTGGACCGCACCTGGCCGTCGAGCCGGCCATGCCAGTAGAAACCACTCGCCCCGGCGCGCTCGAGCGTGCCTCCGATAGCCAGCGGACCCTCAAGCGGTACCCGAAGCCCCTCGAAAAGGGGATCGTTCGCCTCGAGCTCAGCTTCGGTCACCACCGAACCGTGGCGAAGTTCCCGAACATCGACCTGGAGCATAACCCGTAAATCTACACGGCAGAGGCACTTAGTTCAACTTTTCAGAGTCCCGCCAGCTCCGCCTCGCTGAAGAAAAACCCAATCTCCCGGATGGCGGTTTCGTCGCTGTCCGACCCGTGCACCGCATTCCGGCCCTTCGACTCGGCGTAGAGCTTCCGAATCGTTCCGGCCGCTGCGTCGGCGGGATCAGTGGCGCCGATGGTGGTCCGGAATGCG
Source organism: uncultured Gemmatimonas sp. (assembly GCA_964535105.1). Lineage (GTDB taxonomy): Bacteria > Gemmatimonadota > Gemmatimonadetes > Gemmatimonadales > GWC2-71-9 > JABFSM01. Next base: position 21,148 of record CAZHSO010000023.1, read on the forward strand.
GCCACTGCCCCCTCCCGCTCCAGCGCCATTGGAAAACAGGGGCCGCTCGACATGAAGGTGACCAGCGCTTCGTAGAAGGGCCGGCCCCGATGCACCTCGTAGAAGGCCTCCGCCTGCGCCCGGGTGAGCCGGAACAACCGGGCTGCACGGATCCGGTAACCTTCCCGCTGGAGGTGGGCCAGGATCGCGCCGAGGTGGCCGTTGGCGATGGCGTCGGGTTTGACGATTGCAAGAGTCTGGTTCACTGCCGATCTCCCTGTTGAGGAAGTAGCGAGGAGCGAAGCGCGAAGCGGAGAGAGCCCTTCTCGCTTCGCGCTTCGCTCTTCGCGACTCCCTAGGCCTTGAGTCTCGCTTTCACAAGGGACACGACGTCCACCGGCCGCTTCATCACGGCGATCCCCGCCTCTTCGAAGGCGTGGATCTTCTCTGCCGCCGTTCCCGACGAGCCCGAGATGATCGCCCCGGCGTGTCCCATCCGTCGCCCCCTGGGCGCGGTCTGTCCCGCGATGAATCCGACGACCGGCTTGCGCACGTACTCGCGGACGAACCCGGCGGCCTTCTGCTCGTCGGTCCCGCCGATCTCGCCCATCATCACGATGACATCGGTGTCGGGATCGTCCTGGAATGCCCGAAGCACGTCGATGAAGTTGGTCCCGATGACCGGGTCGCCACCGATCCCGACGCAGGTGCTCTGCCCGATGCCGTTCCGGGTGAGGTGGTTCACGATCTCGTAGGTGAGGGTACCGCTTCGCGACACGAGCCCGACCCGGCCCGTCGCGCAGATCGATCCGGGGATGATGCCGACCTTGGCCACACCGGGTGTGATCAGACCGGGACAGTTGGGACCGAGGAGGCGGGCGCCCTTTTCGCGGACGAAGGGCATGACCTTCGCCATGTCGAGCACCGGAATCCCCTCGGTGATGCAGACGATGAAGGCGATGCCGGCGTCGGCGGCCTCCGCGATCGCGCCTGCGGCCATCGCCGGCGGGACGTAGATCACCGAGGTGTTCGCACCGGTCCTGCGCACCGCGTCCGCCACGGTGTGGAAGATCGGCACGGAGCCTTCGAAGGTCTGCCCGCCCTTCCCCGGCGTCACCCCCGCCACGATCCGGGTGCCGTACTCGATCATCTGCTTCGCGTGGAAGCTGCCGTCGCGCCCGGTGATTCCCTGCACCACCAGCCGGGTGTCCGCATTGACGAAGATGCTCACGCGGCCTCCTTCGCCAGCTGGACGGCCTGCTTCACCGCCTCATCCATGTCGGACAGCGCGCGCATGCCCACACCCTTGAGGATCTCGAACGCTTGTTCCTCATTGGTGCCGGTGAGCCGGATCACGATCGGGAGGTTGACCGTGAACTGGCGGGTGGCCGCGACGATGCCGTTGGCCACATCGTCCGTTCGGGTGATTCCGCCGAAGATATTGAACAGGATCGCCTTTACCGCCGGATCCGCGCTGATGATCTTGAGGGCGTTGACCACTTTCTCGGGATTCGAGCTTCCGCCGATATCGAGGAAGTTCGCCGGATCGCCGCCGTAGTATTTCACCAGGTCCATGGTGGCCATCGCGAGACCGGCGCCGTTCACCACGCAGCCGACGTTCCCGTCGAGTTTGATGAAGCTGAGCCCGGCCGCGCGGGCGAGCACCTCGCTGGGCTCCTCACCGGATTCATCGCGGAGCGCCGCGAGGTCGGGCCGGCGGTCGAGCTCGTTGTCGTCCACGGAAATCTTTGCATCGAGGGCGAGCACCCGTCCGTCTGGGGTCGTCACCAGCGGATTGATCTCCGCGAGGGAGGCGCCGTTGCCGACGAAGACGCGATAGAGCTGCTGCATGATCGTGGCCGCGGCGCGAACCTGCGCGAAGTCGCGGTAGAGATGGAGCGCCAGTCCCAGCGCCTCGTGCGGAAAGAGACCGTAGCGTGGATCGACCGCGAGACGGACGATCCTCTCGGGAGTGGTCGCGGCCACTTCTTCGATGTCGATCCCACCAGCAGCGCTCACCATGAAGACCGGGCGTTGCGTGTCCCGGTCCATGATCAGTCCGAGGTAGCTCTCGCTTGCGATATCCGCCGCCGGCACCACGAGCACCTTGTGCACCACGAGACCCTTGATGGACATCCCGAGGATTCTCGCAGCGTGCTCGCGCGCCTCCGCCGGATCCCTGGCGAGCTTGACTCCCCCGGCTTTGCCGCGCCCGCCGGCATGCACCTGTGCCTTCACCACGACCGGCCCCGTGAGGCGCTCGGCGATCGCGCGCGCTTCATCGGGTGTCGCGGCCACATCGCCGTCGGGCATGGCGACTCCCGCCGAGCGAAGCAGGGCGCGGGCCTGGTATTCGTGGAGATTCACAGGGGCCTTAGCGGTGAGCGGTAAGCGGTAAGCGGGAACGGTTGGCGGTCCGCGACGGGCCGCCGTCCCGAAGCGGAGCCAAAGGTAGTGGCAGCCCTAACCGACTGCAACCTCTGGACTTAGGTATTCAGAGGTTACCTCGGGGAATTGAGCAGATCCCGCAGATAGGCGAGCGCGCGGCCCAATCCCTGAAGGTCGCCGCGCTTGAGTGCTGAGTCGGCGCGGAGCATGAGCAGACGCGCCTGCTCCAGAGTGGCCTCCGCCCCGGTGCCGATCGCGGAGGGCGAGATCTGACCTCTCAGATTCAGCCACGCCTCCTGCATCGTTCGCCCCGCTCCGACACGGCGCCCCGATGCGGCGCTCATGAGGGCGACGTTGACGAGGACCAACTGAGCCCGCCCCGACGGAGCGACCGCCCAGGCGGGCTGGTAGGCGGCGAATCCCTCCTCGGCCAGTACATAGCGAACCTGACCCAGATGGAAATCGGCATCCGTCGCCGTAACCGAATCCTTGAGCTGTCCCTGAAAAGGAAACCGTTTCCATCGCTCGGTCAGGAGCATCGGACTCTCGATCCGAAGCGTATCGATCCGGAGGAGATGGAGGGAATCCCCCGAGCCGGTGCGGCGGATCTGCAAAAACGCGGAGACCTCCCGCGGCTCGGCGGTCACGAACGGCGCGAGAACTTCGGTACCCCCGGCGGAGGCCGGAGGCGGAACCTCTGTCGCTTCGGTTGAGCGCTCCAGCTGGCCCGCGCTCCATGCCGGCCCCTGGACAACTCGTGCCTGGGTCAGCAGCAACTCTTCCGGATAGGGCTCACTCTCCCGCACTCCGGGCGGCGTCGCGGTGGCAGGCTCGATGAGCGGCGCTACGATCCGCGCCCAGGCGGCGGACAGGGAGTCTGCCGCATTCCTCCGGAAAATCCGTACGCCACCGGAGGTCGCATCGACGATCCCGAGGAACGCCGGACGCATCATCGAGAGGTTGCCGGGAGCCCAAGTCAGACGAGTCGAAGCGGGGAAATGGCTCGCGGTGAGCAGTCCATCGCTCGTCCAGACCAGCTCACCATCGAGCAGCTGGGGCCGGGGCGCCGACCACTGCGCGAACGGCGCGATGGAGCGCAGTCTGATCCCGGGGTCGAGTCGCCAGGCGAATCTCGATCCGGCGGGCGCGGAGAGGGCGGCCGGCGCCTGCAACGCCCACGCGAGCATGAGGCGCTTCGGCCAGCCATGGAGCTCCACTCCCCGCGCCGCTGATCCCCAGGTGATCCTCGGCGCTCCCGGGCGCAGTGTCTCGAAGCTCAGTTCCCGGTAGATCCGCGATCCCGGCGCCGGCGCGTTGTCGCCCTGGCTCCACGCCAGCGGTCCCCCCGCGGGGGACACCTCATCGTCGGCGACCGCGAGGAGCGAGGGAGCCTGCTCGCGCACCTGGCGCACGATGAGCCACACCGGACGGCGCTTCCCCTCCCCTAGTGGAATCCACCCCTTCGAGGCGCCGAGGACCACCGCCGAATCGCCGGCAATCGCGGGAACCATCGGGGGATCCCAGAGCGACGGCACCAGCTGGCTCAGGGAAATGCGAGCGACGGAGTGATTTCCTTCGACGGCCGCGAGACCGAACGCCACCGAATCGAGCGCCCGGGCGGAGGCACGCCATCCCTCGTCATTGATAGCGGCCTCGGTGCGTAGCGGCAGCACCCGCCCGGCCAGCACCGCGAGTCCATAGAGCATCCAGACTCCGAAGGTGACGGCGCCACGGATCCGGAGCCACCAGAAGAAGCTCACCACCGCCGCCGCGGCGCCGAGGCCGGCTTCCACTTCGGCGACGAGGGTTCGCAGCAGGAATTCGGAGGAAAGGAGTGGTCCCCGGAGTCCTGCCGCGAGGCGGAACGGCTCGAGCACCGAGCCCCAGGCCAGGGTGAGGCCAAGGAACGCGAGGAGGATCGCGAGATGCCCGCGCGCCCGTGACGACACCCAGAGCCGCCGGTCCACGATCCTGAGCGCGCCGCCCGCGATGTACAGCAAGACCACGCCGAGGAGGGCCGCGCCACAGAGGAGGGTGGCGCGAGCCTGGAGATGCATCCAGAGCGGAAAGTCGCGGAGGAAGACTCCGAGATCGGCCCCCAGCAGCGGGTCCGGCACGCCCAGACGGACGCCGTCCAGGGTGAGGAGCACTTCGTCGAGCCAGCTTTCGGCGCCGCTACCCAGCAGCACACCGAACACCACCGCCGTCGCGATCAGGGACCAGCGGGGCAGCCGGTCGGGCCACAACCTGGCGTGCTCCCGCTCCGGCGGGGGTTGATCGGGCAGCGCGGCGCGGCGGGCGATGGTGAAATGGACGATGAACCAGGCGACCGAGAGGAGAATGACGGAGAGCTCGAGCCCGAGCTCGAGCAGCGCGCGCCGCGAGCCTGCGGCGGCCACCGGCTCGGAGACCGTCGCTTCCCACAGCCGGTCGGCGAGGAAGAGGGAGCCCCACCGCCCCAGCGACAGGGCGAGCGCCAGCGCGGCGAGGACGATCGCGATCCGCCGCGCGCGGGGGCTCAGGCGCGCACGCCCTGCGTGGCGAGCCATCCGGTGACCTCGGAGCGGTACTGCGCGAGTGCCTCGGCGTTGGTCGCCTCGAAGCGCATCACGAGAACCGGTTGGGTGTTCGACGCGCGCAGGAGGCCCCAGCCGTCGGGGAAAGCGATCCGGACTCCGTCGATGGTGTTCACCTCGTAGCGCCACGCGAAGTATGCCGCCGCGCGCTCGACCAGGCCGAACTTCACATCGTCGGGGCACTCGACGCGAAGTTCCGGCGTCGCGAACGTCTGGGGCAGATCGGCCAGGAGGCGGGCGAGTCCCGGAGGGCCGGCGCTCACGATCTCGAGCAGCCGGGCGGCGGCGAACAGCGCGTCGTCGAAGCCGAACCAGTCGCCGCCGAAGAAGATGTGGCCGCTCATCTCGCCCGCCAGCGGGGCATCCAGCTCCTTCATGCGCGCTTCGATCAGCGAGTGGCCGGTCTTCCACATCTCGGGGCGCGCCCCGGCGGCGAGCAGCGCCTTGGGCAGGAGCTCGGAGCACTTCACGTCGAAGATCACCGGCACGCCGGGCCCGAAGCGGTGCACCGCATCCCGGCCGAAGACGATGAGCAGCTGGTCGCCCCAGATGATCGTGCCGTTCTCGTCCACCGCGCCGATGCGGTCGCCGTCGCCATCGAAGGCAATCCCCAGCTCGGCTCCGGTGGAGCGTACCGTGCGCTGGAGATCGACGAGATTCTCCGCCACCGTCGGGTCGGGATGGTGGTTCGGGAAGGTCCCGTCCGATTCGGCGAAAAGCGGGGTGACGAGGGCGCCCAGGGCCTCGAGCGTGCTGATGGCGATGAGACTCGCGACGCCGTTGCCGCAGTCGGCCACGACCTTGACCGGCCGCGCGAGCGTATGCCGCGCGACGATGGCCTCCCGGTACGCCGGGAGAATCGAGGCGTTCGCGGTCTCGCGGCCGGCGCCGGTCCGCCATTCCTCCTTGACGATCATTTCGTAGAGCTCGAGGATCTCGTCGCCGTGAATCGACTCGCCGGCGATGACCATCTTGAATCCGTTGAATTCGGGCGGGTTATGGCTTCCGGTGACCTGAATGCCGCCGTCGGTTCGCAGATGATGCAGGGAAAAGTAGAGCGCCGGCGTCGGCAGCTCGCCAATGTCGACCGCTGTCGCGCCGGCGTCGTTGATTCCGCGCCGGACGCCCTCCGCGAGGGCAACACCCGAAGGCCGGTTGTCCCGCCCGACGGCGAGTACCGGCGCCCGGCCGACCCGGTCCCAGGCGCGCGTCGCACAGGCGCGCCCGATCGCCCGCGCCAGCGCCGGGGTGAGCTCCCGGTCCACCAGCCCGCGCACGTCGTACTGACGGAAGATGTGCTTTGGGACGTTCACGGCATACTCCTCGGCCGGGTGGGACCCGGCTACTGCCCGATGCCCGCGATGGGTGCCGCAAGGGTCTGCACCAGCGTGCCGGCGGTTGCGATGGCCGACGAGAGCGCCGCCGATGGTAGCACCCCGAACACCAGCACGACCGCAATAGCGACCGCGACGGTGACCGCGGCGGTACGCGGGAGGCGCGCCTGGCCGTGCGACTCCGCCGACTCGGGCTCCCGCATGTAGGCGGCCATGATCACCGGGAGATAATAGCCCGCGGAGATGAGGCTGGTCACGACGAGGATGACGGCCAGCGGAAGCTGGCGCACCTGAACGACCGAGGCCAGGATCGCCCATTTGCCGACAAAGCCGAGCGTGCCCGGGAATCCAAGCAGCGAGAGCATGCACACCGCGAGCGCGAAGGCGAGCCACGGGCGCCGCTGCGCCAGCCCCGCGATCGAGTCGAGGGTGACATTCCGCTCCCCGCCCCGCCCCAGCACCGCGAGAATGCCGAAGGCGGCGAGTGTGGCGAGGGCGTACGCGCCGAGGTGGAGCAGCGTCGCGGCGGCGCCGAGGGTGCTTCCGGCCCACACCGAGGTGAGCAGATACCCGGCATGGGCGATCGAGCTGTACGCAAGCATTCGCTTGATCGATCGCTGTGACAGCGCCACGAGATTGCCGAGCACCATCGACGCCACCGCGAGACCGGCGACCACCGGCTGCCAGGCCTCGTGGGCATGCGGGAAGGCGACATTGAGCACGCGGACCAGCGCGAGGAACCCGGCGGCCTTGACCCCGGTGGCCATGAAGCCGGCGACCGGCGTCGGCGAGCCGTCGTAGACGTCCGGAGCCCACATGTGAAACGGGACCGACGCCACCTTGAAACCCATCCCGATAAGGAGGAGGCCGAGTCCAATCTTGCCGATGACCGGGAGCGCCGCTCCCCCTGCCTGGCCGGCCCCGATCGCGGCGAGCGAGGTGCTTCCGGTCGCGCCCCAGAGCAGCGCGATCCCATAGAGCAGAAACGCCGACGCGAACGCGCCGACGAGGAAATACTTGAGGGCCGCCTCCGCCGAGAACACACTGCCGCGGTCGAATCCCGCCAGCACGTAGACCGAGACCGACATCACCTCGAGCCCGAGGAAGAGGACGATCAGGTCCTCGGCCCCGGCCAAGAACATCATCCCGATCGCGGCGAAGAGCACGAGGGAGTAGTACTCGGGAGCGATCAGCCCTTCCCGCTCGAGATAGCCCAGGGAAAGAAGGATCGTCGCCGCGGTCGCCGCGAGAATCAGCGCCAGCGCGGCTAACCGGAAACCGTCCACGGCCACCATGAACGGCGCCCCTTCGGGACGGGCGCCGCCGGTCCAGAGCAGCACGACGGCGAGCGCGCTCGGGACCAGGCTCGCGAGCGCGACGTAACCGGAGATCCGGCTGTCCGCCGGCGTCTGGTGCCGCCAGGCATTCACCAGCAGGACCACGAGCGCACCCGCCGTTAGGGCGATCTCGGGCATGAGGGCCAGGGTGACCCCGAACGGAGTCCGCAGATCGAGAGGCATCATGGGCGGGCTCCGGGGATCCGCTCAGCGAGCTCGAGTGCCGCCATCGGGCCGCGCACCGTTTCGATGTAGCGGCGGGCCGCCGGCTCGATGCGCTGCAGCACGGGACCGGGGAAGAGTCCCAGCCAGACGATTCCGACGACCAGCGGCAGCACCACGACGAGCTCGCGGGCCGTGAGATCGGTGAGGGTCTCGTTCTCCGGCTTGTCGAGCGGGTTGAAGATGATGCGCTGCAGCGCCCACAGGAGATAGGCGGCGGCGAAGATGACACCGGTCGTCGCGATTCCGGTGCTGACGGGATGCTCCCCAAAGCTGCCGATCAGAACGAGGAACTCGCCGACGAATCCGTTCAGTCCGGGGAGGCCGATCGAGGCCAGCGCCACCACGGTGAAGAGCAGGCTGAAGACCGGGACGACCTTCGCGATCCCGCCGTACGCCGAGATCTCCCGGGTATGGCGCCGCTCGTAGAGCATGCCGACCAGGAAGAAGAGCGCGCCGGTGGCGAGGCCGTGCCCGATCATGATCATGATGGCGCCCTGGATACTCTGGACTGTGGCAGCCCAGATCCCCAGCATGACGAATCCCAGATGGCTCACCGAGGAATAGGCCACCAGCTTCTTGATGTCGGGCTGGACCATTGCCACCAGCGCACCGTAGATGATTCCGATGACCGCGAGGGCGAGCACGAGATTGGTGACCCACGGGCTGGTCGCGACCCCGGGAAAGAACGGTACCGCGAACCGCAGGAACCCATAGGTGCCCATCTTGAGCAGCACCCCGGCGAGCAGCACGCTGCCCGCGGTCGGCGCCTCGACGTGTGCGTCGGGCAGCCAGGTGTGAAGCGGAAAGACCGGCACCTTGACCGCGAAGGCCAGCGCGAAGGCGGCAAAGAGCCAGGGCGCGAGCGAGCCGGCCGCGCCGGCGTTGGCGAGCAGGTGCGCGTACGCGAAGGAAAGCGTCCCGGTCCGCCCGGCCACCACCCAGGCCAGCACGATGATGGCCACCAGCATGAGGAGCGAGCCGGCCATGGTGAAGAGGAAGAACTTGATCGTGGCGTAGAGCCGGTTCTTGCCGCCCCAGATTCCTATGATGAAGTACATCGGGATCAGCATCACTTCCCAGAAGACATAGAACAGGAAGAGATCGGTGGCCACGAAGACGCCCAGCACCCCGGTGAGCAGGGTCAGCAGCATCGCGTAATAGCCGCGCTCCCGCTCCGTGATGTGGGTCCAGCTCGCCAGGACGCAGAGCGGCATCAGCAGTGTCGTGAGCAGCACCATGCTGAGCGAGATCCCGTCGATGCCCACCGCGTAGCTGATGCCCCACGCCTTGATCCAGGGAACGCTGGCCGTGAGCTGCAGCGTCCCCGAGGAGGTGTCGACCGCCCACCAGAGGCCGAGCGAAAGAAGGAATTCGACCGTCGTCGCCGCGAGCGCGATGCGCCTGGCCGCGGCGGCCGGGGCGAGGAGGATCGGCGCCACCGCGAGCAGCGGGAGCACCAGCAGCACGTGGAGGATCCAGCGCTCGAAGCCGATGGACGAGAGCAGAGAGGTCATCGCCGGCTACCGGACCACGGCGCGGAGCAGCCAGACCGCCCCCACGAGGAAGACCACCACGTAGAAGCCGAGCTGGCCCGACTGGAGTCGGCTCCCGATCCAGCCCAGCCCCCGAGCGAGCGACGCCGACCCGTTCGCGCCGAAACCGTCGATCAGCCCCTGGTCCACGCCTTTCCAGAGCACGAAGCGGGAGATCCCCACCAGCGGGCGCACGATGAGTCCGTGGTAAATCTCATCGACGAAGTACTTCCGGAACAGCACCCGGGCAAACCCCTTCTCCGGTGGCGCCTCGGCCGCCGTCGGGATGGGGCGCGCCAGGGTGGTGCGCCAGCCCAGGAAGAGCCCGAGAAACACCGTGACGACCGCGGCGGCGATTAGCAGGTATTCGGTCGTGCCGTGGGGCATCGTGAGCGGCATCGCCGCCTGGGCGGCCGCGAGGACCGGCTCGAGCCAGGTCTCCAGGGCGTGATGTCCGCCGGCGAATGCCGGGAGGTTGATCAGGCCGCCGACGAGCGTAAGGATGCCGAGCGCCACCAGCGGCCCGGTCATGATCGGCGGCGCGTCGTGCAGATATTCCCGCTCCGACATGCCGGTCCGGTTTTCGCCGAAGAAGGTCATCGCCATCAGGCGCATCATGTAGAACGCGGTCATGAAGGCCGTCAGCATCCCCATCGCCCAGTACACCAGCCAGATCGGGTGCGTCTCCCCGCGGCCGAAGGCGGCGGCCAGAATCTCGTCCTTCGAAAAGAATCCGGAGAGTCCTGGCACCCCGGTGATCGCGAAGGTGGCGATCAGCATCAGCCAGAAGGTCCAGGGGAGAAAGCGCCGGAGCCCTCCCATGTTGCGCATGTCCTGCGCATCGGCGTGGGAGTGGGTGGCGTGATAGGCGTGATGCATCGCGTGAATCACGCTGCCGGCGCCGAGGAAGAGCAGCGCCTTGAAGAAGGCGTGGGTCACCAGGTGGAAGATTCCCGCGACGTAGGCACCCGTCCCCACCGCAAGGAACATGTAGCCGAGTTGGGAGATCGTGGAGTACGCGAGCACTTTCTTGATGTCGTACTGCCGGAGCCCGATCGACGCGGCGAACAAAGCGGTCAGCGCGCCGACCCCCGCCACGACCGCGCTCGAGAATGGCGCCATGGCGAAGAGAATCCCGGTGCGTGCCACCAGGTACACCCCAGCAGTCACCATCGTCGCGGCGTGGATGAGCGCGGAGACCGGCGTCGGACCCGCCATCGCATCGGGGAGCCAGGTGTAGAGCGGGATCTGCGCCGACTTGCCGGCGCATCCCAGGAACAGAAAGAGAGTGATCGCGGTGACCAGGCCGCCCCCGGCCACGAGGTCGGTGGGGGCCCTGGCGGCGATGGTCGCGAAATCGAGGCTCCGGACGGTGTACCAGAGCAGGAACATCGCGATGAGGACGCCGAAATCACCGATCCGGTTGACCAGGAAGGCCTTCTTCCCGGCGTCGGCGTTCGCCTTGTCGCCGAACCAGAACCCGATGAGGAGGTAGGAGCAGAGTCCCACCCCTTCCCAGCCGACAAACAGCACCGGGAGGCTCGAGCCGAGGACCAGCACGAGCATGAAGCCGACGAACAGGTTGAGATACGCGAAGTACCGGGCGTACCCCGGGTCCGCGTGCATGTAGCCGATGCTGAAGAGATGGATCAGGCCGCCGACCCCGGTGACCACGAGGAGCATCACCGCCGAGAGCTGGTCCACCTGGAACGCGAACCGGATATCCAGGGAGCCGGCGGGAATCCATCGCCAGAGCTCGACGATGACCGGCGCCTCGGGTGGATGCCCCCGGAGCTGCGTATAGATCAGGGCCGCCACGGCAAAGGCGGCGATGAGAACTCCGGCGCCCACCACTGACACCATGGTCTTGGCCTGGGGCCGGCGCAGCGCGAGAGCGCCGTTCACCAGAAAGCCCAGGAGCGGGAATGCCACGGCGAGCCAGACCCACCGGGCGGCGCCTTCCGGCGCGCCGGTGGCTTCGGCGGCCTGGGCGGCGAGCAGCGAAAGCGTCATCAGCCCTGCAGGAGGTTGATGTTCTTGAGGTCGACCGAGCGGGTGTGGCGGAAGATCGCCAGGATGATGGCGAGTCCAACCGCAGCCTCGGCGGCGGCCACGGTCATGACGAAGAAGACCATGACCTGTCCGCCGAGCCCAAGCACCTGGGAGAATGCGACAAACGTCAGATTGACCGCGTTGAGCATGAGCTCGACGCACATGAACACCACGATGGCGTTGCGCCGCAGGAGCACACCCACCACGCCGATGGTGAAGAGCACCGCGGACAGGAGCAGCGAAGGGCCGAGGAGCATGATCAGAGCTTCCGCTTGGCCAGCACGACGGCGCCGACCGCCGCAGCCAGCAGCAGGATGGAGGTGATCTCGAAGGGGACGAGGTAGGCGCGGAAGAGCGGCTCCGCGATGGCGCCCACCACTCCCTGCGCCGCCGGAGCCGCCGCGCCCGCCTGCCCCGCCGGGAAGGCATTCATCGGACTGCCCGCCCCCGCCGCCACACCCTTCGTCACGGCCATGCCCCCCGGCGTGACGCTACCGACCAGCACGAGCTGGCCGAGGAGGCCGGCGCCCACGAGGAGGGCGACGACCCGCACCGGGAGTCCGCGAATGTCGCTCGCGCTCCGTCCGACGTTGAGCAGCATGATCACGAAGACGAAGAGCACCATCACGGCGCCGGCGTAGACCAGCACCTGGATCGCGGCGATGAACTGGGCCTGGAGCAGGACGTAAATCGCGGCGAGCGAGAACATTGTGGAGACCAGCCAGAGCGCGGACGCTAGCGCATTCCGCTGCGTGATGCAGAGCAGCGCCGAGACGACGGCGAACGTGGCCAGGATGTAGAAGACGAGCTCGACGCTCATCTCATTCGCCCTTCGGATCGGCCGGGTCCCACAGGCTGGACACCGGGTGCACCTGGGCGGTGAGACGCTCGAGATCGTAGACGAACCGGTCCCGGGTGTACTCGGAGTTCTCAAAGTGCACGCCCACGTGGATGGCTTCCTCAGGGCAGACTTCCTGGCAGTACCCGCAGAAGACGCAGCGAAACTCGTCGATTTCGTAAATCAGCGGATAGCGGTTCCCCTCCTCGTCTTCGCCCGGCACCAGCTTGATGCAGTTGGCCGGGCAGATCTGGGGACAGAGACCGCAGGCCACGCATTTGGAGCGTCCCTGTTCGTCCGCGAGCATCCGGTGGGTGCCCCGCCACCGAGGCGAGATGGTGTAGGTCTCGGTGCTCCTCTGCTCGGGGTACTGCATCGTCACCTTCGGCTGCAGCATGTGCTTGAAGGTGAGCGCCATGCCCTTGAGAGCGGCCCGGACGTAGCTGACCTGCCGCTCCGGCCGCGAAAGTACCTTGACACCGATTGCCATCAGGCCGCCATTCCTGCGCGCGGAGCGCCTGTCTTGGCCGGGCCGCGAGCCCGGTAGGACCCGGAGAGGATGAGGCCCCGGTCCAGCACGAAGAACACCAGATACCCGAGCGCCAGGTTGAGCCCGAAGAGAATCAGCATCTTGAGCCTCGGGCCGGTGATGCCGGCCACCTGCTCGATGCCCCAGATGGCCAGCGTGGTCACCATGATGTAAACGAGCGCGAGCGGAAGCATGACCTTCCACCCCAGCGCCATGAGCTGGTCGTAGCGGAACCGCGGCAGGGTCCAGCGGATCCACATGAACAGGAACAGGAAGCAGAAGACCTTGAGGAACATGAATGCCGCGGTGGCGAGGGTCTGCAGCGCCCCGCCCCGCTCGTCCCAGCCGATGCCCGGAATGTCCCAGCCGCCGAAGAACAGGGTCACGATCATGGCCGAGACCGTGGTCATGTTGACGTACTCGGAGATGGGAAACAGGGAGAACTTCATCGCGCTGTACTCGGTGTGATACCCGGCGACCAGCTCCGATTCGGCTTCGGGGAGGTCGAAGGGAAGCCGGTTGGTCTCGGCGAATCCCGCGACCAGGAAGATGAAGAACGACAAGAAGAGTGGCAGGACGAACCAGAGACCGTGCTGCTGCGTATCGATGATACTGGCGAAGGTCACGTTTCCGCTCAGCAGGAGCACCGGCACCAGGCTCATGCCCATGGCGACCTCGTAGGAGATCATCTGGGCGCTGGAGCGGAGCCCGCCGAGCAGCGAGTACTTGTTATTGGAGGCCCAGCCGGCCAGCGCGATGCCGTACACCCCGAGCGAGCTGATGGCCAGCACAAAGAGGAAACCGACAGGGAGATCGGTTACCGCCATGGAGAGCGGCCCGTGGTAACTCACCGCGCCGATCAGCGGGAGGTTGGCGTCCCAGCTCACCGGGAGCGGAGCCGCCCAGGGGATGACCGCCGAGAGCAGCAGGGCGGGAACGAAGGCCATCGCGGGAGCGAGGAAGAAGAGCCACTTGTTCGCTTCGGCGGGGTAGGTCTCTTCCTTGACGATGTTCTTGATGCCGTCCGCCACGGGCTGCAGGAGCCCCGCCCAACCCACCCGGTTCGGTCCATGCCGGTTCTGCATCCAGGCGCTCACCTTGCGCTCCATCAGGGTGAGCAGCGCCGCGCCGATCATCACCACGCTGAACACGAATAGCATCTTGAGGATGCTGAGGAGGAGAAATCCCTTGAAGTCGGGCGTCATCGCGACCCGGCCCCTGCGGGGCTGCCCGCCCGGGCCGCGGAGTTGCCCGACACCACCCGTCCGGTCACGCCGAGATCGGCGTAGGTGATTCCGGCCAGCGCCGGGATCGTGGTACCGAGCCCCGCGAACGCGAGCGCCGCGGTCTCCGGAACGAGTCTTCCCGGTTCGCGGCGGGACCACGCTTCGGCGGCGATCCACCAGGCCGGCCGCGCCATCCCCGGCGGCGCCTTGGCCTGGGTGAACCGCTGCACCCGCCCGTCGCGATTCATGTAGGTCCCGTTTTCTTCCACCATCGTGGAGACGGGGAGCAGCAGCGCCGATCCCTTGAGCCGGTCGTCGTCAATGCTGGCCAGCGCGATGACGCTTCCCGCCCGCGCCAAACGCGCGACCTCCGAGTCCTCCAGCGCCACATCCAGCAGCAAAACGAGGGCGGCGCCTTCCACCGCGGCCATTGCCGCCTCCCACGACGCGGTGTATCCCGCGAGGCGAGCGCCGTCGAGATTGGGCACCCGCTCCGCGCGGAGGGCGAGATCGGGAATGCCGGGAAGCGGTGCCACGCCACCCGTCGGTACTTTGATCGCGGCGCTGACGTCCCGCCCGTCGAGGAGCCGGCGAACCCACCCGAGGGATTCGAGCGAGGCACGGCCGGAGGCGAGCAGCACGATCCTCCCGCCGGCTCCCTCGACCAGGTCCGCGAGGCGCCCGAGCGCAACCTCCCAGTCGGCCGGCACCGTCCTGTTTCCCTCCCGAACGAGAGGCACCTCGACCCGGTCGCCCCGATTCATCCACCGGTAATCGGCGCGACCGATATCGCACATGAAGTGGCGGTTGACGTCGAGGTTGGCACGCGGGCGGAGCCGTACCACCACGTCGTCGCGCGTATCGATCATGATGTTGCAGCCCTGGGTGCAGCCGGGGCAGACGCTCGCGGTTTTGTCCAGATCCCAGGCCCGCGCCTTGTGCAGGAAGTCCTTGGAGATGAGGGAGCCGACCGGGCAGAGGTCCACGACGTTGCCGGACCAGGGATGATCGAGCCGTTCGTTGGGATCGATGCCGATGTAGGCGCGATCGCCCCGCTCCGAGACGTTGAGCACCGGCGTCTCCGCGACGTCCTCCATAAAGCGGACGCAGCGGGTGCAGAGGATGCACCGGTTGGGCACGTAGAGCACATCGGGTCCGAAGTCCTCGACCGGGCTGTAGCGTTTGGCGTAGTCCGAGTAGCGCGTCCCCGCCCGCCCCTCCTGGAAGACGTAATCCTGCAGCTCGCACTCTCCGGCCTGGTCGCAGATCGGGCAATCGAGCGGATGGTTGATGAGCAGAAACTCCAGCACGCTCTCGCGGGCCTTGAGCGCCTCCTCGCTCATCACCTTGACGACCTGGCCCTCGGCCACCGTGGTGACGCACGCCGGCATGAGCTTGGGCGCCTTTTCCACCTCGACCAGGCACATCCGGCAGACCGCGGGCGACGGCAGCGACGGGTGGTAGCAGTAGTGCGGCACCAGGACGCCGGCCTGCTTGGCCGCTTCGATGATCGTAGTGCCCTTGGGCACCGCCACGACGACGCCGTCGATTGTTACCTGCACCATCTCTGCGCTCATTAAGATCCCTGTTTGAGGGAGTGGCGAAGCGCGAAGAGCGAAGAGGGGAGGCCGTTCCTCCTCGCGCTTCGCGCTTCGCTACTCCCTAGGCAGTAACCGTCGCCGGCGACTTCGACCGGCTCAAATAAGCATCAAATTCCGACCTGAACTTCTTTATGCCGCTCACGATGGGCGCGGCACAGCTGTCGGAGAGGACGCAGATGGTCGTCCCGGTCATGTTCCCGGAGAGCTCCACCAGCAGGTCGAGATCGTCCGGCTTGCCTTCGCCCTTGAGGATCCGCTCGAGGATCTTGGTGGTCCACGCGGTGCCTTCCCGGCACTGGGTGCACTGCGCGCAGCTCTCATGCGCGTAGAATTTGGCCAGCCGGTAGACTTCGTAGACGATGTCGGCCGAATCGTCCATGACGATGAAGCCCGCCGAGCCGAGCATCGAGCCCTTCTCGACGATCCCCTCGTAATCGCACAGCGCGCTCTCGGCTTCTTCGCGGTTCATCAGCGGCACCGAGGAGCCGCCGGGAATCACCGCCTTGAGCGTGCGGCCGGGCCGCATGCCGCCGGCGAGATCGTAGATGAGATCCTTCATGGGGTATCCCATGGTGACCTCGTAGTTGCCGGGGCGCATCACGTGGCCGCACACCGAGAAGAGCTTGGTACCGGTGCTCTTGGGGTTTCCGAGACAGAGCGATTTGTACCAGGCGGCGCCTTGCAAAAGAATCGCCGGCACCGCGGCGAGGGTTTCCACGTTGTTGATCGTCGTTGGCATCCCGAAGACGCCGTAAACCGCAGGGAACGGCGGCTTGATCCGCGGATTGCCGCGCTTGCCCTCGATCGAATTCATCAGCGCGGTTTCTTCGCCACAGATATAGGCGCCCGCGCCGCGGAAGATCACCATGTCGATGCGCTTGCCGGAGCCGAAAGCGTCCGCCCCGAGCGCGCCATTGGCATAGGCTTCGGCCACGGCCGCCTGCATGATCGCGAGCGGCTCGGTGAACTCGCCGCGAATGTAGATGTAGCATGTCTCCGCCCCGATGGCGTAACACGCCACCGCGCACCCTTCGATGAGGAGGTGGGGCGTCCACCGCATGATCTCGCGGTCCTTGAAGGTGCCGGGCTCCGATTCGTCGGCGTTGCAGCAGAGGTAGTGTGGCTTGCCGTCTCCCTTGGGCATGAAGCTCCACTTGAGGCCGGTCGGGAATCCGGCGCCGCCGCGCCCCCGCAGCCCGGACGCCTTGAGCTCCTCGATGATCGCTTCGGGCGTCATGCCCAGGGCCTTCTTCAGCCCTTCGTAGCCGCCGCGCTGCACCCAGCCCGCGTAGGTGCGCGCGCCCGGGTCGCCGAAGTACCTAGAGAGGACGACCGTCTCCTTCGGGTGGGGAGGATGCGGGAAGCCCATTACTTGTACCCCGCGAGAATCCCCGGCACCCGCTCCGGGATGACGCTCTCGATGAAGTCATCGCCGATCATGATCGGCGTGGCGAACCCGCAGGCCCCGAGGCACTCCACTTCGATCACGGTGAACCGCCCATCCGCACTGGTGGCGCCCAGCTCGCCGCAGCCGGTTTCCTTGAGCAGCGACTTGAGCACCTCGTCGGATCCGCACAGATGGCAGGGCGAGGTGGTGCACACCTGGATGAAATGCCGCCCCACTGGGTGGGTGTGGTACATCGTGTAGAACGTCACCACGCCGCGGACGTACGCCGGCGTGAGCCGCAGCACCTCGGCGACCTCCGCCATGGCGGCGGGTGAGATCCACCCGCGCTCCTCCTGGATGATCCAGAGCGCGGGCAGGAGACAAGCCTGCCGCGTGGGGAATGTCGGGTAGAGCGCCTCCAGCTTTTCCCGGGCTCTGCCGGTGAAGACCGGCTGGTGGGCGCCCTCCTCGACGTGCGGAACCGCACCGTGCGGAGCGCTCATCGGTCGACCTCTCCCATGACGATGTCCACGCTGGCGTTGATGGCGATCACATCCGAGAGCAGCGCACCTTCGCAGAGCCTCGGCAGGCAGGCGAGGTTGATGAACGACGGCGGACGGATCCGCCAGCGCACCGGCTTGGCGGTGCCGTCGGAGACGAAGTAGGTGCCCAGCTCGCCCTTGGGATTTTCGATGCCCATATACGCCTCGCCCGCCGGCGCGGGAACGCCCTCCATCACCTGCTTGAAGTGGAAAATCATCGCCTCCATGTCGCTCATCGCGCGCGACTTGGGCGGAAGAATCACCCGGGGATCATCGACGTTGATCGGCGCGCCCTTCAGTTTGGCCAGGCGGTCGAGCGCCTGCTCCAGGATACGGGTCGACTGGTACATCTCCTCGAGGCGCACCCGGTAGCGATCGTAGATGTCGCCGTGCTCCCCGATGGGCACATCGAAGTCGTAGCTGTCGTACCCGAGATAGGGGCGGTCCTTGCGGACGTCGTAGTCCACCCCGCTGGCGCGGAGCATCGGCCCGGAGAGCGAATAGTTGATCGCCTCCTCGGCACTCAGGGCCCCAACTCCCTGGGTGCGCCCGCACCAGATTGCGTTCCGGGTGAAGAGCGTGTCCACCTCATCGAGGCTCTTCGGAAAGGTGCGGCAGAATTCCCGAAGCCCCGCTTCGAAGCCGTCGGGCACGTCGGCCATCATGCCGCCCACGCGGGTGAGGCTGGTGGTGAGGCGGGCGCCGGTCCACGCCTCCTGGAGATTGTAGATCCGTTCCCGCTCGTAGAAAGTCCACAGGAACGGGGTGTACGCGCCCAGATCGATACCCGTGGTGCCCAGCCAGACGATGTGCGAGATCACCCGGCTCATCTCGCATGCAATCACCCGGAGCACCGTGCAGCGCTCGGTGATCTCGATTCCCATCAGTTTCTCGGCGCCCATCGCCAGGCAGACGTTGTTCGCCATCGGGGACAAGTAGTCGGTGCGATCGGTGAGCGGGATGATCTGGTTGTAGTGGCGGTATTCGCCCAGCTTCTCGAAGC
>CAZHSO010000024.1:0-36756 GCA_964535105.1 uncultured Gemmatimonas sp.
GCGCGGGGGATGTTGCGCCGATGCCGCTGAGCCGGGCTTTTTCCACCGTGACCGCGGCGGCGGCAGGCGACGGATCGATCCTGCTTGCCGTCGACGATGCGCAGTGGACCGATCACACGTCGCTGCTCGCGCTGCTCGCATTGCTGCGCGATCTGCCCCGCGCCCCGCTCTGTCTGGTGCTCGCCGCGACGCCGCATCCGCCGCGCCAAGAGCTGGACGAGATCCGCCGCCGGCTCGGCGCCGGAGTACCGGGGGTCACCATCCCCGTTGCTCCGCTGGGTGGTGAGGCGCTGCGCCAGCTCGCGGGGTGGGCGCTCCCGGCATATGACGCGATGTCGCTCGAACGGGTCTCCCGCCGGGTCGCCAGCGATTCAGCGGGAATCCCCTTCCTTGCGGTCGAGCTGCTGTCCGCGGTGGCTCAAGGCCTCGACCTCAAGCAGGGCACGGCGGCGTGGCCGGCGCCGTCGCATACCCTCACCCAGACGATGCCCTCGGATCTTCCCGACACCGTGGTTGCCGCGCTCCGCATCGGATTCCGGCGGCTGGGCGAGGACGCCCGGCAGGTGCTCGCCGCGGCGGCGGTGCTGGGGGGGAGGACTACCGAGGCGTCGCTCACCCAGGCCACGGGACTTCCCGCCGCTCGCGTGGAGGCGGCCCTCGACGAGCTCGAATGGCAACGGTGGCTCGAGGCCGACGGCCAGGGTTACGGCTTCGTGGCCAGCGTCGCCCGGCAGGTCGTGGCCCGCGACATGATGACCCCGGGCCAGCAGGCGCGGGTGCGCCAGCGCAGTGGTCTTCCCGCCGCACCGACGGTCCCTCCCCGCTCTTGATCCTCGCTTGACCCCGGCTGGCGATTCTGCCGACGAACCTTTCGGCGGAGAATCGCGATGTCCGTACGCCCCCTCACTGCTCCACTGCTTCTGCTGCTCTGGCAGACCGCGCCGACGGACCTGTCGGTACCGATCGGCGACTTCGCCGGCGTCTTCATCCAACCATGACACAGGAGGAATCCATCGTGCGACATCAGTTTCTTTCCATCTCACGCGGGCTCGGCACCGGAGTGGCCGCCGCAATCTGCTTTGCCGCATGCGGCGACCGTCCCGGCGACTTTCCCACCGCGACCGGGCCGGCCGCGACTCGGCAGGCGGTACTCCCCGCCGCGCCCCTCGCGACCATTCCGGTAGGCTCGGGGTCGGCGGCAATTCTGCCATATCTCACCGACGACCTGGAGACCTCGCAGGATCCGGTGAACGTCGTCTTTACCGGTCTCGCGGACCCGCGGTCCATCCGCAATGCGCTGCTCGGACTCGATGGCGTCCGCGGCGCCCCGTTCCCGCCGGTGTTCCCTTTCACCTGCACCTGGTCGGACGCCATCGGGGGGCTGATGGCGGGTTACGGCGAGGCCGCGGGGTGGGGAGGCGCCGCGATCCAGCTGCAATGCGGGACTTACGGGCCGATCCGATTTCACCTTCGTCTCGTGAAGATGGGCCCGTTCACGATCGGCAATGCGCATTTCGAGGTGCTGATTCCCGGCACGACCGATCACCAGGTGCTGAGCTGGGAGCTGGCGGAGCAGCTGGTCACCTATGATCTGGCTCGTACCGGACTCCTGGGCGCCGCTCCGGCTCCGACCGGTGGGATCACTGCCGCACCGGTACACCGCGCCATTCCCGCCGTGATTTACAACGGCCTTCCTGCGGACCTCCGCTTCCTCATCGGCGGTCCGCTGGGTGACGTCGCGACCGACGTCGGCATCGCCAACGACGGGCACGCGACATCCTTCGTTCTGGCCGGCCAAGCGCCCGCCGCCGCGCCCCAGACGAGCCAGAGGATGATCATTCAGTTCAACCAGGTGATTCCGAAGCCGTTCTGCAGCGCCGGGTCGTTCGACTACCTCCTGGTGCAGGGACCGGTGGAGCTCGAGCAGGAGGTTGAGACCGTCGCTGCGGGTGAAGTGCGGCAGAGCTTCCGCGCCAAAGGCAGCCTCCTCGCGACGCCGTTCGATCCTATCACAGGTCTTCTGGACGATCAGGCCGTCCGGGCCGAAGTGAGTGAGCGGCAGCAGGACAGCCGCGCATCCGACGAGGGAGGCCGGGTGTCAGGGATGCAGCACCAGCAGCTGTTGCCTGCGGGGCTGCCGGGCGCAGGAAGCCTGGTCATCAAATTCAAAGTCGCCCCGGGCCAGGATCCGTTGTTCGAGCGCACGGAGTCGTGTAAGTAGTCGGCAGTCGGAGGAGGGTCGGAGCCGGGCGACCGTTTTTGCGGTTCGGGCATCCTGCAGGTGATGCGAAATCCTCTCCTCGTGGCGCTGGCCGCCGGCGGGCTGCTCTTCGGCCTCCCCGCTCTCGGCGCGCAGACCGCGCCGATGCCGATGGATACGACTGAGGCGCGGCGCTATTTCCGCGAGGCTGCCGAGCTGGCCGCGCGGGATGCGGGGACGTTGTGGGGCCGGTCGCTCGAGGGGCCGATTCTGTTCGTCCACGCACCGACCAGAACCGTCCTCAGTAGCGTGGCCGACCGCGAGGCAGTGCTGCGGCCACTGGGTGGGATCTACACCGGCGCTCTCCCCGATGCGGAGCCGATCGCGAATACCTCGCTGCGCTGGGCGGGGCGCACCTGGGCGATGGTGGTGTGGCCGCCGCAGACGGACTCGCTGGAGCGCCGAGTGCTCTTCACTCACGAGCTCTGGCACCGCGTGCAGGACAGTCTCGGCCTCCCGTCGGGGATTCCTTCCAACGCCCACCTCGGCACCCGCGATGGACGGCTCTGGCTCCGGCTGGAGGGGCGGGCGCTTCGCAGAGCCCTCACTGCGAGCGGGGCGGTGCGCACCCGAGCGCTGGAGGACGCCGTCGCCTTCCGCCGCGCGCGCCGGGCGTTGTTCCCGGGATCGGAAACCGATGAGCGCGCGCTGGAGCTCAACGAAGGGCTCGCGGAATATTCGGGAATCATGCTGGCGACGGCGTCGCGGACCGCGCGACGCGAGCTGGCCGATCGCAGGCTTGCGATTCTCGACAGCGCGACCAATTTCGAGCGGGACTTTGCCTACCATACGGGTCCCGCGTGGGGGCTCCTGCTCGATGACCTTGCACCCGGGTGGCGAGTGGGCCTGCGCGCAACGGATGACCTCGCGATCACCGCGGCGCAATCCCTTGGGACTCCGCGCGGACCCGCGCGCTCTGCCGCGGCGCGCGGAACCTCCTACGGCCTCGTCGCGGTGCGGAAGAGCGAGGACGCACGGGTCACGGCGCGCAGGAAGCACATCGCGGCGCTCCGCACCCGATTCGTGACCGGACCGGTGCTCGAGCTGCCGCTCGCCGAGATGAAAATGAGCTTCGATCCCGCGAAAGTGGAGGCGATGAGCTCGCTCGGATCGGTTTACGGGATGCTGCGGCTGACCGACCGGTGGGGAGTGCTGCAATGCGATGTATCGGGAGGGCTGATCTCCGCGGATTTTCGGCGCGCGCTGCTGCCCGCGCCCGCCGACACTGTGGGACGGCGGCTCACCGGGACGGGTTGGGTGCTGGAGCTGCTTCCGGGCTGGCAGCTCGTGCCGGGCCCACGTCAGGGCGACTGGATCGTCCGCCCGACGCCCTGATCACCGTCCGAGTCTGATGCGTCCCACCACGCGGCCGGTGATCGCGTCGCTGGGTACGGCATAGAGCTCCCCGCTCAGCTCCACGGCCGTCGTCGCGCTCCAGGAGAACCCGGCGAAGATTGCTCCGCGGCTCAGATCGACCGCCACCTTCCGCCGGTCGGTATCTCCGAATTGATCGGTGAAGTTCACCTGAAACCTCGGCGCGAGGTGACTGTATCCGGCGCCCAGGTAGGGTCGAATCATGCGGCCGAGCCGCCATCCGACCGCCGCCTCCAGCCCGATCACATTGGGCTTGAACGAGTCGTCGGATCGGGTTCCTTGGTAGCAGACGCTGGTCGCGTCCTGCAGCGCCGCGTCGTGGCAGGTGATCGGCGCCTTGATAATTCCGAAGCTTCCGTGCGCCCGCAAACTCACCACGGCCCCCTTCGCATTCAGGGCCGTCACCCGTGAGAGCGCCACGCCCACCAGGTTGGCCTCGACCTCGGCAACCCGGATCGGCGGGGTCCAGCTCGCCTCCAGGATGAATCCGGCCGGCAGCGTGACCGACGCGCGGGGGCGTGGCATGGCGAAGAGCAGGTCGGTGTTCTCCGGCCCCTTGTCGGGCCGGCAGAAGGTGGGCGTCGCCGTTTCGCGATCGACATTCGGGACCGAGCTCACTTCGAGTCCCACCTGGAAGCGCCCTCGCGGACGGACAGCCGGGGCGGCCGCGCTGCTGAACGCGAGCGGAACGGCGAAGATCGCCATCGTCCGGGCTTCGTTGGAATTCTTCGCGGGAAAGCAATCGGCCGACCCCTGTGCCGCCGCGCGCGAAGTGGCGAAAGCGCACACGGCGGCGAGGGCGCCGCAGCGAAAGACGTTCATGGCACCACCGTGATGGTGCCGTGCATCCCGTTATCGGGACTGCCGTGTCTGCTACAAAAGAACTTGAATGTTCCTACTGACGGGAAGGTCACCTCGAAGGAGTAGGGCGCCGAATGGGTGGCCGGTGGGGGCTGATTGATGGAGGCGGGGATGAGGTTTGGCGCGACGGGGGTCACGTTGTGGTCACTCGAGCCGGGTCCCCATGTGAACGTCACGAGCCCTCCCGCCTTGAGATCGAAAAAAGCGGGCTGGAACTCGTTGTTGATGACCTGCACCGTGACGCCCGATGCTGCGCCAGTCGCCGTCGCGGTGAAGGTCTGCGGCGACCCGGCCGCACCGGCCGCCGTCGCGGAGATCGTGGCGGTGCCCGCGACGGACGGAAGCGTCACGATGGTCGACGCGATTCCATCGGCTCCGCTCACCGAGTTCGATGGGCTCACCAAGCCGCTGCTGGGCGCGATGGCCCAAACGACGGCGCGGCCCGAGAGCGGGTTCCCCGCCTGGGTGACAATGACCCGGAGCGGATTGGGAAGCGAGGTCGCAACCGCCCCGCTCTGTCCGTCGCCGCTCTGACCGGCTTTGGCGAGCGTGGCGCTGGGGGGCGGGGGTGGAGGAGGTGGCGGCGGTGGCGGTGGGGCGATGCTGCCCCCTCCACCGCACGCGCCGCAAAAAACGACCATAGCAGCGAGCACGCCACCGAATGCCATGCCTCGTGACATAGGTACCTCCATGTATCTGGCCTCGGTGCGGGGCGCTCCGGGGCTCCGGGGCTCCGGAAAAATACTTCAGAACTGAGATTATTGCGGGCGGCGGCTTCCCAGGCCATTTTCCGGCGCTCCCCGCCTGTGTGCCGACCGTCTCCTGGGTTATCCGATGCTGCCCGAAAGCTCGCTCGCATTCCTCACCGGACTTCTCGATGCGCCCGGTCCTTCGGGCTTCGAGGCGCTCCCCGCGCGCCGCTGGCGATCCTTTGCCGAAGGCTTCGCGGACGGGGTCCGGACGGACGTGAACGGTAACTCATTTGCAACGCTGGGGACGGCGGACGGCGGGACGCCTCCGGTCATGCTCGCTGGTCACATTGACGAAATCGGCTTCATGGTCGTGCACATCGACGACCAGGGATACCTCTGGTTCGAGCCGATCGGAGGGTGGGACCCGCAGGTCTTCGTGGGCCAGCGGGTGACCTTGCTCGGGCGCCACGCCGCGGTGCCCGGCGTGATCGGGAAGCCCGCGGTCCACCTCCTCGAGAAAGAGCATCGCGAGAAGGCGTCGAAGCTCCACGAGCTGTGGATCGACATCGGAGCCGCGTCGAAGGCGGAAGCGGCGGAGCGCATCCGCGTCGGTGACGCCGGGGTCCTCGCCGGGGCACCCGTGCGGCTCCCGAACAACCGGCTGGTGAGCCGGAGCCTCGACAACCGGATTGGCGCCTTCGTGGTGCTGGAGGCGCTGCGCCGGCTGGCCGAGGCGCGGCCGTCGGTGCCGGTCACCGCGGTGGCCACGGCGCAGGAGGAAATCGCCCACAGCGGCGGCGGCGCCCGCACCTCCGCCACCGGTCTCGCGCCGTTCGCCGCGATCGTGGTGGACGTCACCCACGCCACTGACACCCCGGGTGTCGAGAAGAAGCGGCACGGTGACGTGGCGCTCGGCGCCGGCGCGGTGCTCTCGCGCGGCTCCGCGGTGAATCCCAGGGTGTTCGATCTGCTGGTCGAAACGGCGGAAGCGGAGGGCATTCCCTACGTCGTGCAGGCGGCGGCGCGCGACACGGGCACCGACGCCGATGCGATTTTCACGACGCACCGGGGCATTGCCACCGGGCTGGTTTCGGTGCCGCTCCGCTACATGCACAGCCCCAACGAGCTGGTGGCGCTGGACGACCTCGATGCGGCGGCAGGACTGCTGGCGGCCTTTGCCCGCCGGGTGACGGCGACCACGGATTTCGTGCCGAGCTAGCGGCTAGGGGCGCATGGCGGCGAGTGCGGCGCTCGCCGCGGCGCGGATCTCGGGGGCTTCGTCCCGGTCGAGGGATCCCAGGGAGTCGACCGCGGCCGGCCCCGCGAGCGCCAGTCCCTTGACCGCCGCGAGGCGCACCGCGAGCGGCTTTCGCCCGAGCAGCTTTCCTCCCGGCTGGGCCCACTCCCGAAGCTGCACGATCGCATCCGGGGTTCCGATCCGGCCCAGCGCCAGCAGCGCTTCGTGCTGCACGTCGGCGGTGTCTTCGGTCTTGAGCAGCTCCGCAAGCGCGGGCGGCATCCCGCGGGTGCTTCGCCCGCTCAGATGGGCCACCGCCTTGAGCCGCACCGCCGGCGACGGGTCGGCCATCAGTGTCCGGAGGGGCTCCATCGCCTGAGGCGTTCCGATTTTTCCGAGCGCCTCCGCCACCGCTTTCCTGACCCGCTCGTCGGGGTGCCCGATCTGCCTGGCGAGGTGGGGGACGGCATCGGCCAGCCCCATCTCTCCGCAAAGATCCGCGGCATTCCGCACGACATACCACTGCTGATGGCCAAGATGCTGGACCACCGCCTCGGTCCCGTCGCTCATCTGGGTGATCGCGGAGTAGTATCCGCGCCGCTCGCCGATGGTCATGGCCTGGATGAGCAGGTCCATCAGGATCTCGGTGGAGTCGGCGCCGAATCGGCGAAGGAGGGCAATGGCCTCCTGCTTGCGCTCGCCTTGCAGGAAGCGCGCGATCATGCTGAGGTGCTTGCGGGACATGAGCCGCTTCAGCTCGATCCGATACGTGCTGCTGGCGAGCTCGGAGGGGGATTCGTTTTCTCCTTCGGCGATCAACAGGGCGACTTCGAGCAGTCCACTCCAGTCCTCCCGCTCGATCGCCTCGCGCCCGCGCAGCACCAGCTCCTCGAGCGGAGGCCGGGTGCGATCGATCGATCGCGCCGCCGGAGAGTTCGCATCCAACTCCCCCGCGGCATCGGGATTCAGCGTGAGCTCCTGAAACCGCTCGTATTCCGCGGTGATCTCCTCCCGGACACGGGGGAGGTCGAGGCGGGTCGTATCCTCTTCGCTGCTGCCGTACACGCCCCGGGGCCGCCAGGGCATCGCGCGGAAGACGTCGAAATCCTTTGCGCCCTGTGTCAGGGTCAGGCGCTCGGCGGACGGCCCGAGGGCGTCGATCACCTGCTGGTACGAATCGAACGTTCCGGGAAATGCGCCGAGCACGGCCGCGAAGCGGATAAGATCGGCGTCGTCGGCGGTGGGCAGCACACGGAGCGACCGCACCCCGTGCAGGTACATCTGCTCGAACAGCATGGTGGCGCCGGGGGATTCCAGCATGACCGGACGGCCGTCGATCAGGAGCGATTCCGGTTCGAGATCGACACGCAGCTCCCCCGGCCCCCGGGCGGCGCGCAGAGCGGCGGCCAGCGCCATGTGGTCCGCGGCGGCGCCCGGATCCTGGCGCACCAGGAAGAAGAGCGCGCCGAAGAGAGAGCTGACTGGGTACGGACTCGACATCGTCGGCTCAAGATAGGTTTAATTTCGGAGCCGGGCAATCGTTCCTGGGCAACGAGAATCGGGAGGCGAGGCCGGATGGCGGTGCTGATGGGAGACAAGATCGTCGCGGCGCTCCGGG
The DNA here is from genome assembly GCA_964535105.1 of uncultured Gemmatimonas sp. Lineage (GTDB taxonomy): Bacteria > Gemmatimonadota > Gemmatimonadetes > Gemmatimonadales > GWC2-71-9 > JABFSM01. The sequence goes on from CAZHSO010000024.1 coordinate 8,043, forward strand.
GAGCGTTTACCCGGGATCTGTCGCGGCGAGAGCTGCTGGCGCTGGCCGCCGAGCGCATGCAGTCCGCCGGGCCGCCCTACACCTCGGTGTACCTGTACATGCTGCACGGCGCCGAGCTCGTCCTCGAGGCCCACGCCGGCCGGGAAACCGGGCACGAGCGGATTCCGGTCGGCAAAGGGGTGTGCGGCACCGCCGTCGCGACCGGACGGGACCAGAATGTGGGCGACGTGCGCGCGATCGAGAATTACATCGCCTGCAATCTCTTAACACGCTCCGAGCTGGTGGTGCTTATTCGGCGCGGGGATCTCATCCTCGGCCAGATCGACGTGGATTCGGATGTACCGGATCCGTTCTCGCCGGAGGAAGAAGCGGAAGTGAAGAAGGTCGCGGATGCGCTCGCGGTACTCCTGTGAGACTACAGCCTGCAGCCTTCAGCCGCTGATGGCTGAGGGCTGATGGCTGAGCGACGGCCTCGCGTTGCCGGGCTCGGAGCCCGTCATGCCTGAGAGCACGACCGAACGCGCGGTCCGCGGTGTGACGCTGTTCGAGCGCCGGAAGGGCGCCGGTCCGCCCACCGTGGTGTTGCATGGCGGGCCCGGCGCGCATCACGACTATCTCCTTCCCGGATTCGATCGGGTGGCGCACCGCAGGCTGCTCATCTACTACGATCAGCGCGGCGGGGGGCGATCGGCGGTGGCACGCGATGTTCCGGTGGGTTGGCGTGAGCAGGTCGAGGATCTCGAGGCACTCCGCGCGCTCTGGGACATCCCGAGACTGTCCATCGCCGGCTACTCGTGGGGCGCCCTGCTGGCGGTGCTCTACGCCCTCGAACACCCCGACAAGGTCGCCAGTCTCGCCCTGGTGTCGCCGGGGCCGGTCTGGCGCGCTGCGCGGGTGGAGTACGAGGGCCGGCTCGCCGCGCGGAATGCGGCCCCCGAGGTGCAAGCGGAGCGGGCCGCGGTCCAGGCGGGCGGGCTTCGGGAGCGGAGTCCCGAGGAGTACCGCCGAAAGATGTTCGAGCTGTCGGTGGCGGGGTATTTCCATGACTGGCGGCGGGCGCGCGAGCTGACGCCATTCCGCATCACCGGCCGCACCCAGCAGGAAGTGTGGGACAGCCTGGGCGACTTCGATCTGCGCCCTCGCATCCCCTCGCTCCAGCTTCCCGCGCTCGTGGTGCACGGCGACGACGACCCGATCCCCCAGGAGACTGCCCGCGAGCTCGCCGGACTGCTGCGCGCCCGGTTCGTCCTGGTCCCCGAGTGCGGGCACGTCCCCTATGTGGAATCGCCGGAGCTCTTCGCGCGCTCGCTGGACAACTTTCTCCCGCGCGAAGCATGATGACCATGGAGCGTCCCACGCCGTTTTCTCTCGTCTTCGGGGGGATTGCACCCGAACGATTTCCCTCGCTCGAGAAAGCCATCACTGAGACCGGACGGGATCCCCGCGACCGGGACGCCTTTCTGCTCGTGCGCGAAGTGAACGAGCTGATGCAGGAGCTTCGTCCAGACGAGGGATTCGGCGAAGGGGTGCAGGCGCTGGCCGCGCTGATCCACGCGTCGTATCTGTTCTGGCTGGGCGGCGAGCGCGTGGTAACGATCGATGACGTGGCGCTCACGGGCTTGCTCGCCGCGCCTCCGGGGGACCACGTCCCCCGTGAGCCCGGACCCGCGGCGAAGTACGTCCAGCTTCCCTCGCTCCGGGTCTGGGGCTTCCCGGTCGCGGGCGCCAACCCCGAGCCGCTCGACGGATGGTTCGCCACCGCGCGGGGTGGTGCCCTCTCGGTCGTCGCGGTGTTTGGTCTGCATCCCGGTCGGGATGGGTTGACGGTCGCCGAGGTGACGGGCGCCGCTCCGCGGGACTTGCGGCGCGCCGATGGCACGCCACTCTTCGCGCCGACCCTCGAAGGCGGTGTGGCGGCCGGTCTCGCCTCGGTCCAGGGCGAAGAGGAGCTGCTGGAGGTGGCGTGGCGAGTGGAGGAGGCGACATGAGCATGGATCGCACCGCGGTCGCGCGGGTGCTGGAGCAGATCGCCGATTATCTCGAATTCCGGGAGGAGAATCCCTTCCGGATCCGGGCCTTCCGCACCGCCGCGAAAGCGGTGCGCGGGCTGGGCGTGGATCCGGACGTGGCGCTCGCGGACGGATCGCTGGCGGCGACCAAGGGGGTCGGTCCGGCAACCGTCGCGATTGTGCGGGAGCTGGTGGAGGTGGGCCGCTCGGAGCTGCTCGAGCAGCTCCGCGAAGCTGTGCCGCAGGGACTGCTGGAGATGCTCGGCATCTCGGGACTCGGCGTTTCCCGCATCAAGACGATCCACGAGAAACTGGGCATCGAATCGCTGGCCGACCTCGAGATCGCTGCGAAGGACGGGCGGCTCACAGGACTGCCCGGCTTCGGTCCGAAGACCGTGGAGAGCATGCTCAAGGGCATCAGCATGAGGCGGCGGGCGGTCGGTCTTCGCCTCGCGCACCATGCCGCGGAGGAAGCGGAGCTCTTGCGGGCGGCGCTCGCGAGCGTGCCGGGTGTGACCCAGGCGATCGTCGCGGGGGAAGTGCGGCGGAGGTCGGAAGTGGTGCGCGAGCTGGTGCACGTGGTGGTTGCCGAGGCGGCCGCGACCGACATTTTCCGCTCCCTCGCCAAAGTCCCCGGTATGGACGAGGTCGCCGGCGAGGACGAGCGCCGGGTGACGCTCCGGACGGCGGGCGACATGAGCGCCCGCGTCATCGTGACGCCGCCCCAGAACCTCGGGGCGGTACTGGTGCAGGCCACCGGCAGTGCATCACACCTGGAGCGCCTCGCGGCGCATGCCGCCGCGCGTGGCATGGCATTCACGGCCGCCGCCCTGTGGCGGGGCAGCGAGTTCGTGCCAACGCCGGACGAAGCGTCGCTCTACCGCGCGCTCGGACTCGCCGAGATTCCTCCCGAGCTTCGCGAAGGGGGTGACGAGGTTTCCCGCGCGGCGGCCGGTCCGCTGCCGGCGTTGCTGGAGCAGTCCGACCTCGCCGGCTTTCTCCACTGCCACACCAGCTACTCGGACGGCACCCTCACCATCGAGGAGCTCGCCACGGCGTGCCGCGAGGCGGCGTACGCCTACGTGGGCCTCACCGATCACAGCAAGGCGGCGGCCTACGCCGGGGGACTGTCGGTGGATGATCTTCACCAGCAGTGGGCCGAGATCGACGAGGTCAACGCGCGGCTCACCGGCATCCGGGTGCTCAAGGGCATCGAATCGGACATCCTGGGCGACGGACGCCTGGACTACGACGACGAGGTCCTCGCCGGGTTCGACTTCGTCATCGGCTCGATCCACTCTCGCTTCGCCATGAGCGAGGCCGACATGACGGCGCGGGTGCTCCGGGCTCTCGACAGCCCCTATCTCACGATTCTCGGCCATCCGACCGGCCGGCTGCTCCTCTCCCGCGATCCGTACGCGATCGACCTGGAGCAGGTCTTCCGCAAGGCCGCGGCGAACCGGGTTGCCATCGAGATCAACGCCGATCCCCACCGGCTGGACCTGGATTGGCGGGTGGTCGGGCGTGCCCGCGAACTCGGCGTCATGATCTCCATCGGCTCGGACGCGCACAGCCGCGCCGGCATCGGCAACATGCCTTTCGGCGTGGGAATCGCGCGAAAGGGCGGGCTCACCAAGGCGGATGTGCTGAACACGAGGACCGCCGAAGAATTTCTGCAGTTCGCCCGGGCGCGGCGGGGGGCGTGACCAAGCGGGAGAGGACCGCGAGGATCATCGCGCTGCTCACGCAGGCGTATCCCGACGCCCGCTGCGAGCTGGACTACCGGACGCCGTTCGAGCTGCTTGTGGCGACAATTCTCTCCGCGCAATGCACCGACGCCAGGGTGAACATGGTGACCCCGGCGGTGTTCTCCCGCTATCCGACGCCGGCCGCGCTGGCGAAGGCCCGGCAAGAGGATGTCGAACAGCTGATTCGCTCCACCGGATTCTTCCGCAACAAGGCAAAGAGTCTGATCGGCATGGCACAGGCGCTGACCGCATCCCATCGTGGTCTGGTCCCCAAGACCATGGATGCGCTGCAGGCGCTGCCCGGGGTGGGGCGGAAGACGGCCAACGTCATCCTGGGCAACGCCTACGGGCTCAACGAGGGGGTCACCGTGGATACTCACGTGGCCCGGCTCTCGACGCTCCTCGGCCTAACCCGCCAGACGACGCCGGAAAAAATCGAACAGGATCTGATGGCGCTGGTACCGCGGGACGCCTGGGCGGTGTTTTCTCATTTACTGATCTGGCACGGTCGGCGGGTGTGCATCGCGCGGAGGCCGCGCTGCGTGGAGTGCGTCTTGAATCAGGTGTGTCCGAGCTCGCTCGTGTAGGGGAAGGGGGAAGAGGGAAGGGGGAAGAGGGAAGGGGGAAGAGGGAAGGGGTTGGTCCCGTCCCCCCTTCCCCGCTTACTCCCCCGCCCCCAGCAGCCTCATCCAGCGCGGTATTTGCGGCCCCTCTCCGGTGGGCCGCTTCTCCTTGATCTCAAGGCTGCCCCACTTCACCTGGCCGGTGATGCGGATCAGGAGTCCGATTCGGGTGATGCCTTTGGTCGAGCGCACCGAATGACTCGAGCTGCTGAATTTTTCCTCGCTTTCGTTCTCGACCTGGGTGCCGGCGGGGACGATCAGGGTCAGGCTGCCGAACTTCACGTTCACGTCGATGTCCAAGACGTCGGTGCAGAAGACCGCATCGCGCAAGTCGATGGTGAGCTCTCCGAGAAACACCTTGAGCTCGAGGCGGAGCGGCACCGTCCAGGAGCCGGCCCGTTTGGAAGAGCCCATGACCGTTTTGATTCGCAGTAGCTCCGCCGGCTCGACCGGAATGAGCTCATCGTGCCCAGCCAAACCGGTGTGGTCCCCCGCCGCAACGAGTCCGGTGGGGATGGTGAATTCTTCCGTGAGCACCAAATCGGCGAGGATCGCGTCGAGTGTGGCGCGGTTGGGGGCCTGGCGCACCAGCACCAGGCGGGACTCGAACTGGTGGAGTGACAGTCGATCCGTCGCGAAGGCGGCGGAGAGGGCGCGAATCGCTTCTTCCCGGAGCGGCTCCATCTCGTCCATGCGCCAATTCTACTAGCTTTGCGCCGCATGAGCACCAACCGGCTGGGCGAGGCGTCTTCGGCGTATCTCCGCAGCGCGGCACACCAGCCGGTGTGGTGGCACCCTTGGGGACCGGAGCCGTTCGATCGGGCCAGGGAAACCGACCGCCCGGTGCTGCTGGATATCGGCGCGGTCTGGTGCCACTGGTGCCACGTGATGGACGAGGAGTCCTATGAGAACCAGGCGCTCGCCGGGTTCCTGAACTCGCATTTCGTCTGCGTGAAGGTGGACCGGGACGAGCGCCCCGACGTGGACACGCGCTATCAGCGCGCGGTGCAGGCGATCACACGGCAGGGCGGCTGGCCGCTCACCGGGTTTCTGACGCCCGATGCCGAGCTGTTTTTCGGAGGCACCTACTTCCCTCCCGAGCCGGCGCATGGACGCCCCTCGTTCCGCCAGATCCTCGAGCGGGTCGAGGAGGTCTGGCGCACCGAGCGCGCGACCGTCACCCAGCAGGCGCGCGCCCTGCGCGAGTCGCTCACGGAGTATCTCGACGAGACGGCCCCCGGCGAGGTAAGCAGTCCGGCGATCGCCGACGCCGGTCACCGGATTCTCGCCGCCGCCGACGCCGTGCATGGGGGATTCGGCCTGCGGCCCAAGTTTCCCCATCCTGCCACGCTCATGTTTCTCCTGCAGCGCTGGTGCGATGCGCCGGAGGCGACGCTTCGCGCGGTCATCGAGCGCACGCTCGACGGAATGGCCAACGGCGGCTTCCGCGACCTCCTCGGGGGCGGATTCCACCGCTACAGCGTGGACGAGCGGTGGATCATCCCCCATTTCGAAAAGATGGCCTCCGACAATGCGGAGCTCCTGACGGCATTCGGGGCGGCGGGTGCGCTCTTCCGGCGCGCCGACTGGCTCGATGCCGCCGCTGAGGTCGTGCGCTGGATCGGCGAGGTGCTGGCCCAGGACGGCGGCGGCTTCGGCGCGAGCCAGGACGCCGATCGCGGCCCCGGGGACGACGGCAGCTACTTCACCTGGAGCGCGGAGGAGATTCGCGCCGTCCTCTCCGAGGCCGAATACGAGCTGGCCATCGCGCGGTACGGGGTGGGAACCCACGGCCGGATGCCCCACGATCCCACCCGCAACGTGCTGTTCCGCGCAGCCACGCCCGAGGAGCTCGCGCGCCAGTTCGATCTCGCCCCCGAGGTGGTGCAATCGATGCTGATGCTCATCGAGGTGCGCCTCCGGGCCGCGCGGCTCGAGCGGCCCGCGCCCTTCGTCGATCCAACGGCGTATTCCAACTGGAATGCGATGCTCGCGGGGGCGCTGCTTCGTGCGGGGCCGGCGCTCGGCTCCCAGACGGCAGTCCGTCACGGGCTCGACGCGCTGGAACAAGTACGGCGCGGGCAAGGAGCGGAGGATCACGTCACCCACCTCCCCGGCGGGGCGGCCGGCCTCCTCGACGATCCGGTGCAATGCGCCGCCTCGGCGCTCGATGCCTTCGAGGTCACCGGCCACACCCGCTGGCTCACCTGGGCTGCCGGGTTGATGGACCGGGTCTGGGAGGATCACTGGGACCGAGAGCGCGGCGGCTTTCTCGATATCGCGCGCGACCGTGCCGGAGAAGGTCTCCTCACCGCTCCGGCAAAGCCGATTCAGGACAGCCCGAATGCATCGCCCAATGGAGTGGCTGGCGTCACCCTGGCTCGGCTCTACGAGCACACCCGGGAGGACCGCTGGCGGGAGCGCCATCGCGCGCTGGTCACCGCGTTCGGCGGGCTGGGCAGTCACCTGGGAATCTTCGCGTCGGCATATCTGCTCGCCGCCGACTGGCTCATGCATCCGGCGGTACACCTGCTCGTCACTGGCCCGGAGGGTGACGCGGGCGCCGACCTTCTCCACCGCCGCGCGCTGGCCTGTTTCGTGCCTCGGCGGGTGGTGACCCGGCTCCTCCCCGGCGCAGATCCGGCGCGGCTGACGTCGGCGCTCCGGGCGCTGATACCGCTGGCGGGAGAGGCGCGCGCGATTGCGTGCGCCGGCGATCGCTGCCTCGCGCCGACCGCCGATCCCGAGGAGTGGAGCGCCCGGCTTCGCTCCCTTGTTCCCGGCGCGGGCGCGAGCGACTAGAATTCTCCCGCGCTCCTTCACCGGCCAAATGACAGCGTCAGGCAGGCAGTCACGCGACAACAGGAGCGACGGCATTGTGGGCGGGTCACCCGGGGGGGAAGCGTTCCCTGCTGCGGGGCCGAGGGGCCCACAGATTTCACAGATTTCGCAGACAAGCCGCTCCCAATCTGTGTCATCGGTGCAAATCTGTGGGCGACCGGTCCTGACGCGCCGTCGCCGGTGTTCGAGGCTGGTTGCAATCGCTTTGGTGACTGCTTGTGCTTTCATGTGACCACTCACCCCTGACCCCTGAATCCTACCCTATGAAAATTGCTACGATCGAAACGAGCCGAGGCAGCATCACGGCCGAGCTGTACGAGACCGAAGTGCCGGGCACGGTTGCGAACTTCGAGAAGCTCGCCAACGCGGAGTTCTATGACGGCACCCGATTCCACCGGGTCATCGGGGAATTCATGATCCAGGCAGGCGACCCCCTCTCGCGGAATCCGAAGAATCCCCGGGTCGGCACCGGCGGGCCCGGGTACAAGATCAAGTGCGAGACGCACCTCAACACCCATCGTCACGTCGTCGGAACGCTCTCGATGGCGCACGCGGGGAAGGACACCGGCGGGAGCCAGTTCTTCATCTGTCATTCGCCCCAGCCGCACCTCGACCGAAAACACACCGTGTTCGGGCAGGTGACACAGGGGATGGACGTGGTCAACACGATTCAGAAGGACGACGAGATCAAATCAATTCGCGTGTTCTGAGGTGCAGGTCGACTTCGCGGTGCTCGCGGATTACGCGCTGATTGATCAGCACGGGAAGCTCTCAGTGCTGGGCATCTTCCAGCACGTCTGGGTGGCGGCGTTCCCCGCGGTGCATCCGCGCACCCACCTGGTGCTCCGGGTGCGGGGACGCCGCTCCGAAGTCGGCGATCACCCGATCCGTATCCGCTTCGTGGACGACCAGGGAGCGGAGCTGATCGGGGGCGAGGGAACAGTGCACTTCGGGCCGCCGCCACCGGGGGTGACGGAGATCGAGGCAGGCGCGGTGCTCGTGTTCGATGTGCCGTTTCCCCGGCCCGGCACGTACGCCTTCGAGATTGCGGTCGACAGCGGGGCGCTGGTGCGGGTGCCGCTGTCGGCATCGCAGGTAGCGGGGGAGGGGATGCAGCATTGAGCGATAGCCTTCAGCCTTCAGCCATCGGCCGTAAGTCCTCAGCGATCACCTTTTAGCCATTGCGCGAGACTGGCGAGCATCCGGCGGATTTCCTGGACCTCCGTGCGAAGCGCGACCAACGCAGCCGGTTCCGAAAATTGAAGGTCGTGTGCCAGGATCAGGTGGGATTCGAGCTCCCTGGATGATCCCAGCGCGATCTTGACGTAGCGCATCATTTCCCGGTCACTGTCTCGCCCCGACCCCTCCGCGAGATTCCCCATTACTGAGACCGCGGCTCGACGTATTTGTGACGTCAGACCGTATCGTTCTTCTGCGGGGCATCCTTGGGTCATAGTGTAAGTCCTGCCCGCCAGCGATCGCGCCCGTTGCCACACCTTCAGGTCCTTGAAGTCTCCCATGACGTCAGTATCGCAGTGCTCCGCCGACGGACTAGAATCCCTCGAATGCGCGAGCCATCGATTCCTTGCGGACCGGGACCGACCCGATACCTTGGGGAACTGAAGGCTGAAGGCTGAAGGCTGAAGGCTGAAGGCTGAAGGCTGAACACAGGAGCCGCATGCACCGCGCCGATGCTCTCGCTCTCATGCACGAATTCACCGCCTCCGAAGCGCTCCGCAAGCACATGTACGCGGTCGAGATCGCCATGCGCGCGATGGCGGAGCGCTACGGCGCCGATCCCGACGAATGGGGCATCGTTGGTCTCGTCCATGATTTCGACTACGAGCGCTGTCCCAACGCCGATCACGCCCCCGATCGTGAGCATCCGGCGGAGGGCGTGCGGATTCTGGCGGAGCGCGGGCTCCGCCCAGAGGCGCAACAGGCCATACTCGGCCACGCGGCCTACACCGGGACACCGCGTACGACACCCCTTGCCAAGGCCCTTTTCGCAGTGGACGAGCTCTCCGGCTTTCTGGTCGCCTGCGCGCTGGTGCGTCCGTCGCGCAGCCTGGCCGATCTCGAAGTCTCCAGCGTCAAAAAGAAGCTCAAGGACAAGGCGTTCGCCCGCGGCGTCAATCGCGACGACGTGACGACCGGCGCCGCCGAGCTCGGCGTGCCGCTCGAGGAGCTGATCGGCCTCGTGATCGCCGCCCTCCGGCCGCACGAGCGCATCCTGGGTCTCGGTTCCGCGTGAACCAGAATCCGGCGCTCGCGGAGGACGCCGCCCCGGAAAACGTCGTGCGCGCCATGGACCGTGCCGCCGGGAGCCGCCCCATTCCCGGCAATCGGGTCACCCTCCTCTTCGACGGCCCGGAGGTCTATCCCGCGATGCTCGATCGGATCGCGGCCGCCCGGCGTTGGGTGCACTTCGACAACTACATCATTCGCGCCGATGCGACCGGCAGGCGGTTCGCCGACGCGCTGATCGAGCGCGCCAGGGCCGGCGTAGCCGTCCGGGTGCTCACCGACTGGATCGGCTCGATGAGCACGCGCCGGAGCTATTGGCGGCGGTTGCGCGATGGCGGCGTCTCGGTTCGCATTTTCAATCCCCCGAATTTTCTCCGGCTGCGCCAGAACCTGACCCGCGATCATCGCAAGCTGCTCGTGGTGGACGGGGAGACGGCGGTCACCGGCGGGCTCTGCATCGGCGACGAATGGGCGGGCCGCACCGCGCGGAATCGCCAGCCCTGGCGCGACACCGCCGTCGCCGTCGACGGGCCCGCGGCCGCCGCCATGGATCGCGCCTTCGACGGCGTCTGGCGGCTGACCGGTGAGGGACTCGAGGAGAGCGAGATGCTCTCCGAGGCGCCGGAACGGGGAGAATCGGCGGTGCGAGTCGTGGCCGGCGAGCCGGGAGGGGTGCGCGCCTCGCGCGCCACCGAGCTCCTCCTCGCCGGCGCGGCGCAGCGGATCTGGCTCACCGATGCCTATCTGGTTGCGCCGCCGGGGATCTACCAGTCGCTGATCGACGCGGCGCGAAGCGGTGTGGATGTCCGGCTTCTCGTCCCCGGCACCAGTGATCTCAGCCACGTGCAGAGCTGGACCCGCATGGGTTACCTCGACATGCTGCGCGCGGGGATCAGGATCTACGAATGGCGCGGCGCGATGCTGCACGCCAAGACGATCGTCGTGGATGGGCGCTGGGTCCGGGTCGGCTCGAGCAACCTCAACCTGTCGAGTCTCGTCGCCAACTACGAGCTCGACGTCATCGCGGAAGACGTGACGCTGGCCCTCGGGATGGAAGCGCAGTTCCGCCGCGATACCGAGCGCAGCGCCGAGATCCGGCTGCGGGATCCCGGGCTTACCGGAGGCCGCCGCCGCAGGAGCTCGATCGCCCCCGAGCCGGTGCTGGCGTCGACGATCCATCGCCCGGGCCTCCGGGAGCGGCGCGGTCGCGCGGTCGTGGCCATGCAGCAGATCATGAGTGGTGCGCGAAGAACCGTGCTGCTTCCGTACAGTCTCGCCCTGGCCGTCGTGGGCGTGCTTTTCATCCTCTTCCCCCACACCATGGCCGCCGCCTTTGCGGTCCTGAGCCTCTGGCTTGCCCTCACGGCGTGGCTGGACGGCCAGGTTCCCTGATCCCCTATCTTCATACAAATCAACGACCTCAACGCCCGGAGCCCCCGCTGCGTAATTCGGACGTAGAAGATATCGAACTCGCGCAACTGGCAGTGCGTGGAGATCCCGAAGCGTTCGGCAGCTTGATCGACCGACACGGTCTGGCCGCCCGGCGGGCGGCCCGCGCGATTCTGCGTGACGAGGACGACGCGGATGACGCGGTACAGGAAGGGATGCTGGCCGCCTGGCGGGCGATCGAACGGTTCGATCCCGCCCGTCCATTCCGGCCCTGGCTCATGCGAATCGTGGTGAATGCGGCGCTCGACGCCCGACGCCGGGGCAAGGTCCGGGCTGCCGAGCCGATCGCCGAATCGCTGGAGTCCGGAGGGCTCGGTCCGGATCGCATGGCTGAAGCGGCGCTGCTGCGGATCAAGATCGATGCGGGCCTTGCGGAGCTGCCGGAGCGGCAGCGCATTGCCCTTGTCCTGTTCGATGCAGAAGGGTGGGGACACGCGGACATCGCCGCGACCCTGGGCGTCCCCGAAGGAACCGTGCGGTCCTATGTATTTCACGCGCGCCGTGCCATGCGACAATCGCTCGGAACGCTGGCGGAGGGAATGAAATGACCATGTCGCCGTTCGACAATCAGCCGGATCCGGAGCTGGGGCGTCTGCTGCGCGAGCAGTTGACCGGTCCCGCGCCGGAGGCGTTTCTGCGGCGCCTCAAGGGTGCCGTGGCAGCCGAGCGCGCCGACCAGTGGGACGTGCTCGCCGGGTGGGCTCGCCCGCGGGTCCTCGCCGCCGCGATCGCCGCCGGATTCCTCCTCTGGCTCGGCGCCTGGTTCGGAGACATGGCGCGTTCCAGCGACCCCGGGGTCGCCATGGCGTCTTCGCTCCCGGCGCAGGCGGTTGTCTCCGCGCAGCCCCCCGCAGTCGATGAAATCATGCTCGCGTTGCGGGAGAGGGAACCCCGATGACACGCTCACGCCTCGGAGCCGCCGGTCTTCTGATCGCGACCTTCGTGCTCGGCGCTCTGGGGGGAGGCGCCGCCACCTCACTGGCCGACCGCGCGGGTCACCGCACCCGAGGCAACCATCCCCGGCCCAGTTACGTCGAGCGTCTCGGAGCCGACCTCGGCCTGAGCGACGCCCAGAAGGACAGTGTGCAGGCAGTGCTCGACCGGCACCAGCCGGCCATGGATTCGCTCTGGGAATCCATTCGGCCGCTGCTGCAATCCGAACGGCAGGCCATCCGCACCCAGATCACCGCGCTGCTCTCTCCCGAGCAGCGGGCCGAATACACCGAACTGCAGCTTCAGGACAGTCTCCGCCGTGCGGAGCGGGAACGGAGCCGGAATGATCGTCGGTAATCGCAGCGCGCTGCTTCTCTCCGTGGGCGTGCTCGTTGGAGTTGTTGCGGAGGCGGGGGCCCAGGCCCCCAAGATCACCCTGGGGGAGGCGATCCAGCGGGCCAATCTGGTCCAGCCGAGCGTCATCTCCGCGGGCGGCACGGTGCGGACCGCCCAGGCGCGTCAGCGTTCGGCTTCGGGCGCATTTCTTCCCAGTCTCACTTTGAGCGGCTCGCGTGGCGAGCAGTTTTCCGAGGGGCAACAGCTGGACCCGAGCACCGGGCAGTTCACCACCAGCGGGACCTCCACCGGGAGCGCCGGTGCCACCCTGAGCTCCAGCATCGACCTCTTCGCGGGATTCCGGCGCACCGGCGAAAAAAGGGCGGCGAGCGCAAACCGCGATGCCGCCGACGCCGGGCTGTCGAATGCCCGGTTTCAGCAGCAGCTCACCACGACGAACCAGTTCTTCGACGTACTTGCCGCGGAACAGCTCCTCTCGGTCCGGGAGTCCAGTGTGCGTCGCGCCGAGGAGCAGCTCAAAGTGTCGGTTGCCAAGCTGCACGCGGGACGGGGCATTCGCCCCGATTCGCTGCGCTCGGTGGTGACGCTCGGCAACGCCCAGCTCCAGCTGATCAATCAGCGCAGCGCGCTCGCCACCGCCGAGGCCAATCTCGGGCGGCTCGTCGGCGCGGACCAACCGGTCGGCGCGGTCGACGATTCGACGCTCTATGCCATGCTGCCGGTCCTCGACAGCGCCGCGCTCCGCCAGGAGGCGCTCGCCAACTCTCCCTCGGTCAAGGCGGCGGAAGCGTCCGCGGTGGCCGCGCGGGCGGCGGTGCAGGTGTCGAAGGCGGGGTATTACCCGACGCTCAGCCTCTCCGGCTCCGCCTCGATGAATGGCAGCTCGCGGAACAGCTACAGCTTCCTGAACTCGCGCCAGCTCAACCTCGGTCTGAACTGGCCAATCTTCAATCGATTTCAGCGTGAGCAGGGCATCGTCAACTCGCTGACCGCGCTGGAGAACGCCGAAGCGCAGGAGGCGGACTCGCGCCGCTCGGTGCTCTCCAACCTCAGCGCTGCCATCGCTGCGCTGGAAGCGGCGCGGCTCACGATCACAATTACCCAGACCAGTGTCCTCGCGGCCGAGGAGGACCTCCGGATTCAGCAGGAGCGCTACCGCCTCGGGGCGGCCACCATCGTGGATATCCTGACCTCGCAGGAAGCGCTCAACCAGGCCGAAGTGGACGCGGTGACCGCGCGGTTCGACTACGTGCGCGCCCGGGCGTCGATCTCGGCCCTCATCGGGAGGACGCTGTGACCGCTGTTTCCAGTAGCGCCGAGCGGATGGCCATGCTTCCCGCGGACGTTCCGCGCGACGCCATGATCGTCGTCCGCAACATGAAGCGCGAGTACGTGATGGGGAGCGAAACGGTTCGCGCCCTCCGGGGGGTCGACTTCACCATCCGGCGCAACGAATTCGTGGCGATCATGGGGCCGTCGGGGTCGGGCAAATCCACTCTGATGAACCTGATCGGCTGCCTCGACTCGCCGTCGGAAGGGGAATACTGGCTCAACGGCCACCGGGTCTCGGAGCTGGGTGACGATGAGCTCGCCCGGATCCGCAACCGCGAGATCGGCTTCGTCTTCCAGACCTTCAACCTGCTGCCACGGGCGTCGGCGCTGCAGAACGTCGAGCTGCCGATGATCTACGCCGGATTCTCCTCGAAGGAGCGCCGGAAAGCGGCGGAGGATGCGCTTGGGCGCGTGGGACTCAGGGACCGGATGTCGCATCGCCCCAACGAGCTCTCGGGCGGCCAGCGGCAGCGCGTCGCCATCGCGCGGGCGCTGGTGAACAATCCCAGCATCATCCTGGCCGACGAGCCGACCGGCAATCTCGATTCCAAGACCAGCGAAGAGATTCTCCAGCTCTTCGAGCAGCTCTACGCCGACGGCCAGACCATCATTCTCGTCACCCACGAACACGACATCGCCGCGCATGCCCGCCGCCAGGTGCACCTGAAGGACGGCATGATCGAGAGCGACGGCCCAACACCCGGAAGGTCATGATGCGTATCCGTTCACTCGCCCCGTTCGCGGTCCTCCTCCTCGCCGCAGCCTGCAAGGAGAAGCCCAAGACGGTGGTGTTCCAGGCCGTCGCGGTGGAGAAGCGCTCCATCGTCGTCTCGGCCCGGGCGTCCGGGACGGTCCAGCCGGATACCGTCGTCGAAGTGAAATCGAAGGCCTCGGGCGAGATCCTCGAAATGAAGGTCGAGACCGGCCAGACCGTGGAGCGCGGGACGTTGCTGGTCCGGGTGGACCGGCGCACGCCGCGGAACCGGCTCAACCAGACGCAGGCCGACCTCGACGTGGCCAAGGCGCGGTTCGAGAACGCCGAATCGCAACGGAAACGCTCCGACGAGCTCTTCAAGACCCAGTCGATCTCGACAGAAGAGCACGAAACGGCGGTGCTCGCGGTGGCCAACGCGCGCGCGGCGGTCGTCGGCGCCCAGGTCGCGAAGGACAACGCGCAGATCGCCATGGAAGACACCGACGTGCTCGCCCCCATCACCGGGACGATCATCTCGAAGACCGTGGAGCGGGGCCAGGTCATTTCCTCGCCCACCAGCGACGTCGGCGGCGGCACGGTGCTGCTCAAGATGGCCGATCTCAACCTGGTGCAGGTGCGGACCCTGGTGGACGAGACCGACATCGGGAAGATCCGGCCGGGGCTCCGCGCGACCGTGACGGTCGGCTCGTATCCGAACCAGCCGTTCGAGGGCACGGTACTCAAGATCGAGCCGCTGGCGGAGACGGTACAAAACGTCACCATGTTCGCGGTGCAGGTCCGGATCGAAAACCGGAACGGGCTGCTCAAGCCTGGCATGAACGCCGACGTCGAGGTGCACATCGGGCAGCGCGACAGCGTGCTCGCGGTGCCGAACGCGTCGCTCCGGACTCCGCGCGACGTGGCCAGCGCGGCCACGGTGCTCGGGATCGACGCCGAGCGGCTGAAGACCCTCCTGGCCGATGCCGAGAAGCGCCGCGATTCGATGCGGACCACGCTCGCCGCGCAGGCGCCCCGCAGCGATACCGTGAGGGTCGACACCATCGCGAAGAAGCCTGCCGGCGCCACGATGACCACGCCCGATGGGCGTGAGGTTCCGCTGCCCGAGGGGGTGACAGAGGCCGAAGCGCGCAGCCTGATGCAGAAGCGGTTCGGCGGCGGGCAGCTCACGGAGCCGGAGAGCGCGAAGCTGCAGAAAGTCATGCAGGCGTTCCGCGCCGGGGGCGGCGGACGCGGCTTCGGCGGCGGCGGCACGGGCGGTCGCGGCGCGGGCGGCGGCGGAGGAACCGACTTCCAGTTCGGCGGCAACTACATCGTCTTCGTTCGCCGCGACGGCGAGCCAGTGCCGGTCTACATCCGGACCGGTCTCACCGATCTCGACTACAGCGAAGTGGTGAGCGGCCTCACCGCGCAGGATTCGGTGCTGGTGCTGCCGAGCGCGAGTCTGGTGCAGCAGCAGACCGAGGCCAAAAACCGGATGACCCAGATGACCGGCGGCGGCGGGGTGCCGGGGATGACGGCGACGACGACGACACGTCCCGGGGGGGCTGGTGGCGCGGCGACCACCCCGGCGCCGGCGGCGGGTGGCGGCGCGCGGCCCCCCGGAGGGAGATAGCCGCCATGATGATCGGCGAAACAATCCGGGTGGCATTCACCAGCATCCGGTCCAACAAGCTGCGCGCCGGCCTCACCATGCTCGGCATCATCATCGGCGTCGGCGCGGTGATCGCGGTGGTGGCGCTCGGCACCGGCGCCCAGCGTGCCATCGAGGCGCGCATCCAGGCGCTGGGCGCGAACCTGCTCACCGTGTATCCCGGCCAGTCGTTCATGGGCGGACGCGCGAGCGATGTCCGGGTGAGCCTGACGGTGGATGACGCGGCGGCGCTCAGCCGGGACGCGAAGCTGCTCACCGCGGTGCAGCCCGAGCTCTCGCGCTCGCTGCAGGTCAAGTATGGAAACCGGAACTTCAACATCAACATCCTGGGCACCACCTCGAATTACCCCGAGGTACGCAACTACACCCTCACGCACGGGCGGATGTTCACGCCGGGCGACGACGGGGCGAGGCAGCGCTACGCGGTCCTCGGCTCGGCCGTGCCGGCGATGTTCGGGGTGAATCCCGTCTCCCTCATCGGGACCAACATCCAGATTCGCGGCCAGCCGTTCGAGGTGATCGGCATCCTGAGCGAGAAGGGGGCAGCGGGCTCGTTTCAGAACCCCGACGAGCAGATTCTGATTCCGCTCGGCACCGCGCGCTTCCGGATGTTCGGCACCGACCGTCTGCGGTCGATCGCGGTGCAGGTGAAGGAGGGCGTTCCCCTCGACCAGGGGATGGTGGACATCGAGCGGGTGCTCCGGCGCGAGCACAAGGTCCGTCCTGGCGGCGACAACGACTTCCAGATCCGGAACCAGCAGGACATCCTCGCGACGCAGCAGCAGACCACCGAGACCTTCAAGATGCTGCTCGGCAGCATCGCGGCGGTGTCGCTCCTGGTCGGCGGCATCGGGATCATGAACATCATGCTGGTCTCGGTCACCGAGCGGACCCGCGAAATCGGCATTCGCAAGGCGCTTGGCGCCACCAAGATCAACGTCATGCTGCAGTTCCTGATCGAGGCGCTGGTGCTGTGCATGATGGGCGGCTTGCTTGGAGTCATGGTGGGGGCGGCCGGCGCCAAGGCGATGTCGCAATTCCTCGGCTGGAATACCTTTATTTCGCCGGCCGCGGTCGGCGTGGCGTTCCTGTTCAGTGCACTGGTCGGTCTCTTCTTCGGCCTCTGGCCGGCGCGGCGAGCGGCGCGGTTGAATACCATCGATGCGTTGCGGTACGAATAGTGAGCGGTAAGCGGTGAGCAGTGAGCGGACAAGGCAGGTCCCGCTTACCGCTTCCTGGCGGTTAGCTTCCCCCCATGCCCCGTAGCATCATCCTCGGCACCGGACGCGCAGTGCCAGCACAGGTCGTCACCAATGACGACCTGTCGCGCTACATGGATACCTCGGACCAATGGATCCGGGCCCGCACCGGGATCCAGCAGCGCCACTGGATCGTACCGGGGGAGTCTGGCGTGAGCTTCGGCCGGGACGCCTCGCTTCAGGCGCTGGAGATGGCCGGGCTCGAGCCGGGCAGTATCGACGCCATCGTCTACGCCACTTCCACTCCAGACCATTTTGCCCCCGGCAATGGGGTATTCCTCCAGCGCGCCCTCGGGCTCACCGCGACCATTCCCGCGATCGATATCCGGATGCAGTGCGCCGGGTTTTTATACGCGCTGTCCGTCGCCGACGCCTATATCCAGACCGGCGCCTTCCGCCGGGTCCTCGTGGTGGGCCAGGAAATCCAGTCCACCCGGATGGAGCTCTCGGCGGAGGGCCGCAATACGGCGGTGATCTTTGCTGACGGCGCGGGAGCGGTCCTGCTTGGGGCGACGGAAGCGGCGGGGCGGGGCTTTGCCGCCTTCGATCTGCACAGCCAGGGCGACAACGCGGAAAAGCTCTGGGCGGAGGGCCCGAGCGCGATGGTGCGTCTCGAGGACTGGCCGAAGGAGATCGCCGACGGAAAGTGCTGGCTGTCGATGGACGGCAAAGAAGTCTTCCGTCACGCGGTGGTCCGGATGCCGGAATCGGTGCGCACGGTGCTGGCGAAAGTCGGGTCGGGGGTGGAGGACATCACACTGCTCATCGCCCACCAAGCCAACCTCAGGATCTCCGAGGCAATCCAGAAGACGCTCGGGCTCCGGGACGAGCAGACCTACAACAACATCCAGCGCTACGGGAATACCACGGCGGCCACGATCCCGATTGCCCTCGATGAATGCGTCCGGGCCGGCCGGCTGGCTCCCGGGAATCTGGTGGTGCTCACGGCATTCGGATCGGGCTTCGTCTGGGCAAGCTGTGCTCTCCGGTGGTAACTGCCCCGCGGTGAAACCTGTGGGGGTTATGTTTCGTAGTGAAACACAATTCCCTGGGCCTTGGAGGCTCCATGATCAACAGCATCATTGCGATACTGGCCCTGACCGTCGCGGTCGGGAGCGGCGTTCTGGCCTTCGGTTTTGCCCGCGGCTTCGTCCGCCGGCGGCTGCGGTTCGTGGACGCAATCCGCTCTCCGGTGGCTCCGGTCCTTGCCGCGGTAGGCGCGGCGATTCTGGTCATGCCGCTGACGATGCTCCCGCTGGTCAAGATCGTGATCACCGGGGTGACGGCGGCGGTGGTCGGGCTCGGGGCGGGGCTGGGGACGCGGAGCGGGGTGAAGGCCCTTCAGCGCGGCGACGTGAGGTGAAACTGCGGGAACGGTGAACGGGAACTGCCGTCTCACCCCCGGGCTCGAGTGAGGCTCGCCCACGGGGCCTGCGGGCCAACGCAATTCGCAGATTCACGCGGAGCTCTCACGGCCCGACGTCCCCTATGGCGAGCCCCACTCATCGCCCGGGTGACTCACGCGATGGTCAGCGCGACCTCCAGCGGGCGCAGGGAGCGGGCTGACGACGGGGGCGCTAGTGAGCGCAGCGAAACTCGAGCGCCCCCGGAGGCCAGCCCGCCCCGAGCCCGCGGAGAGACGCGAGGCTCCGCTCCTTGGGTCGCTGCGCTCGCTCAGGGTGACATCCGTTATTTTCCGGCATGCCGAACATCACCTGCACCCGCTGCCACCAGACCCGAGAAGCGCAAGCCTTCCCCCCTTTCCCGAACGACCTCGGCAAGCGGGTCTTTCAGGAGATCTGCGCCGTCTGCTGGGCGGAGTGGCTCAAGCACCAGCAGCAGCTGATCAACCACTACGCCCTCAATCTTCGCGAGCCGAAGGCGAAGCAATACCTGCTGGACCAGATGGGCCAGTTTCTCTTTACCAGCGCGCCCCAAACCTGAAGGCTACATCGATCGCCGGACCGCTTGGCTCCAGATCCTCGGTCAGTCCGAGGATCCACTCGGGGCCGCGCTTGAACCTCAGGAATCCGCCGGTGTCGATGGTGAGCTCGCGGGCGTCGAGCGCCCTGGCTCCGGTGTCGTGATAGAGCGCCGAGTGGTAGATGAGGTTCGCGTAGAGATGGAGCGGACCGGTGACCCTGCCCCGCAGGCCCTGGGTCACCATCAGGAATGTGGCATGCTGCAGCTCCTTGAAGTCCCCGTGCGCCACCGTGTAACCGGCGCTCAGCGTGCCTTCGTAAGTAAACCGGCCGGCGAAATCGCTCCGCAGCGTCGTCGTCGCATTGAACGACGGAACACTTTTTCGGAAACCTTCGGGGCCGGTGCTGGTCGGGAGGGTGACGGAGAACGCGGTCATCCAGTGCTTCGACTGCCTGAGGCCCGCCCCGATCCGCACGTCGCCCAGAAACCCCGACGACGGCGAATACTCGGCCGACTGGCCGCCGGCGAGTGCGACCTCGTAGGCGAACTCGTTCTTCGGACGGAGCTTCCGCGCCGCGACCTGAAGACCCGTGAAATCGTGGTACCAATTGAGAAACCCGTCGAGAAATCCGTCGTAGGCGCCCTGCAGGTTTCCTGATATCAGGATGAATCCCCGTCCTCCCACGCTCCGCGTCGCAGCGAGCTCGACCCGCATCAGCTCCCCGTCCTGGATGTACTGGATCGCCGGGAGGTCGGTGTACTCGATGGTGCTGGCGTAATCGGTGAGCCAGGTCACCCGCCAACGTGTCCCCTCCTCGACCCAGGGAATCGTCGCGAGCCCGCTCCGCCGCTGCACCATCGGATTCATCGAGGAATACGGCGGGAGCCCCTGCGCCGCGAGCGCAGGCGGGACCGGGATGCCTGCCAGGACCAGCGCCAGCGCGCATCGACTGTAGGCGCGTCGGGACATGGAACTCCGATGGAATGGGTGGTGGGAAAATAGCGAACAGCCCGAGGGGAAGGGGGAAGGGGGAAGAGGTCAGCCGCTTCCCCCTTCCCCCTTCCCCCCTCCCTCTTCCCCCGCGCTCAGTCCTCCCGCCGTGTCTCCAGCTTCCCGGTTACGGTGGTCCGGGTCTTATTCCGCATGATGTCGAGCTTGAAGCTGTCCCCCGGATCGTAGCTGCGGAGGATGCGGAGCAAACTGCCGGGGCCAGTCGCCTTGCGGCCATCGATGCCCAGGATGACGTCTCCGCCCTTCACGCCCAGCGTGGACTCCTTCGGAACATTGATCACCAGGACGCCCTCGGTGGTACCGAAGTACTGACCCAGGTCGGCGTTGAGCGGCGCCAGCTCGAGGTCGGCGAGCGGTCCGCCGAATGCGAAGGAATACGCCATCGTTCCACCGGGGACCGCTTCGCGGACCATGCCGCCGCGGAAGGGCGAGCGCTCCAGCATCACCCCGCCCTGCACTTTGAACTCGAAGTCGCCGCCGTCTGGGAACCGCTCCAGGGTGATCATGGGCAGCGGCTCGTCTCCCGTCACCAGCGAGGCACTGTGCTTCGTGCCGCCGCGCAGGTACTCGATGGGGACGGTCACATTCGGCTTGAGCTGCGCCGCGTACTCCATCAGCCGGACGCCCGGAAGCGATTCGTCCAAGCCGCTCCTGGAGTTGTCGGTCGCGACCAGCGATTTCCCATCGATGCGGGTGACGATATCGCCGCTCCGGAGGCCGGCCTTGGCCGCCGGGCCGCCCGGGGTGACCGACTGGAGGGTGGCCCCGACCGAGTCGGCGTCGCTCGCGTGCATGTCGACGGTGACGCCGAGCCGCGCCCGTCGCTGGGTGATGGCGCGAATGCGATCCCGGATGATCTGGGGCTCGTCGCCCTCGAAATAGACCTTGGGACGGGACACGGGCTGCCGCTCCTGGGCCAGGGCGGCGGCCGGAAGGGCCGTCACCGCGGAGAGGGCGCTCAGAACGATCAGTCGAACCGACATGGAATGACTCCTCAAGGGTCAGAACCCGACTGCTCTCGCACGGGTTGCATGTACGTCCACCAGCGCGTTCAGCAATCCGACGCGCTCGCGCCAGAGCCGGAGTGCCTCCTGCTGGCGCACCTTCTGGTCCAGATAATCGACCAACTGCAGTTGCCGATCGACCCGGGCCAGCCGCTCTTCGAGCGACGCGGCCACAACAGCGGTACGGCCGTCGGTGACCCGCTGGTCGGGATTGAAGGCCTGGATCGCGCCCTCGAGCGACTGGGAGCGCGCAATGATGTCGTCGAGCTCCCGCTGCTCGGCGAGCGTTTCCACCGGGACGCCGGGGGTGCCCGGCGCAAGGACCATGGCAAGTGCGACGGTGGCGGCCAGCGCGAGACCACTCAGGGAATACAGTAGCACGCGCCGGCGCCGCCGGTCGGCTTCGGCCCGCGCCCGGATTTCGGCAAAGCGATTGCGAGCCGGGGCGAGCGTCGACAGCGCGCGCAACCGCGCGACGCGCT
Organism: uncultured Gemmatimonas sp.; assembly: GCA_964535105.1. Classification (GTDB taxonomy): domain Bacteria; phylum Gemmatimonadota; class Gemmatimonadetes; order Gemmatimonadales; family GWC2-71-9; genus JABFSM01. The sequence goes on from CAZHSO010000024.1 coordinate 29,628, forward strand.
GGTCCATCCGATCGAGCTCGGCGCGACAGAGCTCGCAAGCCATGGCGTGGTCCCGCCACCCCTGCACACCGGGCTCGAGCCCGGGCTCCCGCAGCGCGAGCAGTTGTTCCATCGTCAAATGCGTCATGCAGGCACCTCCTCCTGCAGCCAGCGGCGGAGCCGGCTGTGGGCCCGCGCCAGCTGCGACTTCGAAAAGCTCACTGTGCGATCCATCATCCCCGCAATTTCCTCATGCGTGTAGCCCTCCACGTCGTGCAGCCAGACCACCGCGCGGGCGGTTTCGGAGAGCCGCTCCAGTGCCGACTCCAGATCCATGCGGAGCGCGGCGTCTTCCCGGCGCAGTGGCGTCACGTCGTCCTGCAGCTCATCGGTGTCCCGGTACTTGTTGCGCCTGAGGCGCATCAGCGCCTTGCTCGACGCGATCGTCCGGACCCAACCCCAAAGACTGCCGTCCCCGCGGTACCGCCCGATACTTCGGAACACCTCGAAGAACGTCTCCTGCAGCACGTCTTCGGCATCCTCGGTGGTGCGGCAGATCCGGCGCGCCAGGTTGTAGACCGGCGCCTCGAAGGCGCGATAGAGCGCCTCCTGGGCAGCCGGGTCTCCAGCCTTCGCACCGGGCAGCACGGCATCGGCGTTCGCCAGCCCGTAGGCATCCATCGCGAGGATCCTGGTCAGCACGACTGTAAAGATGCAGGGGGTGAAGAGATAGTCGCATGCGCGGGGGAACAGGGAAGGGGGGAAAGGGGAAGGGACAAGGCGAACGATTAATACGTAATCGTTCCGGGATGGAACCCTCCACCGAACCTCCTTAAGTCGCTCGCCACGCTACATTTGGGGTATGCCGAACCCGGTTTCGCCCACCTGGCTTCACCATCTCGCCGACGAGGCCGACGCCGCGTTTCTCTACCGCGAGCTGGCCCGGGCGGAACCGGACGCCTCCAGGGCCGCCATCTACACCCAGCTCGCCGAAGTCGAAGACCGGCACGTCGCAGCCTGGCGGGGCCTCCTCGCCCAGCAGGGCCACGAGATCGGGCAGCCGAAGCCCTCGACGCGCGCGCGTTTCACTGCGTGGCTTGGACGGCGGATCGGCCCCCGGTTCCTCCTCCCCTTTCTCCTCGAGGAAGAGGGCCGGGAGGTGAAGAGCTATCTCGAGCTGTATCGATCGGAGCCCGATGGAGCGGCCGGCCCCACGGCGCTCAATCTGGCAATTGAGTCGAAGGGGCACGCCGAACGTCTGGCCGGACTGGTCAAGGGCGGAAGCCGGGAGCCCTGGCACAAGACCGGGGCGGGCGGGTTCCTGCGCAATGTCGTCTACGGCTTCAACGACGGGCTCACCGCGAATTTCGGGCTGGTGGCCGGGATGGTCGGCGCCCAATCGGCGCTCGGCGGCACGGGCCACGCCGTCATCGTGGCGGGCCTCGCGGGGATGATGGCCGATGCGCTCTCGATGGGTTCGTCGGGGTACCTCGCCGCCAAGAGCGAGCGGGAAGTTTTCGAGCACGAGATCGCGATGGAGCGGGAAGAAATCCGGCTGATGCCGGATCTCGAGCGGGAAGAGCTCTCGCTGATCTACCAGGCCAAGGGGATCCCCGCGGGACAGGCGGGCGAGCTGGCGACGGCGGTGATGGCCGATCCCGAGCGCGCGCTCGAGGAAAAGGTGCGCGAGGAGCTCAAGATCGGCGAAGCGACCAGCACGCCGATGCGCGAAGGGTGGGTGACCGGCGTCGCGACCGCTTTCGGCGCCTTCATTCCGGTGGCTCCTCTCCTCGTGAGCACGAAGCCGTGGGCGATCTGGGCGTCGTTCGCGGTCGCGATGCTGTCGCACTTCGGCGTCGGCGCCGCGCGCAGCTTCTTTACCGGTCGCAGCGTCTTCCGCAGCGGCCTCGACATGTTTCTCGTCGGCCTGGGGGTCGCGGTGATTGGTTACCTGATGGGCGACTGGATCGTGACGATTCTCTGAGGCCGCGCATGCGCTCCCTGCTGCTCACCTTCCAGCTGCTCGTGGTCGCGGCGCCCGTGGCGCTGGCGCGCCAGGACACGGAATTCAGCCGCCTCGTCGCCCGGCTCTCGGAAAACGGCGGGTTCTTCGACAGCGACAATCTGGTCTCGAACGAGACGTCCTATCTCCACGTGATCCCGGCGCTGAAAACCCTCAGAGTCCACGGTGGCGCCTACCTGGGGGTCGGACCGGAGCAGAATTTTTCCTACCTGGCGGAGATCAAGCCGGACATCGCGATCCTGATCGACATCCGCCGCGACAACATGCTGCTGCACCTGCTGTTTCGCGCGATGTTCACCGCCGCGCGGAACCGTCTCGACTATCTCTGCCTCCTCTATGGGCGTCCTGCGCCGCGCGATCTCGACCGGTGGAGCAATCGTCCGCTGGATCAGATCCTGGCGTACATCGACCGCACGCCGGGGGATTCCGCGCTTCACGATCTCAATCACACCGGGCTGATGGGCCAGGTGGAACAGTACGGCGTCCCGCTCACGCCGCTCGACGGCCAGACGCTGCGCCGTTTTCACAACGAGTTCTTCGCCGCCGGTCTCGAGTTGCGCTATACGAGTCTCGGGCGAGCGGCCCGTCCCGGTTATCCCTCGGAGCGCCAGCTCTATCTCTCGACCGACCTCGATGGCCGCCAAGTCAGCTATCTCTCGACCGAAAAACGGTTCCGGGTGGTTCGGGAGCTGGAGCGAAGCGGCAAGGTGGTTCCCGTGGTTGGTGATCTCTCCGGCTCCGCCGCCATGCAGTCGATCGCCGCGTATCTCAAGGAGACCCGCCGGAATGTCTCGGCGATGTACGTCTCCAACGTCGAGATGTATCTCTTCCGCCAGGGGAACTTCGGGCGCTACGCCGAGAATGTGCGGAATCTTCCAACGGCGCCGGGAGGGATCATCATGCGGAGCTACTTCGGCCGGGGCGGGATGATGATGAGCGGGGGTTTTGGTGAAGAGTGGCCCCAGCCGCTGCCGGGGCACCTCAGCGCGCAGATTCTCCAGCCCCTCTCCGCGTTCCTCACGGCGAGCGCGCGGGGGGATTCCGTCACCTACCGTGACATCCTGGTCTCCGGCGCCGTGGATCTTCGTACGCCGCGGCGGCCGCGGTGACCCCATGAGTGCAGACGCTTCGATTCCCGGCGCCGAGCGCCTCGGCGGCATCGCCACGCTGCGGGGAAGCGGCGTCTCCCGCAGCTGGAACGGCATCCGGTACAAGGGCGGGTTGTCGGGGGCCAACGCGGGGTCGCGCGCGCTTTCGATGAACGTGGCGACGATTCCACCCGGCGCCGTCGCCTACGCGCACATTCACGTCGGCTTCGAAGTCATGCTGTACATCCTGGAGGGGCGGGTGCGCCACCTCTACGGCGAGGGACTGCGCGAGCAGGTCGATAACGGCGCCGGAGATTTCATCTTCATCGAGCCCGGCGTCCCGCACGAAGTCTATAACTTGAGCGAGACCGAGCCGGTGGTGGCCGTGGTGGCCCGGTCCGACGCCTCGGAGTGGGAGCACATCGTGTCGTATCCCAGCGCACGGCGGGCAGGGGACGGGGTCGCGTGACACCGTGGGTTCTCCGGCTCATCATCGCCAATGTCGCCGTTTTTTTCATGCAGCAGACCGCCCCCGTGGTGACCGAGCTCTTCGTGCTCGTGCCTGCGTTTGGCCTGGTCCGGCCGTGGTCGTTCGTGACCTACATGTTTCTCCATGGCAGTCTGGGTCACATCTTCTTCAACATGCTCTCGCTCTTCTTCTTCGGGCCCCGGGTCGAGGCACGGCTCGGCGGCCGGTCCTTCCTCGGCCTGTACTTCTCGGCCGGCGTGATGGGCGCCATTCTGTCGATCCCCTTCACCCCGTACGCTCCGATCATCGGCGCGTCGGGGGCGGTGTTCGGGGTACTGCTGGCGTACGCCATGTTCTGGCCCCGCGACCAGATGCTGATCTGGGGAATCGTGCCGATCGAGGCGCGTTACATGGTGCTGTTGATGACAGGACTCTCGCTCTGGGGCGGATTCGGCGGGGGCGCCGGCGGCATCGCGCACTTCGCCCACCTGGGCGGTTTCGTCGGCGGGTACCTCTTCATCAAGGCGATGCAGCGCGGGAGCGGCGCGGTGAAGTTCCGCAAGCAGGCGGCGCCGATCGCGCGCAAGATCGAACCGGCGTCCGGCTCGCTCGATCGGTGGCGCCGGATCAAGCGCGACGGGCTGCACGAGGTGAACCGGGACGAGCTGGACCGCATCCTCGACAAGATCAGTGCCGCGGGGATCGGCAGCCTGACGGCGGGGGAGCGGGAATTCCTCGATCGATTCAGCGCGCGGTGACGGGGCCTGCTGCAGCGCCAGGGCAAGCTGATTCCGGACGCTCCGGTCGTTGCCTACTCCCTTCTCTTGGCGGCGGGGTTCACGACCGGCAGCTCCGTGCGGGCGGCCCAGTCCTGGAACGAGCCGTCATACAGCTTGGCGTCGTAACCGAGGACTCGCGCGATGAACCAGACGAGCGACGCCTGCTGGCCGATGTGACAGTAGGTGACGACGGTCTGCCCGCTCTGCACCCCCCCGGTGGCGAACTGGGCCTTGAGCGCGGACGCGCTCCGGAACTTTCCGCTCGAGTCCACCATCGTAGTGAACGGCATGCTGAGGGCGCCCTTGATATGGCCGTTCCGGCCCTGGCCGGTCTCGCGGCCGTTGTAGAAGTCGGTGTCGCGTGCGTCGAGTATCCGGACCTTCTTTCCCTCCAGATTCGCCAGGACGTATCCCGCATCCGCGACCATGGCGGGATTGGCGCGGACGGTGAACCGTCCGGGCGCCGGGACGGGCACCTCCGTGGAGACCGCGCGCCCCTCGCTCGTCCACAGCTCCAGACCCCCGTCGAGGATCGACACCCTCCCGGCGAGCCCGGCATACTCGAGCGTGAAAAGCGTGCGCGACGTCGGAGTGAAATTTTGACGGGCCGAATAGAGGACGATTCGCGAATCGTTCGAGATGCCCTTGGACTCGAGCACCGAATCGAGGACCTCGGCGCTCGGCAGCTCGAGCGTCAGGGCGCCCTGCACCCGCGGCGCAGCGAGCTCCTGAGAGGGGTTCAGAAACTGGGCGCCCGGGATGTGTCCCTCATCGTAGGCCAGTTTCGATCTCTGGTCGCCGATCTGGAGGAGGACCAGCCCCTTGTCGGAGAGATGATCGGCCAGCCAGGCGGTGGTCACTATGAGAGGCTCGCCGGACTGGAGGGGGCGGGCCGGCGGACCGGAGGCGGCAACGATCGCGCTGAGGCCGGCGAGAAGAATCAGGGACATGGACCCTCACGGGGTTGAGACGACGCGTGACGGACTGGTTCAGTGCGGAAGCTAGCGTCTTCCGGAATCATTACGAGGGGTTTGCAGCGATTGTGCCGACTTCTTCACCGATTTGTCATCGATCGCAGATGAGGGCGACAGGTCGGTCCTCCTGATTGGAAGAAGTCCCCAACAGGGAGGATCCGATGTTCGAAGTCCTGATGAGCTCGCAGGTACGGCCCCAATTGCATCCCGGCCGGGGCGTGCTTGTGGCCGCGCTGCACGGAGTGCTCGTGGCGGCAGCGGTTCGGGTGGCGAAGGTCGCTCCCGAGCCGGAGACGGGTCCCAGGATGGACACGACGATCTTCATCGTGGAGCAGCCGTCGACACCCGAGCGGGCCGGTCCTCCATCCCGATCGCATCCGCCGGGCACTCACCGCGGGACCTGCCGGTCCGGTGGCTGGAGATCCTGTCTCGGTGGAACGAATCCTCGGGGCCGCCGAGGTCGACGATCCGGCCACCGCTTTACATCAACCGGCGCCACGGTATCCGCCGGTCCTGCGCCTGGCGGGCATCGAGGGACGGGTGCTGGTGGAATTCGTGATCGATACGACAGGGCGACTGGCGCGCGGTGCGACAACGCACCCTCCAGTCCATCGCGTTCCGAATCCGGCCCGACTGAGCGGCCCCGGGGACATCGCTGCCGATCGCGTCGAGGACCTGACCCCTCAGGGAACGCGGGTCAGGGCTCCCGACGACGTGAGCAGGACCACGAAGCCATCCGCGCTCCCGAAGCTGGTGAGCCGGAAGACATTCGTTCCGGGATCGAAGTCGGGTGATCCGAAGAATTGTCCCGCAACCAGTACTCCGCCCGCGGGAAACGGGACGATGCCGGTTCCACTATTCTGCCGCTCAGCAACGCTGGTGCCTTCACCGAACCGGCTGACCCACACGAGTCCCCCGCCGGTGGTGTACTTCGCGGTGAAGACATCGGTCGCGCCTTCGCTGCCGAGGCTCGCGATCACCCGTAAGCTGCTCCCTGGATCGAAATCCACCGCCCCACTGAAGGCGCCGGTCACCAGCACCGTGCCGTCGGGATCGACCGCGGGTCGTGGCGCCAGGTCTGCCGCCACCGCACCGACCGCGAACGCCGAGAGAAAACCGCCGGCTCCGTCGTAGCGCACGGCGAACCAGTCGGTGGAGCCGAGGCTGGTCCGGTTTGCGACCGTCGCCCCGCCGTCGAAGTCGGTGGTGCCGGTGAAGGTTCCGGTGGCCACCACACCGCCCTCGTTGTCGGGAGCGAGTCCGCCGGTGCGGATCTCCTCCTCTCCCAAACCGCCGAGCGCGCGCGCCCACTGGAGCACCCCGGCGCTGGAGTAGGCGGCGAGGAACGCGTCTCCCCCTCCCAGCGAAGTGAGCTGCGTCGCGGTGCTTCCGGAGAGGAAACTCGCGCTCCCCCGGAACGTGCCCCCGACGACAACCGTTCCGCCCGTCGACAGGGCGATTGCACTGGCCACATCCGCCTCGGGGCCGCCTATCGGGAAGGCGAAACTGATCGCGCCCGCCGCGTCGAGGCCCAGGACGAAGGCGTCCTGCGCGGTGCCGTTGCTGGCGAGTGTCGGCCCCGCCGCGGGAAGGGTGGTGGCGCTTCCGCTGAAGGTGCCCGTGGCATACGTCCGGCCCAGAGCATCCACTCCCACGCCGCTGACCTGGTCTGCGTTCGGGCCTCCGATGCGGCGGTTCCAGAGAAGCTCTCCGAGCGCAGAGAGCTTGACCACGAATCCATCTTCGCCGCCAAGACTCGTCAGGATCTGGGATCCCGCGCCGGGATCGAAATCGGTGGATCCCTCGAATGCGCCGCC
>CAZHSO010000024.1:36856-39331 GCA_964535105.1 uncultured Gemmatimonas sp.
TCGCATCCGAGTACCAGGAGCGAGAGAGCCAGCATGGCGATGGACGGCGGTGGACGCATTTCCTGTCTCCGGTGGCGGGCGGCGTGCTACGGAGATTAGCCTTCCTCCATACTCCCCGTCTATACCCGGAGCTCCGATGCGGCTGTTTTTCTCTCTCGGCCTGCTGATTCTTGCACTTGTCCCCGTTTCCCCGGTTCTGCTCGCGCAGCATCCTCTGCTCGATTCGGCCCGCACGCGCCTGCCCAGGCTCGACGGGGAGATCGTGGTGGCGGGACTCGACAGCGCGGTCGAGGTCCGCCGGGATCGCTGGGGCGTTCCGCACATCTACGCCCGCACGACGCATGATCTGTTCTTCGCACAGGGATACGTCGTCGCACAGGACCGCCTCTGGCAAATGGAGATGTGGCGCCGCGCAGGCGAGGGGCGGCTCGCCGAAGTGCTGGGGCCCTCGTTCGTCGAGCGGGACCGCATCGCCCGGCTCCTGATGTACCGGGGTGACCGTGAGCTCGAATGGGCGAGCTACGCTCCCGATGCCCGGCAGATCATCGAAGCGTTCGTGCAAGGCGTGAATGCGCGGATTCGGGAGGTACGGAGCAATCCGCCGATCGAGTTCACTCTGCTCGGATTCCTTCCGGAGCCGTGGGATGCGACCGTGCCGCTGCAGCGCCTCGGTGCGCTGGCGATGACCGACAATGCGCTGGAGGAGGTCCGCCGCGCCGCGCTGCTCACGGCGATCGGCCGGGCGCGAGTGGAGGCGCTTCTTCCCACCGATCCGCCCCGCGCGCTCGATCCCGTGCCCGGCCTCGACCTCAGGGGGATCGGCACCGGATCGCTCGGCGCTGCCGCGGCGGATGCGACCATTCCATTCGAGCGGCTGGATGGTTCCAACAACTGGGTGGTGAGCGGCGCCCGCACCGCGAGCGGCAAACCGCTCCTGGCCAACGATCCTCACCGGTCGGTGTCGCTGCCGTCGTTGCGCTATCTCACACACCTGGTCGGTCCCGGCTGGAATGTGATCGGCGCGGGAGAACCGGGTGTGCCTGGGGTCGCCGGCGGCCACAACGGGAGCGTCGGGTTCGGATTTACGATCGTCGGCATGGACCAGCAGGACGTGTATGTCGAGCGCATGGCCGTCTGTCCCGGATTCCGCCGGTCGCGCGCCGCGCGCGAGGGCGTAGCACCGCGGTGCACCTGGCACGACGCGAGGTGGGTACCGCTCAAGACGGTGCAGGACACGATCCGCGTGAAGGGAGAGACGCCACGGGTGGTGCGGCTCGAGTTCTCCCATCATGGGCCGATCGTGAGTGGCGACTCCGCCCGGGGGCGCGCCTTTGCCCTTCGCTTCGTCGGGAGCGAGCCCGGCACGGCGGGATACATGGCGCAGCTCTCACTCAACCGCGCGCGCGACTGGGGGGAGTTCCGGGACGCCGCCGCGCGGTGGAAGCTCCCGACCGAAAATCTGATCTATGCGGATGTCGAGGGAAACATCGGCTGGATCGCCGCCGGCCTCATGCCGCTCCGGAGCTGGAGCGGACTGCTTCCCGTCCCGGGCGACGGGAAATATGAATGGCAGGGATTTCTCCCCAGCGCCGAGCTGCCGTCGTCTTTCAATCCCGCGTCGGGATTTATTGCCACGGCCAACCACAATATCCTCCCCCCGGGCTATTCCAAGCCGCTCACGTATGACTGGGCTGACCCCTACCGCTTCGACCGCATCGCCCGCGTGCTGCGCGATTCGTCCGGGTTTACCCGCGCCGATTTCGAGCGCCTGCAGCACGACGAGCTCTCGTTGCCGGCCAGTGAGATGGTTCCGGTGCTGCTCTCGGCGCTCGGCCGGCGCCCGGCGCCGGCGCCGGCGCCGGTGGCGGATTCCGCGGCGCGCCTCCTCGGCGCCTGGGATTTCGTGATGCGGCGGGAGCAGGCGGCTCCGCTCATTTACTCTGCATGGGTCCGGAGCCTCCGTCCCATGCTGCTGGGGCGCTGGCTGGGGAAAGCTGCCGCCACGTCCGGCGTCTCGCTCGGAACCCGCAATCTCGTCCGCCTGGTGACCCGGCCCGACTCGACGCTCGGTCGTCGGCCGGCTGCGGTCAGGGATTCGATCACGGTGGCGGCATTCGTGGAGGCCGTTGCGGCGCTCGGCAAATTTCCCGGCGGTGCTCCTGGCACCTGGAGCTGGGGCGTGGTGCACCGCGCAAGTTTCCGGCATCCGCTCGCGGCGGTGTTCGATCTCCCCTCGGTTGCGCGTGGGGGCGACGGGACGACGGTGAACGCGACGGGAGGCGGAAATCTCCGGCAGACCGGCGGCGCGTCATACCGGATCGTGGTGGATTTTGCGGACTTCGACAACTCCACGGCTACGAGCGCCCCAGGACAATCGGGGCAGCCGGGAAGTGAGTTCTACGGCAACCTGTTGCCGCTCTGGGCAGATGGAAAGTATTTCCCGCTGGTGTACTCCCGCGCTGCTGTCGAGCGCGA
>CAZHSO010000025.1:0-38584 GCA_964535105.1 uncultured Gemmatimonas sp.
AACGTAAAGGATTGTATCCGGAGTGCTCACGAGCTGGCGCACGATGCCGATCCCGGACCCCGGGGGTCGCGGTGCGAGGAGCGTGAGCGGTCCGGATACAATCTGTTGGGCTGAGCCGCGGCGCGCTACACCAGCTATGGGCTTTGCATGGGGGATCTCGGCCGTCGCGGCGCGCGGCGGGCGCCAATGCGAGCGCGGTTTACGGGCCGGTTGCTGGTGGCGGCCGGGGACGCGGCGCGGGTCGCGTGAGGGCGGCGACGACCGAGCGCCGTGGGGGCCGCTCGCCGGCACACGCAGGGCTGCCCCTCCGCGAAGGGGGTGGGCGGTCTGGTCCCCCGGACGACGTGGGCCATGGCCTAGGGAGACCGGGCGCGGGGCTCGGGCTGGTCGGCTGGGAGGGCGAGCCGGACGAGGTGCTCGCTGCCACAGTGGGGACAGGTGACTCGCGGCGCGGCCTGGTCCGGTCGCTCGCTCGGGGTGACGTCGTCCGGGGGAGGCGCGCCGAGCAGGTCGCGGCAGTGGGCCAGCGCGGTGGCGCGGCGCCGATTGGCCAGGAAGCCATACTGGCGGATGCGTTGGAAGCCGCGCGGGAGCGCATGGAGGAGGAAGCGGCGCAGGAACTCGACGCCGTCGAGGGTCATCGTGCGGTGCCGATGGTCGTGGGCATAGTCCGTCCACCGAAATTGTACGTGGCCATCGGTCACGGCCACCAGCCGCTGATTGGCGATGGCGACGCGGTGGGTGTAGCGCGCCAAGTACTTGAGCACCTGCCGCGGCCCGCCGAAGGGCGGTTTGGCATAGACCACCCACTCGACGCGGCCGAGCTCGCGCAGACGCGCGGCCCAGTCGGCGGGCGGGGTGGGGGCGAGTTTCCCTTGGGCGAAGGCGGCCCGGAGCAGGCGGAGGAACGTGGTGCGGAAGCGCCGGCTCAGCACCCGCACCGGCAGGAAGAAGTGGGGGCGGCAGGCCACCCAGTGTGTCCCCTCGGGGGCGAGGCCGCCCCCCGGCACCACGCAGTGGAGGTGGGGATGGTGCTGGAGCGTCTGGCCCCAGGTATGGAGCACGGCGAGGAAGCCGATGTCGGCACCGAGATGCGTCGGATCGTGGGCGATGCGGCGGAGTGTGGTGGCCGCGGCGCGAAAGAGCAGACCGTAAACCACGCGTTTGTGGGAGAGCGCGAGCGGCCCGAGGGGGGCCGGCACGGTGAACACGACGTGGAAGTAGGGAACCGGCAGCAGCTCGGCGGCGCGCGCGGCGAGCCACTGGGCCCGGGCACCGGCCTGGCATTTGGGACAGTGGCGATTGCGGCACGAGTTATAGGCGATGATCTCGTGGCCGCAGTCGGTACAGCGCTGCAGGTGGCCGCCCAGCGCCGCGGTGCGACAGCGCGGCAGATCGCGCAGGATCCGCTCCTGCGCCGACGTCACCCGGTAGGTCGCCCGATAGGCGGCGCCGGCCTGCGCGATGACGTCGGCCACCTCGGGCCGACGGGCGGTCATCCGCGCGCGGTGGTGTCCGGCGTACTCGCGAGGAGATCCGTGTTCTGGGACGCCGCCGCGAGGCCGGGCGTGACCACGTGCAAGTAGACCGCGGTCGTCTCCAGGTAGCGATGCCCGAGCAACTGCTGAATGGTGCGCAGGTCGACGCCCGCCTCCAACAGGTGCGTGGCGAAGCAGTGGCGCATCGTGTGGGTGGAGACCGGTTTGGCCAAGCCCGCTCGCCGGGCGGCGGGGGCGCAGCGGCGCTGAATGGCGGTGGCGGTGAGCGGCTGCTCCGGACGCCGGCCGGGGAACAGCCAGGTGGTCGGGCGGGTGAGGCGCCAGTAGGTGCGGAGTGCCTCGAGCAGCGTCGGCGGCAGCAGCGTGTAGCGATCCTGCTGGCCCTTGCCCTGCGCGACGCGGAGGCACGGTCGCGCACTGTCCACGTCACTCACCAGTAAATGGAGGGCTTCGGCGAGCCGCACGCCGGTGGCGTACATCGTCGTGAGCACCGCCCGGTGCTTGGGGTGCGAGACGGCGGCTAAGAAGCGCGCCACTTCCGCGCGGCTCAGGATCACCGGCAACCGCTTCGGCTGCCGGGGGAAGGGGATGTGTTCGATCGTGGTCGGGCGCTGCAGGGTGACACGATAGAGGAACCGCAGGGCGCACACCGTCTGATTGATCAGGGTCCACGAGGCGTGCTTGGTCTCGACCAGGTGCTGCTGATAGGTCCGGATCTGCTCGGGCCCGAGGCCGGCGGGGGACCGCCCGAAATGCCGAGCAAAGCGCGCAACGCACTGGGTATAGCACTCGATAGTCCGGGGGGAGTAGTTCCGAAGGCGGAGATCGGTGATCATCCGCTCGCGCAACGCTGACATACTGGCCTCCATCGTGAGGGAGAGTGGTGGGGCAACGCACCCCAACACTGCCTCCCACCGACGAGGACGGCGAGTCTCGTCCCTGCCGAACGGGAAACCAGCGAACCGCGTGAGAGAGAGGGAAGGGCCAGACGGCAGCGGACACCACGCACTGCACCACGGGGCTTACCGTGCGGCAACTACCGCGCAGCGGTTTAGTTCAACTAGTATTTCGACTGCAAGATCCGTTCTGTCGTACAATATCCCCTGCAGGATAATCCGCCAGCCCTGCAAGGAGTCCGAACGTTTCGCCGGGCTCAGACTTTCAGGGGAAACGCATAGGCTGGCCCCGGATGATGGAATACTAAGGCGACTTAGGCCCGCGGCGTTCGCAGGCTAAAGTGGCCTGGGTCGAGTTTCGAAGCAGTTTGGTCAGTGGTTCCGGATTAGACTGCGACCGCAGGAGTGGCCCCGCGCGTCCGGATTCGAGTTCAGCAAAGTACGAGCGCGACACCCGAAGATCCGGTGTCGCGCTTACCCGGAGAGAGTGGGTGCAGGTGCGGCGGCTAAGGGACGCTTACCTGATTCGAGAAGTCGGAGCGGCCACCGTCCGCTCTGGCCACGACCACAAAGCGGTACCCCAGGATGCTGGAACCGCCGCCTAACGAGACGCCGATGCTTGCACTGGTCGAGTTCGGTGGCAGGTCGACCAGGTAGTCGTTCTCGTAAATGCCGGCATCGCAGGCTCCACCTTCGGGGTCGGTGACACAGCTCGCCCAAGCGTACGTGACCGTCAACTGATAACCGTCCTCGACGCCGGAGTTGTCGATCCAGGCGAGGTCGACCGTTTGTGAGTCCACCGCAATCGCTCTTAGATCACTCGGCCCAGCCGGCGGCGTGGTGCAGTCGGCATCCGATGGACCGGAGTGGCCGCCACCGTTAAAGGCGATCACCTGGTAGCAGACCTGCTGCTCGCTTGAACGCCCGCCGTCAGTGAAGGCTGTGGCATTCAGGCCGGTTGTACCGGCGAGCTCCCAGAGCCCTGTGCCGTTGACCGAGCGCTCGACCCGAAACCCATCTTCGTCGCTCGAGTTGTCGGTCCAAGTGAGGCTCACCGCGGTGCTGTTGATCGGTGTGGCGCTGGCACCCACTGGAGCGGCTGGGGGAGGGGGCGGCGGCGGCGGCGGAGGGGTTGCCGTTGTGGCGCAAGCGGTGTTGGAGAACGCAGAGTACTGCGTGGTTGCTCCGCTAGTTCTGACCGCGCGGACCTTATAACAGTACTGCGTCGCGGAGCTGAGCCCGTTGTCGCTGTAGTTCGTCGTGGTGGTGCCGGTACTGACCAGGAGGGTGAAGGCTCCATTCGCCCCGGTGGTGGAGCGGTGGACCTCGAATCCGGTCCCGTTGCCGCCGATGGGCTGCCAGCTGACGTCGATTCGACTGTCGGATACGGCGACAGCATTTGTGTTCGACGGCGCACGGGTGGTCGCCAGGACCGGTGGACCTAATCCAGGCTCGGTGGGGGCGACCAGCCGGCCGCTGTCACAACCGACCAGCGAAAGGGTCAAAGCTGCCAAAGCGAAGCATACAAATCCGGTGCGCGTCATCGCGCGCTCCTTGTCAAGACTCGAGCCAGCAGGGGGACCGCTGGGACCGCACCTACCAAAAAACCGGCCGGGTAGGAGCACACAAGACTCCCCCGGCCGGGTTCGCGATTGGCTCAACTCGGGGTATGGGCGATCACGCGTGCGCACCCCGAGCTTCATAGCTTCCGAGAAGGCCAGTATACTGGTCCCGCAAGCGTTGTCAATGGCTGGAGTTGACCCGGTTTCGAGAACCCTGCACCCTTCGGGTGAAAGGAGTCCCCGATGCCCCAGCCCCGTCCCCCGTATCCGCTGCCTTGGGACTCCCCGGCAAGCGCAAGGCGAATACGGCCGAATTCTCCATTCTCATACCCACCAGAAGCGACCGGCTGAAGTTCCGCGTGAATAACCCCGCCGTCCCCTTCACCACCAGGTGACCGTCCCGCACCTCTGCGGAATCGAGCTCGAGCTGCGCATACCGATTGTACTTGGTGTTCTCGTACACGCTCACATGCAGGTCCGCCGCGTGCAGATCCTTCGGCACCGTCGAATCCATCGGCATCCGCACTTCCAGCTCGAGCCCGACGTCCCTGCCTTTGAGCCTGGGTGGCCAGTCGGCGGCGAGCCAGGCGATCCCCGTCGCTCCGAGGTGAGACGCCGTGCGCTATGCGAGGAGATTGCTTTGCCGCTGCCCGATCCCTACGCATCCAGCACTTCCCGCACCTTCCTCCGGAGCGCCGCCGAGTTGAACGGCTTGCCGATGAACTGGGTGTCCGGCTTGAGCAACCAGTGCCGGACGATCGCGTCATCGGTGTAGCCCGACATATAAAGGACACGGAGCCCCGGATTGCGCTCCGACACCTTCACCGCCAGCTCGCTCCCCTTCATGTTCGGCATCATCACGTCGGTCAGGAGGAGCTGGATCTTTCCCGGCGCCTGGTTGGCGATATGGATCGCCTCCTCCCCATCCGCCGCCGCCAGCACCCGGTATCCCTCCTCGCTCAGGATCCGCTCCGCAATCCGCCGGACCGGCTCCTCATCCTCCACCAGCAGCACCGTCTCCCCCGCGCCAGACTTCCCGGACATATCGACCATGATCTGTGACGGCTGCGCCAACTGTGCCGGCGCGCCCTCCTCTGGAAGGTAGATCTTGAAGGTGGTTCCCTGTCCCGCCTCGCTGTACACCCAGATGCTCCCGCCGCTCTGCTTGACGATCCCGTACACCGTCGCCATGCCGAGTCCGGTGCCCTTGCCGGCCACCTTGGTCGTGAAGAACGGCTCGAAGATCCGATTCCGGGTCTCCTCGTCCATCCCCGCGCCGGTATCGGTGACCGACAGCATCACATAGCTCCCCGGCTTCACCTGACATCCCTCGGTCAGGCTGTCGAGCACGGTGGGGGGAAGGACGGTAGCCGTCATCGGCCAAACCTTGGCTGGCCCGGGGAGGGGCTCCGGGGTCTGACTCAATATTGGAGGATGACGGGGAAAGCAGTAGGCGGGGCCTGAAAACGACTTAGGAGATCTTATAGGTAGGACATCTACATACGCCGATCGCCCTCCCGGAGCCACGCCACCGTGTCCCGGATCGTCTCCATTCCCGGCCGGCTCCGATAGCCCAGCTCCTCGGCGGAATACTTCGACCGCATGGCCCAGTAATGCGCCGCCATTTCGATCAAAGCCGGCTCCGGCAGCAGCTTGAGCCCCACCGCGGAGAGCGCGCGCGACGCCCAGAGCGCCGGCAAGTAGGGAACGACCCGGCGGGGCGCCGGCATCCCCGCCGCCTCCGCCACCATCGCGTAGAACTCTTCGATGCTGCAGATGGTCCCGGGCAAGTGATAGACCGGCCGCACCCTCTCCCGCCCCATCACCCGCACCAGCGCCGCCGCCACGTCGCGCACATCGGCGAAGTGCATCCCGCCCCGGATCAGGAACGGCAGCTTTCCATCGAGAAACCGGGTGACGTGATTGCTGGACCGGAACCGGTGATCTCCCGGCCCCAGCAGCACCGGCGGCCGGACGATGACCAGCACGACGCCCAGCTCCTGCGCCAGGCGCCGGGCCTCCTTTTCCGCCCGCACCTTGGAGTCGTAGTACGGCCAGCGCGCCACCTCGCGCTCGCAATACGGCGCATCCTCATCGGCCGTCTCCCCCGGCGTGCGGAAGCACCCCACCGTTCCCGATGTCGAGACGAACACCATCCGGCAGCGATACCGCGCCGCGACGCGCACCATCGCCCGGGTTCCTTCGACGTTGGTGAAGTAGACCTCCTCGGAGCCCGCCCGCCCGTGCCGGACCAGCGCCGCCATATGCAGAACTCCCCCGAGCCGCGCGAGCTTATCGTCGTCGGCCCACCGCTCCGGGGCGGTGACCCCGCCGACCAGCGCGTCCACGCCGGTGAGGCTTCGGGTCCATTCCATCCCCTCCCACTCTTCGAGAGAGCGGACGAGGGCGATGATGCGCTGGTCGGGAGTCTGCGCGTTGATCTGCTGGAGGACGTGCCGTCCCAGGAACCCGCTGGCTCCGGTGACGAGCCAGGGGCCCCGCGTCATCAGGCGACCGGCTCCGGCTCCCGCTCGGCGGGGTGATCCGTCGCGATGAGGGGGAAATGGTGCAGGGCGACGTTGCCGTTCTCATCCGCGGGATCGTCGGCGAGGTGATGGGCAAACTGATGTCGCAGAGTGCCGGCGATCCGAATATCCAGATCGGGGGGTGGCTCGAGCGCGCTCTCCAGCACCCGTCCCCCACGCTCCTCGATCTGGCGGCGCAACGTCTTGGGATCGAGTCCCTCGACGGGATGATGCTGCAGATACGCCTCGAGATGGTAGGTCGTGGCCACGGTAGCCTGCCGCAGCCGGCGGATGATCTCCTGGCTCACTTCGGGCACGTCGCAGGTCGAGGTGAGCCGCACCGGCTCGCCGCAGGCGATATGGATCCGGCCCAGATCGATCCGGCCGCGCCACACCTTGACCAGCCACGTGAGCAGCGCGCTCAGCTTCATCTTCGGCTTGGGCGCCCCCGAGAGCTCGGCCGCGAAGGCGCGCTCCTCGGGAATCCGGTCGTAGCTGAGCGCCACCGGCAGAATCGTGCAGCTCTTCCCGGTCGCTTGAAGACAGCGCAGCAGGCCGCGCTTCGGCTCCCGGAACGCGCGGGAGCGGCTACGCTCCCCCTCGATGAAGAACTCGAGGGTGCGTCCCTCCCCGAGGAGCTGGTGCACCCGCCGGGTCAGCTCGGGATCCTCCTTGCCGCTCCCCCGTCTCAAATAAAAGGCATGCAGCGCGGTGAGAATCCTTCCGAGAATCGGAATCTTCCCGAATTCCATCGTCGCCGCGATGTAGGGAATCGGAATGCCGAGGTCGGGGCGCGCGAAGGCAAGGTAGGAGCAGAGCACGAAGTCGAGATAGCTCCGGTGATTCGGCACCAGCACCAGCGCCGAGCCTTCCTCCCGCGCGCGCCTCGCGGCCTCGAACGACGGGATGTCCACCGTGACCCGCTCGACGCTCCGGCGCAGGACCTTGGTCACCAGCCAGGAGGCGAAGCGGATCCAGAGATTGCCGTGCGGCTGTTGCATCGACCAGCGCAGATCCCCTCCGTGGCCGGGATGCTTCCGTCCCGCCATGATCCACTGGCTCTGGTCGCCCCGCAGCAGATGTTTGTGCACCCCTCGGCAGACCATCCGGATGTAGCTCTTCGGCTCGAAGCCGTGATCGAGCGGCTCGGTCGAATGGAAATCGAAGGAAAGCGACGTGAAGTAGGGAAACGCCCGGTTGATGTGGGCGAGCCGGGTGCGGAGCGACTTCGCCTTGCGGCGCATTTCGCGGGAGCGGAGCGAGGCCAGCGCAATCGGCAGCCGGTGGTGCAGCGCGTCGGCCAGGTGGAACCGGAGGTCCCTCGGCCCGAGGTAATGCACCGTGGGCCAGCGCTGGATGAGGTTCACCCGGTAGAACTCGCTGATGCCGTCCCAGGCGTCGGACACCGTCGGGCTCAAGGCCGCACCGGCGACCGCGTGGCGGATGACCGTCGGCGGCGTGGCCGGGCCGGAGGTGCAGGCGCCCAGGACGCGATAGGCGACTTCGTCCACCGGAATGAGATCGAGCTTCGAGTTTCCGTCGCCCACCACCGCGCGGAGATGGCCAAGGCCCAGCATCAGGATGAAGCCGCCGAAACCGGCGGTGCTGTCGATCCATCCCGGGAAGGGATGCTGGAGGCTCGCCGAGATGATGCTAGGCCGGACGATGGTGAGCGGGACATCGCCGCGCCGCGCGAGGAGCAGGTGCTCCGCCATCGACTTGGTGAGGGTGTAGGTGTTGGGATGTCCCGAGACCGACAGCAGCTCCCGCTCCGACACCTTGCCGCTCCGGATGGCCTCGAACAGCTCGGCCGCGGGGGCGGGAAGGGGAGCGAGCGCCTCGCGCACCGAGGTGCCCCGCCCGGGATGCGGGGTGACGTACGCGGTGGAGACCCAGACCATCCGCTCCAGCCTGGTGCAGCCCTTGGCGAACTCCAGGACGTTGAGCGCGGTGACGATGTTGGAACGCGCCGCGTCGGCGATCGGGAGCTCGAAGGAGACCGACGCCGCGGCGTGGATG
Source organism: uncultured Gemmatimonas sp. (assembly GCA_964535105.1). Lineage (GTDB taxonomy): Bacteria > Gemmatimonadota > Gemmatimonadetes > Gemmatimonadales > GWC2-71-9 > JABFSM01. Next base: position 8,502 of record CAZHSO010000025.1, read on the forward strand.
ATATGGGTGATCTCCCGGCTCAGCTCTTCCTGGAGCTGCTCGAGGTCGAGGCCCGACTGCTCCAGCGTTCCCTCGATCACCACCACGTCCTTGATCCAGTCGTCCGGAAGCGCGGAGAAGCAGGCGGAGCGCGCCACTTCGCGCTGGAACCGGTCGGCCGCCTTGTGGGAGCCGCGGGAGCGAATGAGGACGTAAATCTTCCCGACCAGGAGCTCATCCTTGCGGCGGATGAGCTCCTCGAGCAGCACTTTGCCGAGGAAACCGGTCGCGCCGGTGAGGAGGAAGGTGCGGCGCTCAGTCATGGACACGCGGTGAGGCGGCTTCATGCAGAGTCATCGCCTGGTTGGATATCCCGAACAGGTTGCCCGGATCCACCGCCCGCTTGAATTCGGCGGCCCACTCGAGCGCGGCCTTCGAAAAGACCCGCGGAAGGAAGCGCTGCCGGATCTTGCCCACTCCGTGGTGGTGCGAGAGCGAGCCCCCCGACTTGAGGATTTCGTCCCGCGCCGCGTGCTCCAGCTCGGCGTACACCCGGGCCGGATCCTCCATGCCCTTATGGTGGAAGCCGAAGTAGAAATAAATACAGACGCCGGTCTGATACACCTGGGTCACCCGGCAGGTGGCAAACGGCTTGCCCGGCAGCCCGCGGGCGGCGTACTCGTCGTGGATCCGCCGCTTGACGTTCTCGGCGAGCGAAAGCGCCTGGCTCCACGGCACCGAGGTCTCGAACGACTCGCCCAGGATCCAGTGCTTCATCACGAAGTCGCGGATATAGGCGATCCCGAAGGTGAGCTGATACCCCCGGCGGCCGTTCTCGGCGCCGGCGCGCATGCCGCCGTGCCGCTTTGCCAGACGGGCGACGGCCGCCGCTTCGGCGGCCACTTCGTCCCGGCTCCCCTCATAGAGGAAGGTGCACGCCACCATCCGGTCGGGATCGAAGCCCTTGACCCGGGTGACGAAGAACTTCTGTGCCTTGCTGATGAGTGCTTTGGCGCCGTGCGAGGCCGGCTTGAGCGTCTGGCCGAGCTGGAACTGGAGGTTGTCCACCAGGCGGACGCTCGCCGGAGGACGGGCTTCGCGGGTCAGCGCATAGAGGAAGCGCACGCCATCATCGAAAGAGGGGAAGAGTGCCGAATCGTATCTCTGAGTCTGGGGAAGGGGGAAGATTTTCACGACCGCGCTGGTGATGATGCCGAGGGTACCCTCGGAGCCGAAGAGCCAGCGGCGGGGATCGAGACCGGCCGACTCGCGCGGCGCAACGGCCGGGCGAGAGAGGGGGCCGAGCGGCGTCACGACGTGCACGTCGAGCACCAGGTCTTCGATGTTGCCGTAGCGATTCTTCTTCATCCCGCTGGCGTGGGTCGCGATCCAGCCGCCCAGGGTCGAGAACTCCACGCTGTCGGGCTCGTGGCCCAGGGTGAATCCGTGGCGGGCCAGCTCCGCCTGCAGGTGGCGGCCCACCGCGCCGGCCTCGATCCTGGCCATCAAGTTGACGGGATCGATCCAGAGGATCCGGTTGAGCCGGGAGAGATCGACCGAGACGATAGAGCGCTCCTCCTCCACCGGGCAGCGGAGGGCGTCGGTGACGTTGGTGCCGCCGCCGTAGGGGACCAGGCAGACGTCGTGGCGCAGGCCGGCGTCGACGATCGCGGTCACCTGCTCTTCGGTGGACGGATAGACCACGAGGTCGGGCACCCGCTCCAGCCGGCCATGCCGGATGGCGTACATCTCCTCCAGGGTGTGGCCGTGCCCGTGGCGGAGCCGGATCATCGGGTCGTCCGAGATCGCGTCTTCGGGGAGCAGCTCGCGGATTTCGTTCTGGAAAGGGAGGTTGTCGCGGGCTGCTGGAACTTCGGGAGGGTAGCTCGAGGGGTGCAGGTCGGAGACCGGCAGCTCGATCTCCATCACCTTGCGAATCCAGGGGAGGAGATAGGGCAGCTCGACCCCCGAGAGCGGGTAGCGTGCCCCCGTCAGCAGCACATTCCCGTTGGGCAGCGCGGTAAAGGCGGAGTCGCGGAACCCCCAGGCGTCGAGGCTCTCCGCGCCGTCATCCGGGAGGGTGCTATGGGGAGGGGTGAAACGCTCGCCGTGCATGGAGAGAAAGTACCACTGAGAGCAGCTAACGGCTAACCGCCCCGAACACGGCCGACGAGGTGTCGGGACCGTTCACCCACAGATGACACAGATCGAACAGATGACTACCCATTCGGCGAAATCTGTGACATCTGTGGGTGGCAGTTTTTGGGGCTCCGCGCTCAGCGTCACAATTGCTTCAACTCGGGCCGTTTGGCGCTCCGGCTGTCTCCCGAGCTTCGGCCGTGCAGGTGGCGCCAGATCCACGGGAGCAGGTGGCGGCGGGCCCAGCGGACCTCGGCGGCGAGGCGCGCGGGGAAGGGGGAAGGAGGGGAAAGGGGAAGGGGATGGGACCAGGACGCGTCGGTGCCCGGCAGGCCGAGTGCCTCGGCGAGGGCCGCAGCGATGCGGGCATGGCCGAGTGCGTTGGCGTGGAGGCGATCGTCACACCAGAGCCGGGGATCGGACGCCACCGGGTGACGGGCTACATCGACCAGGATGGCGCCGGTTTGAGCGGAGACCTCGCGCAGCGTTTGATTGAGCAGCTCCACCCTCGGCCTGATCCAGCGCGCCGCCGGCATGACCGGGGTGAGATCGGGGAGGGTGAAGGTGAGGAGCACAGCACCCTGGCCCAACAGCGCCCGGTGCATCTCAAGGACGTCGGCCGCGAAGCCCGCCGCATCGAACCGCCGCCGCACCACGTCGTTGGTGCCTGAGAAGAGGGTGACGAGATCGGGGCGCATCGCGAGCGCCGGCGCCAGCTGGCGCTCTTTGATCTGCCGGGTGGAGAGGCCCCGCACGGCGAGGTTGGCGTAGAGAAGGCTGCCCTCCGACTCGGCGATCCGCTCGGCGAGCCGGTTGGCCCACCCCCGGTAGCCGCCCCGTCCGTCGGGATCGTCGAGCCCCTCGGTGGAGCTGTCGCCGATGGCGACGTAGCGACTGAACCGGGGAAGGGGGAAGGGTGCCATGGGGAAAAACTAACCCTTTCCCCTTCCCCCTTCCCTCTTCCCCCTTCCCCCTTCCCCCTTCCCCAATCCATATGTAGGTTATCTATCTACGATAGGTAGTTGTTCTACCGCTTGGAGGACTCCATGCCCCGCCTCCCCCCCAAAAAGCGCGAGCTCCTCAAGGGGACGCTCGACATGCTGATCCTGAAAACCCTCACCGTGCGGCCGATGCACGGCTATGCCATCGCGCAGTACATCGAGCGGCGGTCGAAAGCGGTGCTCGCGGTGGAGCAGGGGTCACTGTATCCCGCGCTGGAGCGGCTGCAGAAGAAGGGATGGGTCACGTCCCGGTGGGGCCGGACGCCCACCGGCCGCCGGGCCCGCTACCACACCATTACCGCCTCCGGGCGGCGCAAGCTCGGCGAGGAGATCTCGAGTTTCCGGCGGGTGCTTCAGGCAATCAAAGGGGTGATGCGCCGGGCGTAACTCCCGTGTCTGCGCTCCCTCAGGGTGACAATCGCCCAGAGTGACGCTTGGGAAAGGCTCGCTTGAGGCTGGCCTGGACGCTAGAATAAGGCCCTCTCACCCAAGTCGACTGCATGCTTGGAACGATCTGGGCCGAACCCGAGCATCACCGATACCACCCCGACATGCTCATCGTCCGGGTGCGCCCCTCGGCGGCCGCGCACGCCCGGAAGCTTGCCTCCCGTGGCGACGCAGCCGGGGCAAGTACGCCCGGCCTCTCCGCTCTGCATCGCCTGGAGCGGGAGGGCCATCTCCATCACGTCACACCGCTCGGCCGAACCGCCCGCCGACAGGTCGCCGCCGCCGGACACTCCGGTAGCGTGAGCCATGCGCTCGTTGCCGCGGCGCGCGAGCATGACGCCGCCAACCGCCACTCCGGCTACGTCCTCATCCATTTGAAGCATTCCGGGCACCGTGCCTTACTCCATCGGAAGCTCGCCGCCGACCGTCATCTGGCGTCAGTCTCCAAGGTGGCCGCGCGATATATCTGGATGGCGCTCAATCCCGCCGGCGGGTTCCTTCCCCCCGAGCGGATGTGGAACCACGCCCGCATTCAGCTCGCCGCCGCGCGCAAGCTCGACGCATTCCGCACTCCGCGAAACATCTGCGTCGCCGTGCTCGACTCGGGGGTGCAAGCCCGCCACCCGAGCCTCGAGGGGCGGCTCCACGATTACGTGCACTCCTACGGACGGGGTCACCACGTCAAGATCTCGGCAAAGGATATCGTGGGCCACGGGACGCACATCGCGGGGATCCTCAACGCCTCGCTCGACGACACCCTCGGCATCGAGGGTATCGCGCACTGCCGTCTCACCGTGATGAAGGTGTTCGACGACCGGCTCGACGCTGATCCCGCGGCCCACGCGCGCGTCTTCCTCGTGAATCCGCTGCTCTATCGCTGGGCGTTGGGGGAATGTCTTGCCCGCCGCTTCGACGTGGTGAACCTGAGCCTCGGTGGACCGGCGCCGCCCGATCCGCACGAAGCCGAGGTGCTCAAGGCGCTTCTGGCGCGCGGTACCACGATCGTCGCCGCGATGGGGAATGCGCTCAAGCAGCGAAGCCAGCCCGCCTATCCCGCCGCATCGCCGGGTGTCATTGCCGTGGGAGCGGTCGGTCCCGACGATGTCGTCGCATCCTTCTCGCGCCGCGGCCGCCACATCGCGCTCTGTGCACCGGGGGTCGCCATCTGGTCCACCCTGCCGACCTTTCCCGGCGAATTCGGCTTCCTCGGAGGGGCGAACTCCGGAGACCGGCGGTCCAAGCCGAGGCCGCTCGCGCGCAACACCCGGTACGATGCGTGGCCCGGCACGTCGGGAGCGTGTCCCCACGTCACCGCCGCCGTCGCCCTCCTCCTCGCGAGCAAGGGCAAAATGGCGCCGTCCAGAGTGAAGACGCTGCTCATGCGCGCAGCGGATCGCGTGCCAGGGATGCACGGCAAGCGCTTCGATCCCAAGTACGGCGCCGGCCGCCTCAACCTCCGCCGCCTCCTGGAGCGCTGAAGATGACTCCGGCGCGGGACGTTGCGCGCTACGTGCATCCCCGGTCGCCGTTTCCGCAATTCTCGGAGCAGCTCTACCCGGCGCATCCCGCGCCGAAGAGCGTTCTCGTGGTCGGCGCCGGGCTCGCGGGATTGAGCGCGGCGTATCAGCTGGTGAAGGCGGGCCACGAAGTCACTGTGCTCGAAGCCAAGCCGACTCCCGGCGGTCGGGTGCACACGCTGCGCGAGCCGTTCTTCCAGAACCAGGTGGCAGAGGCGGGGGCGATGTTCGTTCCCGGCCATCACACCCTCACCATGGGGTATGCGGGCATGCTCGGTCTGCCCCTCCTCGAGATCACTGCGCAGGCGACCGATATTGTCTCATGGATTCGCGGGACCCGGATCGGAAACCCGTGCGCTGCCAACGCGGCGTGGCCGGTTCCCCTTACCGATTCGGAGCGGGCGAACGGCTCGATGGGGCTGTGGACGAGCTATGTGCTGCCCGCCGCGCATAACGAAGTGGGCGATCCGCGGGCGCCCGGCTGGCCGCCGGCTTCTCTCGCGACGTACGACAATCAGACCTTTGCCGAATTCCTGCGCGCACAAAACGCATCTCCCGGAGCGATTGAGATTCTCCAAGGAGGCTACTTCGATCTCTTCGGTGACGGGATGTACGCCGTCTGCGCACTCGACGTACTGCGAGACATCGCACTCCAGCTCGACGGGGTGCCGCCCCACGTCAAAAAGGGGCTGTCGAGCGCGCATGATTTCCCTCCTCCGGTTGCGGCCGCCTTCCGCCTCGCGGCGGGAGGGACCCTCGACGCCGCCCAGGCGGCACAGCTCTGCTTCACCATTCAGGGCGGCAACGACCGGCTGCCGAGCGGCATCGCGACGACTCCGGAGCTCGAGGAGCGGATCGAGTATGGCATCGCCGTCACCCGCATCGAGGACACCGGGAACGGCGTTCGCCTCACCAGCGATCGCGGCCGGAGCTGGGAGGCTGAGCGGGCGATCATTACGATGCCGTTTTCGGTGCTCCGCGACGTGGACGTGCGCGCGCCGCTCTCGGAGGACAAGCGCCGCGCAATCGCCGAGCTCAGGGTCACTTCCGTGACGCGGACCTTCGTGCAGACGAGCGATCGCCCCTGGCAGCAGATGGGATTGCCCGGCACTGCCTCCACCGACCTGCCGATCATGTACGTCAACGACCAGAGCATCAGCCAGCCCGGGCCAGCCGGCATTCTCGAGTCCTACAGTGCGGGTCCGCGCGCCCGTGCCTGGGCGGCGATGCCCCTCGAGGCCCGGTATGCCGAAACGGTGGCGCAGCTCGATCGAGTGTATCCCGGGGTGGCGAAGGCGGTGGTGGCGACGGCGTCGAAGTGCTGGGATCAGGACGAGTGGGCACGGGGGGATTACTGCTATTTCGAGCCGGGAGAGATGCGGCGATTGCTGCCCGCGATCGCCAGGGCCGAGGGGCGCCTCCATTTTGCCGGCGAGCACACCTCCTGCATGCCCGGGTGGATGCAGGGGGCCTTCGAGTCAGGACACCGCGCCGCTGGGGAGGTGCACTGGGCGGAGTAGCGGGCGGACTTCACCCTCAGCAGGACGCGCACCCCAGCGAGTCATCCATGCCGAGAGCTCGGTGCTGGTGTGCGGACGATCGAACGGCACCACCCCCACGATCCGCTCACCGCATTCGATCACCAGCCGCCGCTTCACGAGATCCGCCACGATGCGGCTGAGATTGTCCACCGCGCCGGGTCGCAGCGCGGCGAGATCCCGCCCGAGCTTGGCGAGGGTCGTCTGGACGTCGCATAGGAGGAAGACCGTGGCCGCTGCGTCCCGCAGGCACGCCGCCTCCACTTCCTTGGTGCCGTCGGAGCGCAGGACCGAAATGAAACCGGGTCCCAGGCTCGCCTTGAGGGTGCGCTTGGAGCGCTCCCATCGGTCGAGCACGGCATCGAGGCGCGCGCGCTGACGGTGCACCGGCGCGTCCGGGGGAACGTCGCGGTCGAAGAAGAACGCGAAGTCCTCGGCCGCCGCACGGCGCGGCGGAATCAGATGACGGTAGTACCACGCCGGCCGAGAACCCCGAATGCCCCATCGTTCGGCCTCGTCGAAGAACGGCGAGAAGCGGTGCACCGACACCATGATGGTGCGGCTCCGCACCGGCGGAGTCAGATGAAACAATGAAGGGAGGAGGGCGATCACCTCCTCGTAGTCGGCGTCGGTCTCGCCGGGGAAACCGACGAGCAGATTGTAGTAGGGGGTGATGCCGTGCTCCTGCAGCCACTTGAGGAGCTGGATGTTCTGCGCGCCGGTCGAGCCTTTGCGCATCAGCTCGAGGACGTGGTCCGAAAAGCTCTCGACGCCGGGCTGGACCCAGCGCACTCCGGCGGCGCGGAGCGCGGCGGCGTCATCGCGGGTGATGTTCGCCTTGATCTCGTACATGAAGCGGAGGTCGAGCCCGAGGCCGGCGAGTCTCGGCAACAGGGTCCGGTAGGCTGTATGGGGCAGAATATTGTCCGCCGCTTCGAAATCCAGGCAGTGATAGCGCGTGGCCAGCTCGGAGACCTCGTGCACCACCCGATCCACCGACTTCATCCGGTAGGTCATGCCCTCGTTGTTGAGCCCGCAGAAGGTGCAGTGGCTCTTCTGGCCCCACCAGCACCCGCGAGATGATTCAAAGCTGAGATCCCGGCGGTCCAGCAGACGCCGGCCCGCCGCGGTGAGGTCATTCCGCGCGGTGAAGTAGTCGTCATAGTCGGGAATCGGCAGCTCGTCGAGGGCCGTCACGGGAACCGCGGGCGCGATCTGTCTGGCGGCGCTTGTGACCCCGGGCAGCATCGTGGTGTTCGTCCCGGCGGCGATCGCCTCCAGCAGGGCGGGAAACGTCAGATCGGCTTCGCCGGTAAAGACGTGATCCACCCATTCGGGAAAGGCCTTCGCGTACGCCTCTCCCATTTTGCCGTGCACGCAGGCGCCTCCCAGCAACACCATGAGCTCGGGACGCGCAGCCTTGAGGCGCCGGGCGAGCGCGAGACTCGGCAGCACCTGATTGAAGACGCAGCTCATTCCCACGATGTCGGGCGCGGCCGCGAGGATGCGGTCGGTGTAGCGCTCCAGCGCGTCCGGCACCATCACGTCGCGCACCGCGTACAGTGCCTCCGCGCTCACTGTGAGACCGCGGGCCGCCCGACCTTCGTCATAGAGCGCGAGGAACCGCTCCAGAAAGGCATCGGAGCGCAGCGCCCGCGGTCCGAAGATGTCCACGGCAAAGAGGTGCTCGCCGAGGGCGAACAATTCGTCCGTGGTCGCAAAATGCTCGTAGGTCTCGGCGCCGAAGCCCGCCGCAAAGTCGAGATGCAGATACTCGGCGCGGCAGGAGAACCCGCGCTGCTTTGCCGCCGCCACCAGCAGGCCGATGCCGAGGCTGGGACGGGTCGCCGCCGCCCAGGGCATACACACGAGCACGGTGTCGGGCTTATCGCGCCGCACGGCCGTTGCCTCGCGGGAGTGCGCCGAGGAAGAATTCGCCCACCGAGGATTCCTCCTCGAATCGCGTGCCCAGCGCGCGGGCGCTGCGCTCGGCGTCACCGCACCCTACGGCGCAGGGCGCGAGGTGCATCGCGGTCGCGACGAGATACATCGTCTGGAGCAGCACTCCGACATCTTTCAGCAACACGCTGTACGCCATGGAGCGGTATTTCCAGGTGAGCCGTCCGAACCGGGCGGTGAGCACCACGAGCACGGGCGGCACCGCGCCGAACGTGTGCCTGGTGTCCCGGAGCAGGTCGTCGACGTGAGCCTCACCGCCGACCACCGGCTCGAGCCGGTGTCCCCGCGGCTCGTAGTGATAGAGTCCCCGCTCCAGCCCGGTGCAGCGGCTCACCGCCAGGTAGATCTCCAGAGGATAGCAGGCGCCCCCGCTCGGATAGGGACGGCTCGTCGTTTCATATGGCAATGCTGTCGTTGCGCGCCGCCGGCGACGTACCCGGCCAACCCGGAAGAGAAACTCTCCCAGCTCGCCGATGGTCAACGGTACCGTCGCGGGCTTGCGGACCGATCTCCTTCGCTCGAGTACCTGGGTGAGCGGCGGATCATGGCGCGTGAGGCGCGCCAGGTCCGGGCGCGGGAGGGGGATGGCTCCGCGAGCCATCGCCGGCTTGAGCGCCGGAAGCGGCGGGAGCCGGCCGAGATGCTCGAAGGTCGCCCCCGCGGGCGCATCATGACGGCCGAGCCGGCTTCGCGCGTGAAAGAGAAGGTCGGCGAACTCCCAGGTTTGAAGCGTGGTGTCCGCGTCTTCCGCCGAGCGTGCGTCCTTGTCCACCCGCGTGAGCAAACCCGCCGCGGCGAGGAGCTCGGCCAGCTGCTTTGCCTCCGGCCCCACCGGCACTCCATTCGCCGGGGACAGGAGCGGCGCCAGCAGTGAAACGGCGCGCGGTGCCAATTCCACCCTGGCAAAGGCGAGCGGGGATTCGACGACCAGTCCGCCATTCTGTCGGCGAAGACAGGCGAAGCGGGAAAGCACCGCGCGCCGGGGGACTGCGGCGCGAAGGATGGCGCGGTATTCGCTCGTCATCGGCACCAGTCGCGCGAGCAGCCGATGCCCGCCCCGCACCTCGTACGCGATCGCGCATGCGTCCTCGAGCTCGGAGAGACACGCTCGCCAGCGGGTCTCACCGGCGGTGCCGGCCACTGACCGCGCGAGTTTCGCTAGCCCGGACTCGGTGCCCCCGCGCTCCGCGAGGCGACGAAAGACGAGCGGGAGCTTGCCTGACAGGGCGTCGCGGGGGAGCTGTGCTCCGGCTGCGAGCCGGAGCACGAACTTCGCCCGGTGGTCGTCCGGGCGTGAGTCTCTGGGCAACCGCCGGGATGTCTCTAGAGGGGGATCGTAAACTGCGGGCCCATCCGGCCGGGTCGCTTCGGCCCCTTGGCGCCGCCGCGTGCCTTGGCCGGTTTGCCGGGGATGACGAGGTAAAACGTGCTCGCGCTGTTCTGGACGACCTTCACCCTGACACCAGACGGGATCTTCACTCCTGCGTCGGTGAGTGCCTTGCGGGGATTCCGGATCAGGCTTCGCCGGAAGTCGTCGTCGCGCATTGCCTTCGCCTGGATGCGCGCCACGCTTTTGGAAGATACGGAACTTGCCACAGCGGCCTCTTGGGTTGGAGAATATCCGATCGATATATCCCTTGAAGCGGGGCGACGCAAGTCAGAGGAGCAGAGGCACCGAGTTCAGCAAGTCTTCAGAAAGCGGCGTCCGTCTCCATCGGGCGCTCACCGGCGCCCGGTAGAGGCGGCCCGGCGCAAAGCGCGGCCACATGTGCCGGAGACCCGGCACCACCATTCGCACCACGGCGAGCGGCGCCCCGGCCCGAGTGAGATCACATGTCAGGACTTCGAGCCCGCGCGCCTCGAGCGCCGTCAGGCACCAGGCCAGGGCGCGGCTGGTGGTGCGCCCTGGTCCACCGGATCGGCGCGCGAGAAGCCTCTTCGGCGCGCGTGAAGGAAGGAGATGTGGGGTGTCCACCGCCCTCGCCTGCCGCCTCCAACGCTCGAACGCCGCGGTACCGGCGCCGCCCCGTCCTCCCGACTGCCGGACCGCCAGCACCTGCGCCATCTCGCAGAGCGCGTGGCGCGCGGCGGCGGCCAGGGCGAGACCGGCGCCGAAACCGAAGGCCAGATCCTCCCGACCGTCACTTCGCCGCGAAATCGCCACGCAGACCGGAATCGCGAGATCGCTGGTCAGATCGAGCACCCATGCGTCGCGTCCCACCGCCCGATAGAAGGCCAGCAGCCGCCGGATTCCCTGGTCCCGCGACGACGCCACATCCACGGCCGGGCGCCGCGCCCGGTTGTACCACCAGAGGGCGACGCTGTCGCGCTCGACCAGCTCCAGCAATCCCCGGAGCGACGCCTCGGGCCGGCTTCGGCCGGCGGCGATCCCATTGGAGTCCGCCGGGCAGTACCGCTGCGCGGACGGAACCGGATACTTGAAATACAGCGACATGGTCGGCAGGAACTTCCATGTGTCGCGGGTCATCGACCACACCGGTGTCCAGTCGATGGTAGCCTTCTCGTCGAAGCGTGGCGGCACGAGGGTGAGAGGGGAGTGCGGCCCGGTCCGCGGCCGGCGGCGCTGGCGCTCGCTCACCAGAAGGCACCGGCCGGGATGGATCGCCGCTTCGCCCAGCTCCCGGTACGACGCGGCGATCCTGGGCTCGTCACCCCGGAATACTCCGCAGGCGCGTTCGATCGCTTCGGCCTTCGCTTTCCTGGTTGCCTCGGCCAGGGTGAATCCCGCTCCGAAGCTCGGCCACCAGTCCTCCAGGCCGACGGGGCCGGCTCGGCGGGGCGGGAGCGCATAGCAGACGCGCACGCCGCGGCCGCCGTCGATCGGCAGCTCGCCCACGGCACGAGGGCGGAACGCCCGATGCGTCATGGGATCAGTTGGCGATAGCCCGGTCGGCTGCGCAGCGGAGCGAACATCGGACTGATCTTGATTAAGCCGGGGGAGACGTTCGAGGGATGCTCGAGCAACGGGCGCAAGTAGACCAGCGCCGTGTCCGGCTCGTCGACGAGCAAGGCGCTGGTCACCATCATCGTGAGGGGGTAGGTGCCGAGCTGGGCGTCCTTGGTGAGAGGCATGAGGCCGACCGCGATTCGCCCTTCGCGCAGGGCTTCCTCCGCCCGGCCCAGGCCGGCGTAGGAAAGACCGAGCAGGGCGCGAAACGTCATCTCGTCGGGGCGCGTTCGGGCCCGCGGCTCCCAGACGGCGCGGGCGGAATCGAAGTATTCGCGGGAACGGAGGGCGTCACGGCGTTTCAGCGAGAGGCCCTTGGCCAGATAGAGAAACCCGGGATCGATGGAGAGGTCGCGGGGCCCCATGACATCGAGCGAATCCTCGAATTCGCCGCCCAGGGTGAGCACGAACTGCGGGCTGCGCAGCACGATGACGCTCAGGACCTCGCGCATCGAGTGATTCTGTAACGCCTGCCGCATCGCCGCGCGCGCCTTGTCGGGATCTTCCTTCCAGCTCCACTGGATGAATGAGCGGAGCATGTGCCCGGGGATATAGTCAGGGGCAAGGACCAGAACGCGTTCGATCTCGCGCTCCGCTTCGGGAAAGCGGCGCATCATGACATACGAGACGGCCAGCTCCAGGGCCAGGAGGTGCGAGCGGGGATCGCGCTCGGTCGCCTGGCGCAAGCTGGTCACCGATTCCTCGAATCGGCCTCGCCGCCTCTGGAGTGTCGCAAGGTAGGAGAGGACTTCGCTGTCATTGGGCCGTCCCCGTTGCGCGATCTCCAACTCGGTCTGGGCGCGATCGTAGTCCAGGTTCCCGAGGAGATGCATCATCCCCAGGGCGAGATGCGCCTCGGGCAGCGTGGAATCGAGCTTGATGGCACGGTCGGCCGCCGCCCGCGCCTGTTCCAGGCGTGCCGCCGCGCGATCGAAGTAATGGTACCGGGTGTGGGCCTGGGAGAGCCGCGCCCAGGCCATCGCGAACTTCGGGTCTGCGGTCACAGCGCGCTGGTACATCTCCACCGCCTGGCGCGCTGGTTCTTCGGTGGCATAGTTCTGGGAGGAATAGGCGTTGCCGCGCAGGTAGGCTTCGTACGCCGAAAGGTTGTCGGTGGGCCGGGCTGCGAGCGCCGCCCGCTCCGGCAGGAGGAGCGAGACATTCAGCGCCCGGGCCACACCGTCGGCGATGCCCGACTGGACGTCGAGCAGCTCGCCGGGGGCGAGCGCCACGTCGTAGCCTTCACCCCAGATCACTTGCTCGTCCGAGGCGCGCACCAGTCGCGGCGTCACCCGGATGGAGCCGGTGCCATCCGCCCGGCGATCGGTGCGGACCGATCCGGTGAGGAGATACCCGACGCCGAGCTCGCCCGCGATGTCGCGCATACTCCGCCCCGCGTGCGCCACCGGCGCCGCGCTGCTCCGCGCAATGACCACGAGTCCACTCATGCCAGCCATGCGACTGGTGATCTCGTCGGACATCCCGTCGGCGATGTACCGATCCTCCGGCCGGCCAATGCTCTCGAAGGGAAGCACGGCGAGTTTGGGCGGGCCGACGGGCGCCGGCTTCCGCGACCGCAGCAGCGCCCAGACTCCAACCGCCGCCACCGCCACGAGCGCCACGGCGCCCGCCTGGAGCAGGGTGCGCCCGACCCGGGCGGGGTCACGGGCCCCGGCCGCCGCGCCGCCTTTCGCCGCGGTCGCAAGCTGGGCCGAGAATTCCGCGACCGAGCTCTGCCGGTCCGCGGGCGCTTTCGCGAGGGCGCGCTCGATCACCGCTTCCATCGGCTGCGGGACGGTGGTCCGCAGCGTCCGCAGCCGGGGCACCGGATCGATGGAGTGCCGCGCGAGGAGCGCCTGCGACGTGGAGCCGGTGAAGGGCGGCTCCCCGGTCAGCATCTCGTAGACGACACAGGCCAGGCTGTACAGGTCGCTTCGACCATCGACCATCCCCCCCATCCCCTGCTCGGGGCTCATGTAGGTCGGTGTGCCGAGGGAGAAGCCGGTGCTGGTGAGCCGCTCGCCGCCGGCCTCGGCCACCGCCCGCGCGATGCCGAAATCGGCGACCAGCGCCGCGTCGCTCGACAGGAGAATGTTGGCGGGCTTGATGTCCCGGTGGATGACGCCCCGGGCGTGCGCGTGCACCAGGGCCATCGAGACTTCGCGCGTGATGCGCACGACCTCGTCGATCGGCAGCTGCCGCTCGCGTTGCAGCCGCTGTGCGAGCGACTCCCCTTCGACGAACGGCATCACGTAGTACAGGAGGCCACCGGCTTCGCCGGAATCGAAGAGCGCCAGGATGTGGGGATGCTGGAGCTGCGCGGCGATCTCGATCTCGCGCAGGAATCGCGCGACCCCGAATGCTGCCGCGATCTCCGGCGCGAAGACCTTTATCGCAACCTTGCGTCTGTGCTTGATGTCGTAGGCGAGGAAAACGGTCGCCATTCCCCCACGACCGAGTTCGCTCTCGATCGTATACCGGTCCGCGAGGGCCGCGGCCAGCGCCGTGTGGGAATCGGTCATGAAGGGCCGGGTGACGGAATGCCGAACGGTGAGCAGGTAACTTGCAGCCGTATCGACAGATATGCCAGTCAGGCTATCCGCGATTGTCGAAGCCGACTCGCTCGCTTACTTCATCACCGCGCGCTCAGGTTCTTGGGTGGGGCGCCGACAGTCGGTGCCGCACCATCGCCGGCTCAATGCTGCGGAACGGGCGCATCCACGACCGAAACGGCAAAGAGCCGGCCGGTCCGGAACCGCTCGGCGAGAATGTCCACGATGCGGGTCGCGGCGTGGCCGTCGCCGAATGGGTTGCCGCCGCTGATCATGGCACGGTACGCAACGGGATCCGAGAGGATGTGGGACGCCTCCTCGACGATCCGGTCGCGATCGGTGCCCACCAGCCTGCCGAATCCCGAGTCCACGACTTCAGGCCGCTCGGTGATGCTGCGCAGGATGAGCACCGGCTTGTGCATCGCCGGCGCTTCTATCTGGATGCCGCCGGAATCGGTGAGCACGAGTACGCTCCGCCGCATCACTTCAATCAGGTCGGGATACTCCAGCGGCTCCAGCAGCGTGATGCCCGGCGCTTCGCGAAGCTCCTCGAAGATGATCTCCCGCACGTACGGATTGAGATGGACCGGGATCACGATCCCGGTGTTCGGGTGCGTTTCGACCAGACGCCGGAACGCGGCGCAGACGTTCCGCAGGTTCTGCCCGAGGTTTTCCCTATGGTGCACCGTCGCCAGGATGATCTGCTTCGAATCCCACCCCAGGGCGTTGAGCCCGGGGTCGTCGAACACCCCGTCGTGCCGGATCGAGGCGAGGGCGTCCACGATGGTGTTGCCGGTGACGTGGATGTGCTCGTCGGGGACCCGCTCCGCCTGGAGGTTGCGCCGGGCGCGCTCGGTCGGCGCGAAATGAATGTCGCTGACGCAGCTCGCCATCCGCCGGTTGACTTCCCCCGGGAAGGGGCGGTGGGCATCGCCGGAGCGAAGCCCCGCCTCGACGTGGCCGATCGGGATGCCGTTGTAGAATGCGGCGAGGGCCGCGGCGATGACGGTGCTGGTGTCGCCCTGCACGAGGAGGAGGTCGGGCTTCACCTCGCGGAAAGTTTCGGTCAGCGCGATCAGCGCTCGGGCCGTGAACTCCGCGAGCGTCTGGTTGGCGTGGGTGAGGCCGAGGTCGATGTCGGAGGAGAGCGAGAAGGCATGCATCGCCTGCGCCAGCATCTCCCGCTGCTGTGACGTGGTGATGACGATGGTCTCGAAGGTGTCGGAACGGCGCCGAAGCTCCTGAATGACGGGAGCCATCTTGATCGCCTCCGGGCGGGTGCCGAGGACGACGGCGATGCGGTGCTTCGGCCTGCCGGAGGGAGACATGGGGAGCCGGCCGCCTAGCGGTGCTTCGCGGTGTATCGCGCGATGGAGTCGCTGATCGTCCGGTATGCCGCCGGCCGGTCCTCCCATCCGAGAATCTCAACCCGCTTTCCCTCGAGATCCTTGTAGGTCTGGAAAAAGTGCTTGATCTCCGCGAGGAGGTGCTTCGGCACGTCGGTCAGCTCGCGATACTCCTCCTGCAACGGATCCGCGGTCGGCACCGCGAGGATCTTTTCGTCGGGCACCCCGCGATCGAGCATGTGGAGCACCCCGAGTGGACGGAGGTCCACTTCGCAGCCCGGAAAGGTCGGCTCCTTCAGCAGCACGAGGACGTCCATCGGATCGTCGTCCTCGGCCAGCGTCTGGGGAATGAAGCCGTAGTCGGCGGGGTAGTGCACCGCGGAGTACAGCACCCGGTCGAGCCGGAGAATCCCCGATGCCTTGTCGAGCTCGTACTTGTTCCGGCTGCCCCCCGGGATCTCCACGATGGCGCGGATGTCTTCGGGAGGATTGCGGCCCGGGGTGAGGTCGTGCCAGAGATGCGTCATTGAGCTCCGTGTGCGGCCGATAGCTATCGGCTATCAGCTATCGGCTATCAGCAAGGAAGGCTCATGCCGATGCCTGTGGCTGCGCTCGTTGCCAACGGGGATTGTATGGGGCCATGAGACAGTAATAAGTGCATATTAGGGGCCGATTGTCCAATTTCCGTAAGTGTTGCCTGGTAACGAGGTGGCATGATCCGCCCGGGGCGTCCCCCCGGATCGGGTACCATTCCATGGGAGGCACGACCGATGACTACGCAAGTTCGATGGACACTTCTCACGCTGGCCCTGGCGTTCGGGGCTGCCGCCGGCGCACGGGCCCAGGCCCCCGCGGTTCAAGTAACCGAGGAGAAGAAGGGCCTGTTCAAGCTGGCCAAGGTGACGCCCGCCGATGCACAACAAACCGCTCAGGCCCGATTCCCCACGGGGACGATCAAGAGCGGCGAGCTGGAGCAAGAGGGGGGCAAACTGATCTACTCGTTCGACATCCAGCAGCCGGGTGTCACCGGGATCGAGGAGGTCCACGTCGACGCCGCGACCAGGGCGGTGATCAAGACCGAGCACGAGAACCCTCCCGCTCCGAAGGTCAAGGCTCCGGCGAGGCCCAAGCCGAAGCAGCCCATGTCGTCAACGAGGTGAAGATCGAGTTACCGGCCCACGCCGGCGACATCTCCCGGGGAGGAGCATGATCGTATCGCTGCTGGCCGTGGTGCTGGTGCAGGGCACACCACCTGCGATCACGCTCGATTCGGCGATTCGCCGTGCCGTCCAGGTGCGCGGCCGAGCCGCGGAGGCCGCGGCTGGCGTCGCCGAGGCGCGCGCCGAGCGCCGCGTCGCGGGGCAGATCCCCAATCCAATCCTGTCCTTCGAGCGCACCGCGGACGTCCCGCATCAGCATCTCCTCTTCGACCAGTCCCTTTCCTGGCTTGCTACCCGGGGCGCCGACCGCGCCGCGAAGGACGCGGCGCTGCGCCGGGCCCGCTCCGACTCGACCCAGTTGTTGGCGGGCATCGTCCAGGAGGTGCGCATCGCTTTCTTCGGCGCAGTCGGTGCGCACGAAGCGCTGCGCCTGGTGGGTGAGCAGGTGTCGCTGGCCGATTCGCTGGCGTTTCTGGCGCAGCGCCGCTTCGAGGCGGGAGACATTTCCCGCTTCGAGTGGGAGCAGGCAGCGCAGGAAGCCCGGCGCAGCCACCAGCTGCTGTCGAAGGCACGGGAAGAGGCCGGCGCCGCGCAGGCGGCCTTCGCGCACGCGATAGGATGGAATGCGCCGGATCCTCCGGTGGCCCAGGGCTCGCTCGATGAGGGGCTCGACCTCTCCGCGCCGCTCGAGCTGCCCCCCGACAGCATTCCCTTCCTGGTCAGCGCGGTGGCCGACTCGGCGGCGCTCGCCCTCGAATTCCACAGCGCGCGCCGGGGGCGGTTCCCGGTGCCCTCGATCACCGGTGGCGCCGAGTGGGGTGATCCCGATCTCCCCAATCAAACGCTCAGCGTCATCGGCTTCGCGGTACCGCTACCGCTCTGGAACTCCGGGGGGGCGGCAGTTACCGTGGCGCGCGCCCGCGCCGAGCGGGGAGCCGCCCTGGCGCGCGAGGCGCGGATCGAAGCGACCCGCGTGTTGACCGAGACGCGGGTCCGGCTGGCGGAAACAGCGGTGCGGGCGCGCTTCGCCAGGGATTCCCTGGTCCCCGCCGCGCGCCAGCTGCGGGAGCGCGCCCTCGCCGCCTACCGCGCTGGCGAGACCCCGATTCTCGCGGTGCTCGATGCGTTCAGGAGCGAGCGCGAGGTGGTGCAGGCTGCAGTCGAGGACCTCACGGCGTTTCAGACAGCGCTGGCGGCATGGCGCGCTCTCTTCGGGAGGATGGAATGATCCGCATCCTGCTGGTCGCGGGACTCCTCGCAGGCGGCGCCGGCTGCCGGAAGGGCGAGCAGGAAACGGAGGTCGTACCCAAGGTCCCGGTCGGCATCCTCACCGTCACCACTGATACGCTGACCGATGCGGTGACCGTCGTGGGCCGCCTGGCGCCGACGCCGGGCGGGTCGGCGCTTCTCACCGCCCCCGCGCCGGGCGTGGTGAACAAGGTGCTGGTGCAGGTGGGCGCGCCGGTCAAGGCCGGCGCGTCCTTGATCGAGCTCAGCGTGCCCGAGCTGGCGCAGAATGCGCGGGGGCTCGCCGCCACGGCCGATGCCGCCGAAAAAGACGCCAAGCGCCAGCAGGATCTTCTCGCGCAGGGTCTCACCGCGCAGCGCCAGGCCGAGCAGCGCGCCGCAGAGGCGGTGGCCGCCCGGGCGCAGGCATCCGCCGCGGCGGCGCTCCTCGCGCGAGCCCACGTCAGGAGCCCGATCACCGGGGGCGTCCAGCGGGTGATGGTGCACCCGGGTGAGCAGGTCGATGCGGGCAAGGAGCTGATCGAGATCATCAACGGCACCACCCTCGACCTCGTGGCGTCGGTGCCCGCGGTGGACCTCGCGCGGCTCCGCACCGGCCAGATAGCTCATGTGACGATGGACGGCTCCGACGAATCGCATGACGGCCGCCTGGTGGCGATCACCCCGGCGGTGGACTCGCTGACCAACGCGGCGCAGGTGATCATCCGCCTGGCCAACCGGAATGGGGCGCTGCGCGCGGGCACTGGTGCGACGGGAGTGGTCGCCACCGGAGTGCACAAGAATGCGCTGGTGATTCCCGACTCGGCCCTCGTGGTGGTCGGCGATTCGATGACCGTCTTCGTGGTAGAAGGCGACACGATCGCGAGAGCCCGAAGCGTCACCGTGGGAACCCGGCGCAATGGGCTGGCCGAGATCCTCGCCGGACTGCGCCCTGGCGAGCGGATCGTCGTCTCCGGCGCATTCGGCCTGGTGGACGGGATGCTGGTGGTGCCGGCGGATTCCATCAAGCCATGAAGGTGACCGGCACGTTCCAGCGCCACCGCCCGGCGGTGTACCTCGCTCTTGCGCTGCTCACCTCGGCCGGACTCTACGCGGCCAAAGCGCTTCCGGCGGGCGCCTATCCCGAGGCGGTCTTCCCCCGGATCGTGGTGCTGGCCCGCGGGCCGGCCTTTGAGCCGCGCGACATGGTGGTGGCGGTCACTCGTCCGCTCGAAGAAGCCGTGAGCGGGGTGATCGACCTGCGCAAGATCCGAAGCCGCACCGTGCGGGGCGCCTCCGAGCTGAGCCTCGATTTCCGCTCCGGCGCCGACATGCAGTATGCCCTGCAGCAGGTGCAGTCCCGGGTGTCCGGTGCGGGCGACGTGCTGCCGCGGAATCTCGAAGTCGCGGTTGAGCGGCTCACCCCGTCGGTTTTCCCCATGATGCAATACGAGCTCACCGGCGGCGATCCGGTGGTGCTCCGCGACCTGGCGCAGTATGTGATCCGGCCCCGGCTGGCCCGGCTTCCCGATGTGGGCGAGGTGGACGTCTCCGGCGGACTGGTGCGCGAGGTCTCGGTGCAGCTCGATCCCTCCCGCCTGGTCTCCTACCGATTGGGCGTCCGCCAGGTGACCGATGCGATCATCAACTCCAATCTTCTCACCGCCGTGGGTCGGGTCGACCGGGAGCACCGGCAGTTCGGGGTGCTGGTGTCGGGACTCGCCGAGACCCCGGACGCGGTCAAGCGCATCGTGGTCGAGCGCGCCGGCGAGCGCTCGGTGACCGTGGGGGACCTGGGCAGCGTGGCCTATGGCGCCGAAGACCTCTTCGAGCTCGCGCGCGGCAACGGCCAGCCGGCCGCGCTGATCAACGTCTCCCGGCAGCCGGCCGGGAACACCCTGATCGTGGAGCGAGCCGTCGAGGAGGCGATCGTCACAGTGCGGCCCCTGCTGCCTCGCGGGGTCAAACTCGAGCTGGTGTACAACCAGGGCGCGCTGGTGCGTGAATCAGTTGCGAGCGTCCGGGACGCGATGCTGATCGGCGGGATCCTCGCGACGCTGGTGCTCTTCCTCTTCCTGGGGCGCCCCGGGGTGGCGCTGGTGGCGGCGCTCTCCATCCCGATCACCATCGCCGGCACCTTCGTCGGGCTAGCGCTGCTGGGCGACTCGCTCAACCTGATGTCGCTGGGCGGGCTCGCCGTCGCCATCGGCCTCATCATCGACGATGCCGTGGTGGTGATCGAGAATGTCGAGCGCAATCTCGCCTTGCATCCGGGCGAGCCGCCGCTCGAGGTGATCCGGCGCGGCACCGATGAGATTTTTGCTCCGGTGGCGGGCTCCACCCTCACGACCGTCGTGGTGTTTACTCCCCTCGGGCTCCTCCAGGGTGTCGTGGGGGCGTTCTTCCGCTCCTTCTCGATGGCGCTCGCCGTCGCCGTCCTGCTCTCCCTCGTCGTGGCGATGGCGCTGATTCCTCTGCTCACCGGCGACTGGCTGACCCGCCGGCCCCGGCACGAGGATCGGCCCCCGAAGTTCCGGCTCTCCCTCGCGCAGGTGGAGCGGGCGCACGCCAGCCTGCTCAGGACGCTCCTCCGCCGTCCGCCGCTCGCGGGCGCGATCGCGCTCCTCCTCGTGGCCTCCCTCTTCCTGCTTGGCCGAAGCATCGGCACCGGCTTCATGCCCGACATGGACGAGGGCGGCTTCATCCTCGACTACTGGGCCCCCACCGGCAGCTCGCTCCCGGAAACCGACGCGCTGGTGGGCCGCATCGAGCGGATTCTGCGAGCGGATCCCGATGTGCAGTCATTCACCCGGCGGACCGGCAGCGAGCTGGGCTTCTTTGCCACCACGCCCAATTCCGGCGACATGTCGGTGCTGCTCAAGCCGCGCGGGCAGCGCCACTCGTCGGTCTATGAAGTGATGAACCGGATCCGGGAGCGGGCCCAAACCGAGGTGCCCGCGGTTCGCATCGAGCTGTTGCAAATCCTGCAGGACCTGATCGGCGACCTGGCCGGAAATCCCAATCCGGTCGAAATCAAGCTCTTTCACCCCGAGCTCCCGGTGGCCGAGGAGGCTTCCAAGAGTGTGGCCGACGCAATCGAGTCGGTGCCGGGGCTGGCGGATCTCTTCAATGGCGTTCAGGGCAACGTCCCCGAGGTGCGGGTCGACCTCGACCCGGTGCGGGTCTCCCGGCTCGGTTTCACCATTCGGGAGGCGAGCGACGAGGCGCACGACGCGCTGCTGGGTGGGAATGCGGGAACCGTTCGGGAGCCGGATCGGCAAGTGCCGATCCGGGTGCGTCTCCCCGATTCGGTGCGGCTCGATCCCGGCATCGCCGGCCGGCTCCCCATCGTCGGCCCCGGAGGATGGGCCACGCTCGCCTCGCTGGGACGAGTGCACGACACGGTGGACGCGCTCGAGCTCACTCGGGAAAATCTCCGCCCCTACACCATGGTCACCGGCGAGGTGGATCCGACCGAATCGTCCCTCGGCGCGGTGATGAAGGAAATCCGGAAACGGCTGACCGGGCTTCCGCTGCCGCCGGGTGTGGTGCTCGAGATCGGTGGCCAGGACGCCAGTCAGCGGGAGTCCTTTCGCCAGCTCATGCTGGTGTTCGCGCTGGGCGCCGGAGCGGTTCTGCTGGTGATGGTGGTGCAGTTCAGGAGCTTCCGCGGCCCTCTCACCATCATGCTGGCCGCGCCGCTCGGCCTGACCGGCGCGCTCCTGGCGCTGGCCGCGACCGGGGTGCCGTTCAACGTCTCGAGCTTCATGGGGCTGATTCTGCTGGTGGGTCTGATCGTGAAGAACGGGATCATCCTGCTCGACGCGGCCCAGCATTTCCGCGACCAGGGATCGGAGGTTTCCGAGGCGCTGCTCAAGGCGGGCAGCCTTCGGCTGCGCCCGATTCTCATGACGACACTGTGCACCCTCGCCGGCCTGCTGCCGCTGGTGCTCGGCCTGGGATCCGGCGCCGAGCTGCAGCGGCCGCTGGCGATCGCGGTGGTCGGCGGACTCACCCTCTCGACCTTCGTCACGCTGCTGTTGCTGCCGGTGGGACTCGAGGTGCTGGGAGCGCTCGGGGAACCACAGCTAACCGCTAACTGTTAACGGCCGTTCGCGGTTAGCCGTCAGCAGCTTCTCAAAACGCCAAACTCATTCCAACCCCCCCCGGCGACACCGCCAGCTTTGCCTGGAAGCGGTGGACGAATCGGGCCGAGAGGATGCCGACCCCTGCCCCGAACACGACATCTGACGCCCAGTGCCTGTCGTCGTGCATCCGGGCGTAGGCCGTCACGGTCGCGAGGGTAAAGAAGCCGAGATCGGTCCACTTGTCCGGGGTTTCTCTGGCGAACGAAGTCGCCAGCGCAAAGGCAACCGCGGTATGGCCGGAGGGGAACGAGTTGTCCTTGAAACGAAACGGGTGGAAGCTGTAGGGATCGTCGATCGAGACGGAAGGACGATCTCTCCCGCCGATCGTCTTGAGCACGATCGCGGCGGCTCCGCCCAGAAGCGTGGACTTGAGGGCACGCGAGGTCACCCCGTAGACGCCCTTCTTGTCGAGCGCCTTGCTGCCCACTGAGAGGGCAAGCAGGCTGGAATAGACGATCATTCCATCGCCGAATCCGTTGCCGATGTCGGAGACGGTTCTCCCGAGCCTGTCATGGGGGTCGTTGAGACGGTTCCGGATGCTCTGGTCATTGGCGAGCGCCAGGCCCGTCACCGCGACGACACCGATGACTTCTCCCCAGCGGAGGAGGGGCCGCCGGGCACGGCGGATCGTCGTGGAATCCTGTTTGGGCTGCTGCGCGCGCAAAGGCTGGACGGACATCAGGGTGATCACGGCGAGCATGGCTGCACGAGCGCGCATCAGGTCATTCTCCCTTGCTAGTGGCGTGGACGAAACTCTGAAAAAGTCTGTGGGTCCGCTCATCGCGTTGCTCGAACACCTCGGGATGCCATTGAACCCCAACGAGATAGTTGGGCCCTCCCGACTCGATCGCTTCGATCACTCCATCGCCGGCCCGGGCAGACACGACGAGGCCCGGCGCGAGCGTTTTCACCGCCTGGTGATGCATGCTGTTGACCGCCATCGCCGCCGCTCCAATCGCACTGTGGAGCCGGGAGCCGGGGGTCAGGGACACCTCGTGCGCAAGGTAGTCCCGCGGGAAGCCGGGAAAGTAGTCGTGCCTCATCGCCCCGGGTATCTGCGCCTCGATGTCCTGATAGAGGGTGCCACCCAGCGCCACGTTCAGCACCTGATGGCCGCGGCAGAGTCCCAGAATCGGCTTCCCCTCGGCGATCGCCCAGTGTGCGAGCTGGAGCTCGACCTCATCGCGAGAGCGGTCGGTGCGTCCAAGCCGGGGATGGGGCGCCTCGCCGAAGGTACGGGGCTCCATGTCCACCCCGCCGGCGAGGAGCACGCCGTCGAGCCGGTCGTAGAGCGCCCGGAGCGTTGCCTCGTCGCGGTCGAACAGGGGAATCATCACCGGCACCGCGCCCATCGCGGCGACGGCGAGATAATACCGGGAATTCATCACCCAGGAATGCGGCAGTATATCCGGGATGTCGTCGATGGACTGCAGGGTCTGCGCGGGAATACCGATCAGGGGCCGCTTCACGGCAGGACTCCTTCTTCGGTTTCGCGGATCAGCTGATCCACGACCGCCTTGAGATCGCCGGTGCGCTCGTAGTTGGCGAGCTGGCGGTCCGCGCTGGTTCCCTCGGCGAGGATCTTGAAGGCGTATTCGACCTCTTTCCGGCTGCCCAGGTCGTCGAGCACATCGTCGAGAAACCAGGCGAGCATTTCCTGGATCAGGCTCCGCGCCGGAAACTCCTTCTGCTTTCCGAAGTCGATCATGTTCCCATCGAGGCCGTAACGGAGCGCCCGCCACTTGTTCTCTTCGATGAAAGCGACGGGGTAGAGCCGGAACGACATGTTGTCGCAGCGGAGCTTCCAGAGCTTGGCGATGATCGCCTGGAAGATGGCGCCGATGCACACCGCTTCATCGACCCGGGTGCAGACGTCGCAGACCCGGAACTCGAGGGTGGGGTAGCTCCAGCTCGGGCGCAGATCCCACCAGATCTTCGAGGCGTTGGGAATCGAGTTCGTCTCCACCATCACGTTGACGAGGTTTTCAAACTCCCCCCACGACGCGAGCGAGCGGGGAATCCCGGTGCGCGGGAAGGAGCGGAATACGACGCTGCGATAGGACTTGAGCCCGGTGCGCCGCCCCATCCAGAATGGCGAGCTGGTCGAGAGCGCGAGCACGTGGGGGAGGAAGTATCGGGAGACGTTCATCGCATCGATGAGAAACTCCCGGTCCTCGATGCCGATGTGCACGTGGGTGCCGAAGATGAGCAGCGCCTGGGCCAGGTCCTGCAGGTCCTCTCGCACCCCCATGTATCGCTCGAGCGGGGTGATTTCCTGGTCCATCCAGGACGAGAAGGGGTGGCTTCCCGCGGCGGCGACTTTGAGGCCCTTCCTGGAGGCGAGGTCCATCACCAGGCGGCGGAGCCGGACCAGCTCGGCCCGCACCTCCGCCGGGGTGTGGCAGACCCTGGTCCCGACCTCCACCATCGACTGGTGCAGCTCGGGCTTGACCTCACCCAGCACCAGCGATTCGTCCCCGAGGATCTCCGTGATGTACGACCGGAGCTCCCGGGTGACGGGGTCGATGATCTGGTACTCCTCTTCGATTCCCAATGTCAGGCTGGGTGCCTTCATGAAAGCAGTCTCCAGCTATCAGCTATCAGCCATCAGTCCAGCGATCGGCTGTTCCCGCTTACCGCTTACCGCTCACCGCTTTTCAACCACGAACGTCGGCACCGTGCTCCCACCGCCAGCGGTCACATTGACCAATGACGCCGTCGAGACGCGCGTCAGGCAGCCGTCGGCGTAGGCGCCGCGGTAGACGAACGGCGCAGTATCCACGATCCGGTCGGCAAAGACCAGCGACTCGTCGGCCCAGCTCGGAAATGTCTCGCTCGGGAGGCCGATGCGCTCCTGGACGATGAATGGCTCGGCCGTCGCCTTCCGGATCGCATCGCTCCACGTCGCGCCATCCACTTCCCACCCCAGCACGATGCCGGCGCCGCCGTAGTCGTCGTTGGGCTTGAGCACCAGCTGCTCGCGGTGATCGGCCATCCAGGGCAGCAGGTCGATGGCCTCTCTCCGGAAGGTGGTGGTGCGCTCCTCCACGACCCGGGTCCACGGGATGTGGTCGGCGATGATCTTCTGCTCCTTCTTGCCGAAGAGCCCGGCATTGCGCTCATCCGAGAGGACCGCCAGCGACGCCTTCTTGTGGAGGATCTTGCATCGGAACGGATTGGCCATGCAGACGGCGCCGCTGGTGACCGCGCGCACGATGGGATGCTCCATCCCCATCCTGCCG
This sequence comes from uncultured Gemmatimonas sp., assembly GCA_964535105.1. Lineage (GTDB taxonomy): Bacteria > Gemmatimonadota > Gemmatimonadetes > Gemmatimonadales > GWC2-71-9 > JABFSM01. The sequence goes on from CAZHSO010000025.1 coordinate 33,725, forward strand.
ATCAGCTCATGAATCAGCACCCGCTTGTAGATCAGGTCGATCGGGGTGCCGGCGGCCACGAGCCGGCCGCCCACCAGCTCGCACTCCCGCACGTCAGCGACGATGCAGCGCACTCCCATTGATTCGAAGTACTGCTGGTACAGCAGGAACTCGCTCCGCGTCGGCACTTCGGCCCAGTCGATGATGCCGATGACCGGCAGCTCACGGCGCCCCGACCACTGCTCCCAGGCGCCGAGCAATGCGTGCAGGACGTTCGGCACAGCGGGCAACGGGCGAAGCGCGTGGGTGCGCAGGAACCCGCGCGCGACTGGAATGGCGAGGAAGAGCTCGGTCAGCGCGTCGTTGTACGCCGAACCGGCGGGGGTCTCGGCGTTGTATTCCGTGAACCGGAGCAGTCCGTTGTCCGGGTCGAAAAAGGCGTCGAGCCGCGACACCGGCGAGGCGGGAATGCCGGGATCCGCGAGCGCCAGGCTCCGTTCCCAGTCGAGGAGCCCGAATTGGTCGAGCAGCGGCGGCCGCTTGAGAGCCGCCTTGAGCGCCTTGTCGAACGCGCGCAGAAGAATCGCGATGCGATGCTGCAGGAGCTGGTACTGCTCGGGGGAGAGGAAGCGGGGCCGGAGCACGGTGCAGAGCGGCCGGTCTCCGAAAAAGAGACCACGCCGGCGGAGCTGTTCGGTGAGCCAGGCGGAGGACTCCCCGGCGCGCTCGGGCGTCAGCGCTCCGTGCCAGGCGTCGATCGCCCCCTGCATATCGGACGAGACCGTCATCCGGCGTCAGCGGCCCTTCGACGCTCTGGGCTTCGGCCGGCCCTTGAGGAAGTTTTCCCACGACGGCTTGGGGAGCGTGCGTGGCTGCTTCGCGAACCGGATCGCCATGTCGGCCATGCTGCTCACGACCCATTCGAAATGGGTGGGGGTGAGGGAATAAATGTCCATGTCGGGGGCGGGATTCATGAAATCGATCGCGTAGGGCACCCCGTCGCGCACCGCCCACTCGATGGAGTTCATGTCGTAGCCGAGGGCCCGCACCAGCGTCTTCGAATCCTCGACGACCCGTTGCATCAAGGCCGGCGGGAGAAAATCCAGCTCGGGGTGGTACTTCCGCGCCTTGGGATCGTACTTGATCGGGCGGATGACGTCCTGGCCCAGACAGACACAGCGGATGAACTCGTCCCACTGGATGAACTCCTGCACGATCATCGTGAGGAGCCCGGAGTGATCGTAGTGGTGGAGCAGCTCCTCCATGTTCTGGCAGACGTACACTTCTTTCCACCCGCCGCCGTGCGCGTCCTTGAGAATGCAGGGAAGCCCGACGTATTGGACGATGCCATGCCAGTCGAGCGGATAGGTCAGGTTGCGCAGCGACTCGCTGTGCACGATCCCCGGGACGTACTCCTTGTTGGGAAGGACGATGGTCTTCGGGCTGGCGAGTCCGAGCGAGGTGGCCAGCGTCGCGCCGAAGAACTTGTCGTCGGCGCTCCACATGAAGGGATTGTTGATCACCGTGGCGCCGGCCAGGACCGCGTGCTTGAGATAGGTCCGGTAGAACGGCACTTCGTGGGAAATCCGGTCGATGATGACGCGGTACTCCGCCGGATCGTCCATCCGGGGCGCGCCGAGCTTCAGCAGCTCGGCGGTGACCCCCTCGTTCCGCCGGTTCACCTCTTCGATGAAGGCGGGGGGGAAGGACCACTCTCTTCCGACAATCAGGCCAATCTTTGCCATCCTCGGAACTCCTTGTCGAGGGAGTAGCGAAGAGCGAAGGGCGAGGAAGAGTGGCCGTTCCCTCCTCGCTCTTCGCTACTCGCTACTCCCTAGTCATGTCCCCCGACATACATCCGAATCATCTTCTCCCAATACGGCCAATCATGCGCCCGGCCGTCCCACTCGCGCAGCGCGTTGCCGATGCCTTTGTCCCAGAGGATCCCCGAGAACGCCACATTGTTGGCGTGGGAGGGATCCTCCTTGCCGACGGCCAGTATGATATCCTGCCGGCGGAAATCGGCGAGCCGGGCCGGGTCGTGCTCGTGCTGCATGAAGTCGAACGGATTGGAGCTGTAGACATTCAGATCGGAGTACCCCTCGGTCATGGACTTCACGTCGTAGAGCCCGCTCATGCCGATGATCCGGTGCACCCGGTCGGGGTGCCGGAATCCGAAGCAGGCGGCGTGATAGGCGCCGAAGCTGGCGCCGACGGCGATGACGAAGGGACACTGATTCACCTGCTCGGTGAAGGGGAGCACTTCGTTGAGCAGGTAGTGGTCGTACTGGAGGTGCCGCCAGGCGCGGGCGCCCGGGCGCAGGCTCTTGTTGTACCAGCTCTCGTCATGGACGTGGTCGAGACAGAAGAGCTGAATCCTTCCGGCCTCGAGGTGATCGGACAGCACTTCGTGCATGTGCCGGTCGCGCCACTCGTAGCAGCTTCCCATGGTGGTGGGAAAGACCAGCACCCGCGCGCCGGCGTGCCCGAAGACCTCCATGGGCATCTCCCGGCCGAGCGATGGGCTGATCCAGGCGTGATGTGAGTGGAGCATCGCGGTGGCCCTTAAGAGCTATCAGCTATCAGCCATCAGCTATCGGTCAGGCTATCAGGTTTTCCCGTTGACCGTTGACCGTTGACGCAGTTCGACTCAGAACCCACCAAAAAGGGGAGCGCCAGCCGGAACCGTCGCCCCCAGGCTTCTTCATCGTGCTCCCCGCCCTCCTCCTCCACATAGGAGAGGTCGCGTCCCTCGACGTGCCCGGCGGCGATCAGGAGCTCGCGGAGCCGCCGGGCATCCAGCAGCGCGTCGTCGCCTTCTTCGGAGCCGACGTCGAGATGAATGCGTCCAACCGACAGGTCGGCCAGATCTTCCACGAACCGGAGAATGGCGCCGTCGGCGAACCAGAGCGCGGGGCTCAGCACCCCCGCCGCGCCGAAGACGTCCGCGTACCGATACAGGCCATACAGGCTGATGACGCCGCCGAGAGATGAGCCGGCGATGACGGTGTGAGTGCGCTCGGGGCGGGTCCGGAAGGACGCATCCACCAGCGGTTTGACCGTCTCCGCCACGAAGGCGAGGTAGCGGTCGCCACCCCCTCCCCCGTGGATAATATCGCGAAATGGGCCGTACTCATAGCGGCGCCGTCGCCCCATATTGGGGATCCCGACGAGGATCGGCGCAATCCCGCCGCCGGCCGATTCGGCGAGCGCGTCCACCAGGCCCCAGTCCCCGGCGTAGCACGTGGTAGGGTCGAAAAGGTTCTGGCCGTCCTGTATGTATATGACGGGGTGGGCGGCCCCCGTCTCGGAATACCCCGGGGGCAGCGCGACAATGAGGTCCCGGTAATTCCGGAGCTGGGGGCTCAGGACATCGCGCATGACGCGGATGGCCACCTGCCCAGGCTCTCCGGTTCCGGCCAGGGGGTATTCCCGCCACTCGATCATCGAGCTCCAAGCCTCTGTTCCCGGGGGAAACCGGGTAAGTTAGTTCCCGAACCCCGCTCACCACAGAGGAGTATGCCATGCGTTGGCTGACTCTCACTATCCTGATCGTCGCGGCGCCGCTGACGGCTCAGGTTGGAGCGCCCGCGACCAAAAAGGGAATCTCCGTTACCCCGTACATCGGTGTGCTCGTCCCGACCGCCGATCTGTTCAGCTATCCGAGCGGGGCCACAACGCAAACCACCAGGATCTCCGCCGCCATCACCTTCGGCGGCCGGCTCGGCATCGGGCTGGGCTCGCGTTTCGGCATCGAGGGAGACGTGGGATATTCTCCCGGCTCGGTGGATTATGAAGAGGGCACCGGCGCCTCCATTAATCAGGACGTCCGCATCCTGACCGGGAGCGGCCGGGCGACGTTTTACCTCATTCCGCGCACCAGCCCCTTCTGGATTGGGGTGAGCGGCGGCGTCGGCGCGGTGCGACACACCTTCAAGGCAGGGACGGCCTTATCCGCCACCGTTGCGCCCGGCACCAACGTGGGCGGCGTCATCGGCGCCTCGGCGGGGATCAGGATCGGACGGCTGCTCGCGATCAACCTGGGCGCGGAGGATTATCTGTACACTGCGTCGTTCGACGTGAACGGCACCCAGACGGCGGAGAAGAAGCAGCACGATATCCGGATCACGGGCGGGGTGCGGGTACCATTCTTGGGATTCTGAGGTTGGCGCAACGGCGCTAAGGCGCGAAGGCGCGAAGCCGCGGAGACGCGAGGACGCGAGGATGTAAACGAAAGCCCCGCCGGAGTCGATCCGACGGGGCTTTTCGCGCCTCCGCGTCTCCGCGACTACGCGCCTGTCAGTACGCCCAAATCCCCCTCACATACGCAAACCGTCCATTGAACCCGAACGGCGAGATGCCGTTGTAGGGGAAGATGCCGAAATTCGCGTTGCCGCCGACGGTGGCGCTGCCAACGCTGTTCACATCCGGATACACGTCGAAGATGTTGTCGGCGCCCAGCATCAGCGTGATCCGCTTGTTATGAGTGTACGACGCGCTCAGGTCGGTAATCAACTTGGCGTCGAAGGTCTGATCGAGCGACCCGTCGGCCGGCGTGCCGAAGCTGGTGACCTTGCCGTAGCGCTGGGTGCGGAAGTTGAACGCCCAGTCCTTCCGGGTGAGAATCGCGCCCAGGTTGAAATTGGTGCTGGGCTGGCCCACCTCGATGCGGGCCCGCTCCACCCGGTCGAACAGCGTCTCCTGGAATCCGGCCAGGACGCCGGGGGTCGGCTGCACCTTGGTGACCGTGTTCTTACTCTTGTTGAAGCCGCCGGTCATACGGAGGTTGGCCGTGGCGCCGATCGGGAAACCATACCCCGCCACCGCATCGATGCCGGTGGTCCGGGTATCCACAGCATTGGTGAAGAAGCGCGCGCCGCC
>CAZHSO010000026.1:0-7450 GCA_964535105.1 uncultured Gemmatimonas sp.
GGACGCGGGGACGCGAAATGAACTACCCCGCGCCTTCGCGCCTTCGCGTCTTCGCGTCGTCCCTAAAACTGCCTCCCAAATGCAAAGATGAACCGCGTCGACCGCCCCCGCTGGATCGCCCGGGCAACCCCCACCGCGAGCGCGTCCCCGAAGAACCCAATCCGGATGTCCACCGACCCCACCGGCCGGTTGATCGGAACCGATGCCGGGAGCGGAGCCTGGGTGTCGGGGTCGAGCGCAACCGTCCCATCCTTGTTCTGGAAGTCGCCCAGCGCCCGCACCGCGGCCACTGCCGCCGGGGTCGTTGCCTTGGCGAACCCGGCCTGATACCCGATCGAGAGCGCCGGGGCGATCGATGGAAGAATGATGGACCCGATCCGGAGCGGCGAGTCGAGCATCGTCAGCGGGTAGGTCAGCCGCACCCGGAAGAGCGCCGCCCGGTTGCCGGCAAATTCCTTGTACTCATAACCCGGCAGGCCGACCGGGCCGCCCATCTCGAAGAGCTGCTGCGGCGGGGGATTGTCCGAGAGGAGCGCCGCTCCGTGCAGCTTCGCGATGAAAAAGACCCGGTTGAAGCTCTTCCGCACCACGATCCGCCCCTCGACCCGGGTGTAGTCGAGATCGCCGGTCCCGTTCTCCACCTCGGCCTTGAGGCCGATCCCGTCCTGCGCGAAGAGCGGGCTCACATCGGGATTCCAGTCCAGCACCGCCCGGGTGCGCCAGTAGCTTCCTTCGGTGATGTTGCGGTTCTCCCGGAACCGTCCCCCGAAGAGCGATTTGGTGAGGTGCCGCTCCACCGCCCGGTCCGACACCCGGGCCCCCTCGAAGTGCAGCACGCTCCCGCTCACGTCGCGGATCGCACGCGTCGCCACAATCCCGGCGCTCCGATGGTCCACGTAATCCCAGGGATCCTTGCCGATCAGCGCCGCCAGCGCGGGATTGTCGAACTGGTTGCGGAACTCGTTGCTGACGTCGAGCGTCCACGCGGCGCTCCCCTCGATCGACCAGCGCCGCATATCCCATCCGATGCCGGCGGCCCCCCGGCCGGTCTTTTCCGACCAGGCGTATCCCCCGGTGCCGCGCAGGTAGACGCCCGGCGCCCGGTCGCGAAGCCGGGCGATGACCGAGAGCCCGGTGAACAACCCCTCCACCCGGTTGAACCGGACAAAGTCGCCCCGGTGGAAACCCGCAATGGAGACCGTCGGCGGCCCCGTCGGGCGGAGCTTGGGGGAACGGAACCGGATGAAGTCCCGATCCGAGACCGACTCGGTGGCTCTTCCCGCGGGACGGAACCAGCCTCGGTAGCCGCGCAGCGAGTCCGACGGCGCGCTGGTGATGACATACCCCGACGTGGACGCCGAGATGGCCAGCATACCCGCCGGCCGGTCGATCGGCGCCACGTTGTGAAAGCGGGAGACCACCCGCCGAGCCGATCCCTGGCCGACCACGCGAGTCGAGGGCGCCTGGATCTCGAATCGCTGCGACAGCGGAACCCAGCGGCCGTCCGACAGTCTCTGATTGACCAGATCCGCCATGGTGACAGATGGCGTCAGATCGAAACGCACCAGCCCCCCCCCGCGCCCGGACCGGCCCACCACGATCATCCGGCCGAAAAGTCGCACCAGGGCGTGGCTCTCTGGATCGAGCTGCATCTCCCCTTCGAACAGCGTCTCTTCCCGCTCCAGCTCGGTCACCGGCATCACTTCGATCGCGATCACCCTGCGGGAGATGCCGTCCACCATCCGGTTTACAGTTTCTCCGCCGGTGTACCGGTAATACTTGTCCCGGTCGCTCGACAGCGGGTGGACCACGATCTCCGGCGCGTACGGTCCCACCAGCGTCTGGTCGAAGTCGGTCTCGCGGAGTCCGGTCCGGTTGATGACCTGGAGCCGCTCCCCCGCCAGGCTCGGCGCGAGCCACCCGATGCGCAGGAAGGCGATACGGGAAATGGGGATGGCATTGGGGAAGTTGCGGGTGCCGATGATGTGCTGCTCGAAGACGCCGTCGCTGGTCCACCGGGCCCGGCTGCTGATCTGCTCGAGGAACGACGCCCCTTCGATCCGGCTATCCCGGCGCGCGAGCGTCGAGATCTCGGTCTCGATCGTGGCGGTGTACCCGCCAGGGGTGTTCATGGTGCGCGCGTTGGCCGCCGCGGCCGCTTCCAGATGCTGGCAGAGCGGCCCGGCGGAACAGGGCGGAGCAGCGACTTGGAGGAGAAAAAGGGCGCCGAGCACGGACGGAATATACGCCCTCAGGCGGTGTTCGGCCTCCAGGCCATCAGCGCGAAGACATTCCCCTCCGAATCGTCGAAGAACGCCATCCAGAGCGCCTGGTCACCCGCCTTGTGGACCGCGTGCGGATCGCCCCGGAAGTGCACCCCCCGGCCGGCCAGGGTGCGGTGCGCGTCGAGAATGTCCGCCACGTTGAAATAGAGAATCGACGACGGATGGTCGAACTCCGGCGTTTCCGCGCCGCTCAGCATGAGGCGGACCCCGCCGCACTGGAAGAAGGCGAGTCCCGGCGCCTCGAAGAGGAAGGGAAGCGCCAGCACGTCGCGATAGAATGCGGTGGCGCGGGGGAGGTCTTTCACGACGATCGCGATCTGGCCGATGTCGCGGAGGAGAGCGGGGGCGGTCATGGGGGCTCCCGGTGGAGGATGGACCCGGCTATATTTAGTTAGACTAGCTAACTAATTCTACGATGCCCCGGCGCTCCCGTCAACCCGTCCCCCGGCCCCAGGCCGAGTTCCGCACCGCCGACCGGCTCCACTCGGCGGCGATCCACCTGTTGCGCTCCCTCCGGGTGGAGGACCGGGCCTCCGGGCTCTCCGGTCCCCGGCTCTCCGCCCTCTCGGTCATCGTCTTCGGGGGACCGCTCACCATGTCCGCGCTCGCCCAGGCCGAGCAGGTGCAGCCCCCCACCATCACCAAGCTGGTGACGGAGATGGAGCGCGACGGCCTGGTGGAGCGGGTGCGGAGCAGGGAGGACCGGCGGGTGCTGACGGTGCGGGCGACGCTGGAAGGGCGCCGCCTCCTCGAAGCAGGTCGCCGCCGCCGGGTGATACGGCTCGCCGCCGCCCTCGAGGCGCTTCCCCCCGCGCAGCGAAAGCTGCTGGCGCGGGCGGCGGAGCTGATCGAGCGGCTGGCACGGCCGGCATCATCCTAGGGTGGGTGGGTCGCGCCGCGCCGCCTCGTTCCGGAACGCCGCGGCGCGGGTCCGGCTCACCTCCGCCGCCGCAGGATCTCCCTTCGCTTCCTCCACGGCCGATTTCAGATCCAGCAGCTCCGAGAGCCCCATGATCCGGTCGGTGTCAGCGAGCAGGTCCGACGCGCTCGGCACGTCGAGCCGGGGGATCAGCAGGGTGAGCGGCCCCAGCAGCTGCGCGACCGCGTCCTCCACCCGCGACTCTGCCATGGCAAGGTCCACCGCGCCCGGACCGAACAGCATCCGTTGCACGGTGCGGACGATCTCCTCGATCCACCGGAGCACGAAATCGCGTTGCGGCATTCCTGGGAAGATGGTTGTCACCCTGAGCGAAGCGAAGGGGCGGGTCGCACCCTCGGGCTCGAGTGGGACTCACCCACGGGGCCTGCGGGCCAACGCAACTCCCAACTCCACGCGCAGCCCTCACGGCCCGACGTCCCCTATGGCGAGCCCCACTCCTCGCCCGGGTGACTCACGCGAGTGTCAGGCAGTTCCCGCTCACCGCTTACCGCTCACCGCTCACCGATCACTGCTCTCCACACAAGCTCGCCATCGATCCCCTGCGGAACCGGCGCGCCCAGCCAGTCGAGCATAGTGGGGAGGAGATCAATCGTGCGAAGCGGAACCTGGCCCAGTCGGCGGTTCGACCAGAGCGGCGTGTGCATGTGGGCGCGGATCAGGCTGCCGTGCCCCGAGCGATGCTCGGGGATCTCGAACCGCTCGCGGAAGTCGTAGCCCTCCCGCCCGATGACGAGGAGATCGCCGGTGCGGGAGGCGCGGAACTGATCGAGAAGCTGGAACGCCGCGTCGGGCATCGCCGAGCTCCACGAATGCGCCAGCCATTCGCGGTGGGTTCCCTCCCACGGCTCGCCGACGTGAAGCGGATCGCCGGTGCCGGGTTCATAGCGGATGCGCCCATTCTCCCGGGAGATCGTCGCCTCGCCCCGGGCGTCGGCAATCGTCACCCCATTCTCCGCCGACTCCGCCGCCACGAACGCCACCGCCGGCTCCTGCACCAGTTTCGCGACCAGATCGCTCCCGGTGCCGAAGGTCTCGGGCCGCCTCAGTCTCGCCATCGGCCAGCGGGACTCCCGCGGAGTATCGGGGTGGGCGTACACCATCGCCGACCCGTTGCCCGCCACCATCACCGCCGCCTTCGGGTGCCGCTCCCAGACCACCGGATGGGACATCGTGCGCACACCGTGGCGGCGGAACCACTCCGCCAGGTCGAGGTGCTGGTGCACCACCGATGCGCCATGGTCGCTGACGACGAGGATCAGCGTGTCGGCGAGCTCGCCGCGCGCGGCGAGCCGGGTCAGCAGTCGACCCACCACCGCGTCCACCTCGTGCAGCGACTGCACCACCCGCTCCGCCGCCGGATCCGATTGATGGGTGTAGCCGTCCACTGCGGGAAACTGGGCGAAGACGAAGCGCGACGGCCCTTCGACCGCCTGGAGAAGATGATTGGCGACGGCATCGTCGGACGGCTGATGCCAGAGCGCGTAGTGGGCCACCGCGCCCCAGAACTGGCGCTCGACGCTCGCCGGATTCCGCTCCGGAGTGAGCCCGCGGGCGATCATCGTGAAGATTCCCACGCTCTCGGCAACCAGCTCGAAGATGGTCCGGACCGAGGGGTCGATGTCGGCGTCGAGCATCCCGGCCTGGTAGCCGCAGTAGCTCCGGACGGCGTCACGGCTCCGCCACCAGCGCCCGTCGTACCGCGTGCGGTCGAGCCAGCGGATCGAGGGAACGTTGCAGGTGCCGGGTGTGCACCCGGTGAGGAAGGGCAGATACGAGACGCCCGTCGTCGAGGGGAACGAGGTAATGGCGCGACCGGCCCCCCCCGACGCGACGAGACGGGCCAGCGACGGAAGGCGGCCCGCGGCCAATTCGGCCTCGGCGACGTCCGCCCTGAGGCCATCGATCAGAAGAAGGAAGCAGCGGCGCATGGCTCAGTCCGGTGCGACCACGTACGCCTCCATCGCGAAGTACTCCGCGAGGCCGAGGCGGTTGAGAGTTTCCGCGGTGTCCTTGTTGCGGGTTTCGACCCGCTGCCAGAACTCCCGGTCGTCGAGTCCGGGGAAAGGCGCCGAATCCTTCTGTGACTGGTGCTTGAAAATCGCCTGGATCTTGACCGAGAGCTCCTCCTGCGAGAGCGGCACCAGCCAGGTGGCTTCGGTGACCGACCATTCCTGCCATGCCCCGCGGTAGAGCCAGACGTCGGGGCGCTCGGGAAGAAGCGCGAGAGCCTGGTCCACCGCCTCCTTGCACATGCGATGGGTGCCGTGGGGATCGGAGAGATCGCCGGCCACGAAGACGAGGTCGGGACGAGTCTCCTCGAGTAGCGATCGCACGATGGCCACGTCGGACTCACCGACGGGATCTTTCCGGACCTTGCCGGTCTGGTAGAACGGAAGATTGAGAAATCGCGCCGCCGACTCGGGGAGTCCGAGCGTCTCGATACCGCTGATCGCCTCGGCCTCGCGGATCATCCGCTTGATATCCTGCACCGCGGGAATATCCACGTCGCCCGGCTTCTTCTTCGCGAGGAATCCGCGGACTTCGCGCGCGAGCGCATCCACTCCCGCGGGATCGAGCCCGCGACCGTGCCCCAGCCGCTCCAGGAAGTCCACGTACCGCCGCACGTCATGGTCGAAGACCGCGATGTTCCCGCTGGTCATGTAGGCGACGGTGACGTCGTTGCTGTTCTTCGTGAGCTTGTAGAGTATCCCGCCCATGGAAATGACGTCGTCGTCGGGGTGGGGGGAGAAGCAAAGGACACGGGCATTCTTCGGCAGCTTGGAGCGGCCCCGGATCTTGTCGCCGAGTACATTGAAGACGAAGCCGTTCACTGCGCCCGGAGAGCCGAAGCGGGTCACCAGCGCCGACATCTTGTGCTCGCTGTAGTCCCGCAGGGTGAGCTTGAGGATGGCTCGGCCCACGGTCTGCGAGAGCCACACGACTGCCCGCACCGCGAGGGGATCGGTCCACTCCACCTCGTCCACCAGCCATGGCGTCGCGATCCAGGTGAGCTCCGCGGCGGCGGCGCTGTCGACGTAAAACGTCGTGCTCGGGTGGCGCTGCAGGAACGTGGCTGCCACTTCGGTGTCGATCTCGCCCTCCACGGCGCGGCGCACGATGGCGGCCTTGTGCTCCCCGGTGGCCAGAATCGCGATCTCCCGTGCCTCCAGGATCGTCGCGATGCCCATCGTCACCGCTTCGCGGGGGACAAAGGCCTCGTCGAAGAAGTCGACGGCGGCATCCCGGCGGGTCACGGTGTCGAGGGTCACCAGTCGGGTCCGGCTCTTCGCGCCCGAGCCCGGCTCGTTGAAGCCGATGTGCCCCGTCTTGCCGATGCCCAGGAGCTGGAAGTCAATGCCTCCCGCGGCGCGGACGACCGCTTCGTAGGCCTCGCACATCTCGGCGACCCGTTCGCGGGGGATGTCACCCTTCGGGATGTGGACCATCCCGGGGTCGATGTCGATGTGCCGGAAGAGGTTCTCCCACATGAAGCGGTGGTAGGAGTGGATGCTCCCCCGGTCCATCGGGTAGTACTCGTCGAGGTTGAAGGTGGTGACCCCCCGAAACGAGAGCCCCTCCTCACGATGCATCCGGATCAACTCGCGATAGACGCCGACCGGGGTCGAGCCGGTGGCGAGGCCGAGGACGGCGCCGCGGCCCTCCCGCTCGCGGATTACGTCGGCGATACGAATCGCGACGGCGCGGGCGAGGGATTCGTGGTCGTCGAAGACGGCGGTCCGGAGGCGTTCCCTGAAGTCCATGCACAGAATCTATCGCCGGCCGTCACCCTGAGCGTAGCGAAGGGGCCGGTTTCACCCCCGGGCTCGAGTGGGACTCGCCCACGGGGCCTGCGGGCCGACGCAGCTCCCACCTTCAAGCGGAGCCCTCGCGGCCCGACGTCCCCTATGGCGAGCCCCACGCATCGCCCGGGTGACTTCAGCGCCTGTCAGGGCCGTTCCCGCTCACCGCTTACCGCTTCCCGCTTACCGTTTCCCGGCGCGCCTTGATATATCAATGAAAGTTGATATATTCGATCGATGAGCGCACGGGCCACTTCTCTCGATTTTGAGCGCACCGCGAGGGTGTTTCACGCCCTGTCGGAGCCGACCCGGCTCCGGCTCGTGGACCTGCTGCGCGGTGGGGAACGCTGCGTCTGCGAGCTCACCGAGGCGCTGGAGACGGGACAGTCGCGGCTCTCGTTTCACCTCAAGGCGCTCAAGGACGC
>CAZHSO010000026.1:7550-37725 GCA_964535105.1 uncultured Gemmatimonas sp.
CGGGGGCAATCCCCGAAGGGGCCGTGCTGGCCTCGCTCGGCTGCGGCAATCCGACCGCACTCGCGGATCTCGCGGAGGGGGAGACGGTGCTCGATCTCGGCAGCGGCGGAGGGATCGACGTCCTCCTCTCCGCCCGGCGCATCGGGCCGACCGGGAAGGCGTACGGCCTCGACATGACCGACGAGATGCTGGAACTGGCGCGGGAAAACCAGCGCAGGGCCGGCGTCACCAACGTCGAGTTCCTGAAAGGCGAGATCGAGAACATCCCGCTCCCCGACGCGTCGGTGGACGTCATCATCTCCAACTGCGTCATCAATCTCTCCGCGGATAAGCGCAAGGTGCTTGCCGAAGCGTTCCGCGTGCTCAAACCAGGCGGACGGTTCGCGGTGTCCGACGTGGTGGTGCGGGGTGAGGTGCCGGAGGAGGTGCGCCGCAGCATGGAGCTCTGGGTCGGATGCGTTGCCGGTGCGCTGGAGGAGCAGGAATTCAAGGCCCTCCTCGAACAAACCGGATTCACCGACGTGGATATCGAGCCGACCAGGATTTACCGGGTTGACGATGCCCGGGAGTTTCTGCAGAGCGCCGGCCTGGACGTGGACCTGGTGGCCAAAGATGTGGACGGACGGTTCATGGGGGCGTTCGTGCGTGGCATGAAGCCGCGGTGACACGCCTGCTCTTCGCCTGCCTCCACAACGCCGGCCGTTCGCAAATGGCCGCGGCGTTTTTCAACCAGCTGGCCGACCCGGCCCGCGCCACCGCCACCTCGGCGGGCACCGAGCCGGGTTCGCGGGTGCACCCGGAGGTGGTGACGGTCATGCGGGAGGCCGGCATCGATCTCTCCGGCGCTGTGCCGAAGCAGCTCACCGACGGCCTCACGCGATCGGCGGGTCTCCTCGTCACCATGGGCTGCGGCGACGCCTGTCCCTACGTGCCGGGCCTCGAGATCCGCGACTGGCCGCTCCCCGATCCCAAGGGCCGCCCGCTCGAGGAGGTGCGGCGGATCCGGGATGAGGTGAAGGCGCGGGTCGTTGCCTTGATCGAGGAGAAGGGCTGGCAGTAGGGCGCGGGGACGCGATGACGCGGTGAGCGGGACCAGCCGCCACGCTCAGGGTGACAATCGCGTGAGTCACCCGGGCGATGAGTGGGGCTCGCCATCGGGGGGCCCGGGGGTGAGACGGGCCTCTTGTCATCCCTCAGCGTGACAACCTTCGCGTCTTCGCGTCTTCGCGTCTTCGCGTCTTCGCGTTCTAGCGTCGCAGTTCTTCGAATGTCGCATTACCTAGGGGATACAGCCGCCAATCCTGATAATCAAAGTGCCACCACTCCGAGCTGAAGACCGCGAACCCCTCCGCTTCCATCGCGTTGCGGAGAAGCTCGCGGTGCCAGCGCTGCCGGCTGCTGCCGCCGGGGTAATTCGGGTAGGAGCGGCGGGAGAATTCGTCGTAGGTGCCCGGCATCTCGACCGGGCGGCCGGTGCGAAGCTCGTAGAGGGTGAGATCCACCGCCGCGCCGCGGTTGTGGCGTGACCCGTTGGCGGGGTTGGCCACGAATTCGTGCTGCTCCGGCGGTGTGGCGTCCCAGAACATCTTGGTGACATACCACGGCCGGTAGCCGTCGTGGATCAGGAGTCCGTAACCGAGCGCCTTGAGCCGCCGGTGCGCCCGCACCAGCGCCTCCGCGGCGGAGCGCTGCAAGAAGGCGCGCGCCGAGGAATAGAGCGGAGCTCCGAGAAAGTTGTCGGAGCCGGCATAGCGGATGTCGAGCTTGATGCTCGGGTCGAGCGCCACCAGCTCGACCAGGTCGGAATTGCGGAAGACGCCGGATTCTTCCGGCGGGCTCGCGGCCAGTGCCTCCCGCAGGAGCTCCTGCACCGGACGGACGGGAACGATCCGGAAGACCGCGCCTTCTTCGGGTCCCAGCCTGAGCCGGGGAAGGGAGACGGGGCCGATGGCCATCGAATCGGCCTTGCCGCCTCCGCGACGGCTGAAGCGCACCGTGGTGTCGCTCAGACGGAACCGGTCAGCGGCGGCGGAACGAAGCTCCTGCTGCCCCGCGCCCGGGCGGCGCAGGTAGAGACGACCGCCGCTCTCCAGCACCATCGCCCCGGTCGTTGTGTCCGCGCCGTATTCACCGATCAGTCCTGCCCACCGCGCCGCCGGTGGTCGCGGAGCCGCCCGGCCGGGTTGCTGATGCGGCGCAGCGGTCAGGACGGAGGCAATGAGGCAAAGAGGCAAAGTGGCCCGGATTGTCATCGCCACCTTGCCTCCTTGCCTCTTAGCCTCGTTGCCTCTCACTCCGGCTTCGGCCGGCTCCGCCACTTCAAATACTCCTGCGTATGCCGGTCGTCCCACTGCATCAGCTCGCCGCGGATGAAGACGTGCTTCACTTGGGTGCGCACGTCGAGCGGATCGCCGTTGGTGACGAAGAGATTGGCCACCTTCCCCGCCTCGACGGTTCCCAGGCGGTCGGCCACGCCCCAGATGCGGGCGGGATTGATCGTGATCGCGCGCAGCGCCTCCTCCGGGTCGAGCCCGTACGCCGTGGCGAGCGCGGCGTTGTACGGTAGGTTGCGCGCGTCACCCTCGCCGCCGTCGCCGGTCTGGAAGGCGATTTGCACTCCCGCCTTCGCGAGGACTCCGGGGTTGGCGTACACCGCGTCGTACGGCGCGTCGCCCTCCGGCACTGCCGTCATCGGTCCCACCACGACGGGGACTTTCCGCGCTGCCAGTGTGTCGGCGAGCATCCACGCGTCGGTCGCGCCGCGCAGCACGACCTTGAGCTTGAAGGTGTCGGCGAGGGCGAGCACACCGCGGATCTGTGCCTCGGTCTGCACGTCGAAGATCACCGGCACTTCGCCGCGGAGCGCCGGCCCGAGCGCCGCGAACGCGAGGTTCTGCGGCACCGGATTGGTCCGGGCGTTGTAGGCCTTGGCGTCGCGCAGATAGCTGTAAAGCTCCCGCACCTGCCTGTTTTGTGTCTCGGCTCCGGCACCCTGGCCCTGACCGCCCTGGAAGCCGCCGCGCCGGCTGCCGCCGCCGATACGCGGATAGGTCATGACCATCGCGACCCGTCCCTTGGTCGCCATCTCGTCGGGCGTCCACCCCGCCAGATCGATCAGCGCGGCCGTCCCCTGAATCATCCCGCCTTGGGCGGAGGTGATGGCGGAGGTGACGCCGTTGGCGCGGGTCACCGGGATGTGCACCGAGCTCGGATTGACGGCGGTGATCACGTCGTTCTGCGGGTTGTACTGTCCCAACTCCTGCGTATCCTGCCCGCCAGGCACCGAGCCGATCTCGGTGAGGCCGATCCGGTCGCCCGAATCGATCAGGCCGGGATAGACGAAGAGGCCGCGCCCGTCGATGACCGTCGCACCGGCCGGCGTGGCGACAGCCGACCCCGCCGCCTCGATGCGGCCGTTGCGGATGACGACCGTGCCGCCGGCGACCTTTGGGCCGCTCACCGGCACGATGGTCGTGTTGGTGATCGCGTATACCTCTGGACGGCTCGGCCGCTGGACGGCCGGTGCCTGTGCCGCGAGCGGAGCCACGAGCGCCGCGACCGCCCCCGTTGCTGAAAGTGTGCGCCGGATCATTGATCACCTCCACTGGTGGTATTGGGACGGGGACGGCGCTTCAGCGCCTCGATCAGAGCCTCGAGCGTCGGCGCCTTGTTCCGGTCGAAGAACACCCGGCCGTCGATTAGGGTCATCTCCACCCGGCTGGCCGGAGCAAAGGGATGCCCGTTGAAGATCGCGATGTCGGCGTCCTTGCCCACGTCGATCGAGCCGGTGAGCTTGTCGACGCCGAGCTGCCACGCCGGGTTGAGCGTGATCATGCGGATCGCCTCCTCCTCCGAAGCGCCGCCGTACTTCATGGCCTTGGCGGCCTCCTGGTAGAGGCGGCGCGCCCGCTCATCCGAATCGGAATTGATCGAGACCTTGACCCCCCGCTCGGCCATGAGCGCGGCGTTGAACGGGATCGCATCGAACGCCTCGAGCTTGTAGGCCCAGTTGTCGGCGAAAGTCGAGGCACCGGTGCCGGCCGCGGCGATCTCGTCGGCGATCTTGTAGCCCTCCAGCACGTGCTGCAGGCTGGCGATCCGGAAATTGAAGTCCTTGGCCACCTTGAGCAGCATCAGGATTTCATCGGAGCGGTAGGAGTGGGCGTGCACCAGCCGCTTGCCTTCGAGAATCTCCACCATCGCGTCGAGCTGCAGGTCCCGCTTCGGCGGCAACGGCTCCGCCATCTTTGCCTCCTTGCCTCTTTGCCTCTTTGCCTCTTCATACGCCTTCCACTCCGCCTGATACTCCTGCGCCCGGGTGAACACCTCGCGCAGCAGCTCCTCCTGGCCCATGCGGGTGCGCGGATAGCGCGGGGTGCGGCCGGGGATCTGTGCCACGTTGGTTTGCCGGACGTTTTCACCGAGTGCGAACTTGATGCCCGGAGGCGCGCCGGCGAACAGCAGCGAATCCGCCGGAAGCCCCCACCGGATCTTCACGACGGCGTTCTGCCCGCCGACGGTGTTGGCCGAGCCATGCAGGATGTTGAGCGTGGTGACGCCGCCGGCGAGCGAGCGGTAAAGGCCGATCGCGTCTTCGCGGAGCACGTCCTGGATCCGCACCATCGCGGTGTTGGAGCGGCTCCCTTCGTTGATTGCCTCGGCTGCGCTGTGGGAGTGCGCGTCGATGATACCAGGCATGACGAACTTGCCCTTGCCGTCGATCACCTGCGCGCCGGACGGCACGGCGAGATCTTTGCCGACCGCGGCGATCTTGCCGTTCCGGATGATGATGGTACCGTTTTCGATGGTGCCGTGGCTCGCGGTAATGATCGTCGCGTTGGTGATCGCCACCAGCGTGCCCGCCGGGGGAATGTCGACCTTGAGCACCGGCATCGGCTGGCGCCGGGACGTATCTGCTTGCGCCGGCGTCGGGGTCTGGGCGGCAAGGACTCCCGCCGCGAGCGGCAGGGCAAAGAGCGCGGTCCGCATCATGGCTTCCGCTCCGCGGTGAAGGTGGCGCTTCCAAAGCTGCCGAGCTCGGCCGAGCCGGTCATCTTGTTGCCGTCGACCTCGCCCCGGTAATTCAGCGTGATGGACTGGCCGCCAATCTGCATGGTGAGGCTCCAGGTCAGACTCCGGCCGTTGATCTGGCCATCGCTGATCTCCTGGCTCCCCATCTGACTCGTCATCGTGCCGGTGAAGGAGGATCCGCTCTGGACCAGGGTCATCGTGACGTCGAGCGGGCCCTGTGGCGACGTGACCGCCATCGCCCACTCGCCGGCGACCTGCGCGGCCGGGGCGTCGCCCCCGCCAGGTCCGCCTCCGCCCCCCGTTCGCGCGGGTGGTGGGGGCGCCACTTCATAGCGAATCCCGTCCACGAAGACCGCGCTCACCCGTGCGGAATCGCTCAGGACGTCTGTGTTGGAGACGACCAGGTTGGCGATCTTGCCCGCCTCGATGCTCCCCAGCATTTCGCCGACGCCGGCGATTTCCGCGGCGCGGATGGTGAGCGCCTCGAGGGCGACGGGTGCGGGAAGCCCCGCCGCCACTGCTTTGCGAACGTTCGCCAGGAACTCGCGACTTCCGCCGGAGGCCAGCGCGAACTTGACCCCCGCCCGGTTGAGCGCGGCGGCATTGCCCTCGATGATCTTTTGCGCTTCCCGCGCCGACGCGGCGCTGTCGCCGGGAGCGCGGCGCTGGCTCAGCCGGTACGACCAGCCGGTGACGGCGGTCGGCGCCGGGAAGTTGACCGAGACAACCGCTGAGCGTCCCGCCAGCGCGTCCACCGCCTGCCACCCTTCGGTGGCGCCGACGACGGTCACCTTGAGATTGAACTCCCGCGCAAGTCGCACCGCCCGGCGGATCTCGTTCTCGCTACTCGCCTCGATGAAGGCCGGCACCTGGCCCCGCACCACCGGGACCAGGGCGTCGAGCCCGGGATCGTTCGCCGGCCGCTCCATCCCCCGAGGATTGGTGCGATAGCGATCCTGGAGAATTCCCTGGCGCTGGGCGTCGAAGAACGCCTGGCGCTGGTAGGCGATCACGCCGAGCAGCGTCCCCGGATAATCGCCCTGCACCCCCTGATATCCGATGTGCTCTGCCACCTGGCTCTTGATGACGGTGCCGGCGCCGGCGTCGTCCCGGAGCGGGACCAGCACCGACATCCCGCGGAAGAGTCCTCGCGTGGGCGACACCAGCACGGCGGTGATTCCCGCGTCGCGGAGCGGCTTCACCTCGGTGGCGTTGAGCCGGATTTCCGTCGCGATCTGGCGCTCGGGGCTCAGCCCTTGGCGCGGCGCGGCCTGTGCCTGCTGGCCGCCGCCTCCGCCAGGAGCGCCTCCTGGCCCGCCGCCGGCGCCCGTCGCGGGCGCGGAGGGGAGGCCGAGGGAGGAGGTCAGGTCGAAGAGTCCGGGTGTGACCGTTTTTCCCGCCAGATCGACGACTCGCGCGTCGGCGGGCACCGCGACCGTCGGCCCGACCGCTTCGATCAGGCCTTTGCGGATGAGGATCGTGCCCTTCTCGATCACGCCCTTGGTTACCGTCTGGATGCGCGCGTTGGTGAGCGCCCAGGTATCGGATTGCGCGGCGAGAGAAGCGGCGGTGTGGGGCAGGGGGGCGGACGCGAGCACGAGCGCGAGCGCGCGAACCGCCGGGGTCAGACGCATGACCAGCCTCCAGGCTGGGAGGGGAAGGAAAGGCCGGGTATCATCGGGCCGGGAGAATCTATGGCTCCGCAGGCTGGCGAGCCACAGCTAGATTACGCGCCACCGCCCAATGGAGTTGAACCCCTGTGGAAGTCCAGGTCTTCGGCGTCCGAAAGAGCGCCGATACTCGAGCCGCGCTCCGATTCTTCGCGGAGCGGCGGGTCAAGGCCCATTTCGTCGATCTGCTCGAGCGCGCCGCCTCCAAAGGGGAGCTGGGCCGGTTCGCCCGGAAGTTCGGCAGCGCGGGGCTGCTCGACCGGGAGTCGAAGCGCTTTGCCGAGCTCGGCTTCGCGACCGCGACGTACTCACCCGAGCGGTGGCTCGAACGGATGGTGGAGGAGCCGCTGCTCCTCCGCATGCCGCTGGTGCGGTTTCAGAACCAGCTCACCGTCGGTCCCGCCGAAGCCATTTGGCGGAGCTGGACCGGCAAGTGATTCACCCGCAATCGTCAGGGAGGACCACTCCATGAAATCCGGCCCTGTCCTGGCTTGTCTGCTTGCCGCGCCGCTCGCCGCCCAGGCCCCGCCCGGCACCGACATCTTCGTGATGCCGCTCACCAGGACCGGGGGCGGGGTCGCCGTCGGTACCGCGGTCAACATCACGGCGCGCGCCGGGTACGACAATCAGCCGTTCTTCTCCCCCGATGGAAAGAGCATTTACTACACCTCGGAGCGCGGTGGGCAGACCGACATCTACCGCTACGACCTCGCCCCGGGAACATCGAGACGGGTCACCCGGACGCCGGAGAACGAATACTCGCCCACCGTCATGCCCGACGGGAAGCATTTCTCGGTGATCCGCGACTCGGTCCAGCTCCTCTGGTCGTTTACGCTCGACGGGACACCGGTCAAGCCGCTGCTCGATTCGATCCGCCCGATTGGGTATCACACCTGGCTCAATGCCGACACTGTCTTTGTCTTCGTGCTGGGCTCCCCGGCCACGCTGCGGCGGGCCGAGCTCGCCCACGGCACCGCCGCAGCGTGGCGAGCGACATCGGCCGAGCGCTGCTCAAGGTGCCGAGGCGTCACGCAGTCAGTTATGCGCAGCGCGATTCTGCCGGCTTCCAGGTGCGGGTCATCGATCCGGTGACGGGGCAGGGCGAGACGCTGGTGCGCCTTCCCGAGGGGAACGAGTTCTTCATCTGGACGCCCGACGGCGCATTGCTTTCGGCGAGCGGCAACCGCCTGCTGCGCTGGCGTGCGGGCGAAAGGGACTGGACCGAGGTCGCTCGCTTCACCGAGCCGGGCCTCTCGCGCATCACCCGGCTCGCGCTGAGCCCGACCGGCGATCGCCTCGCCCTCGTCGGCGCCGAGCCCGCACCGCCCCAGTGACCTCCCCCTCTCCCCGGAGATCGTTCATGCAGCTCAGCACACTCGCTGTTGCCGGCATGCTGATGCTGGCTGCTCCGCTTGCCGCGCAGACCGCGGACGCGCCGATCACCCTCCTCACCCCCGATCGCATCTGGGACGGCACGGTGATGCGCACGGGATGGTCGGTGCTGGTGCGGAACGACCGAATCATCGGCGTGGGCCCGGGGCTGGAGACGGTGGCACCCCCCGACGCGCGGAGGATCGCGCTGACCGGGATGACGCTTCTTCCCGGTTTGATCGAGGGGCATTCGCATCTCCTGCTGCACCCCTACAACGAGACTTCCTGGAACGACCAGGTCCTCCACGAGTCGCTCGCGCTCCGCGTCGCGCGCGCCGTGAATCACGCGCGGCAGACCCTCGAAGCGGGGGTGACGACGGTGCGGGATCTCGGCACCGAGGGCGCCGGTGAGGCCGACGTCGGTCTCCGGGATGCGATTCAGCAGGGTATCATTCCCGGACCGCGGGTGATCGCGACGACCCGCGCGATCGTAGCGACTGGAACCTACGGTCCGCGCGGCTTCGACTCGCGGTGGCACATCCCCCAGGGGGCGGAGGAAGCGAGCGGGCTCGAGGAGCTGACCCGCGTCGTGCGGAGCCAGGTGGCCGACGGCGCCGACTGGATCAAGGTGTACGCCGACTATCGATGGGGTCCGTCCGGCGAAACGCGCCCCACCTTTTCACTGGAAGAGCTCACCCGGATCGTCGAGACCGCGCGGAGCGGGGGGCGTCCCGTCGTCGCGCACGCGAGTACATCCGAAGCGATGCGGCGCGCGGTCATGGCGGGCGTCGAGACGATCGAGCATGGCGATGCCGGAAGCGCCGAGGTGTTCCGGCTCATGGCGCAGAAGAACGTGGCCCTGTGTCCGACCCTGTCCGCGGGCGAAGCGATTCGGCAGTACAGAGGGTGGAAGAAGGGCTCCGAGCCCGATCCGGCCGATATCACCGAGAAGAAGGCCAGCTTCAAGCGCGCGATCGCGGCGAGGGTTCCGATCTGCTTTGGCAGCGACGTCGGCGTGTTCGCCCACGGCGACAACGTCCGCGAGCTCGAGCTCATGGTGGAGTACGGCATGGCGGCGCTCGACGTGGTCAAGGCCGCCACCTCGGGCAACGCGAGGATCTTCCATCTCGAGGATCGGCTGGGCCAGGTCAAGCCGGGATTTCTCGCCGACCTGATCGCCGTCGAGGGCGATCCGACGGTGCGGATCGGCGACCTGCGGAAAGTGCGCATGGTCATGAAAAGCGGCCAGGTGATCCGCCCTTGACGCCTGGGCCGAACCTCCGGTAGCATCCCGATCTGCCAGCCGCTGGCTCACTGGCTCCCTGGCTCCCTAGGAGTGCCCCATTCGCTTCCGCCCATTTCGCGCCTGGCGCCCATTGCCGTCCTTCGCCTCGCGCATTGCCGCTCCGCCGTACGACGTAGTCTCGCGCGCCGAGGCGGTGGCGCTCGCGGAAGGCAACCCGCTGAGTTTTCTCCACGTCGGCCGATCCGACATCGATCTTCCGCCCGACACCGACCCGCACGATCCGCGGGTGTATGAGCGGGCCCGGAAGAATCTGGCCCAGTTCCTCACCGACGGATCATTCCTGCGGGAAGCGGAGCCGTCCTATTACCTGTACGAGCTGACGATGGACCGCCGCGCCCAGATCGGCGTGGTCGGCTGCGTGCATGTCGACGACTACGAAAAGGACGTGATCCGCAAGCACGAGAAGACGCGGAAGGACAAGGAGGACGACCGGACCCGGCATGTCCTGATCCTCAACGCGCACGCCGAGCCGGTGTTCCTGACCCACGCGCCGACGCCATTCCTTACCCAGCTCAACTCCAAGATCACTGCTGAGGAGCCGCTGTACGATTTCACCAGTTCCGACGGCGTGCGGCAGCGCGTCTGGCGGGTGAAGAACACCGCGCCCTATACGGATGCCTTCCGCCGGATCGCCGTCGGGTACGTCGCGGACGGGCACCACCGCTCGGCCAGCGCGTGGCGGGCCGCGGCGGAGCGCCGCGCCGCGAATTTCCGGCACACCGGCGACGAGGAGTACAACTGGTTCCTCGCCGTGTTCTTTCCTTCCAACCAGCTGCGGATCCTTCCGTATTTCCGCGTGGTCACGGATCTCAACGGTCAGACGCCCGAGGCGTTTCTCGCCGCGCTGGCCACAGTCGGCACGCTGACGCCCACGAGTGCGCCTTCCCCGGAGCGCGGGGGGTCGTTCGGCATTCTGGTCGGTGGCACGTGGTACCGCCTGGCGCTCGACCCCGACACCATCAACCAGGACGATCTCGTCGGCTCGCTCGACGTGTCGCTGCTGCACCAGCGCGTCCTCGCGCCGTTGCTCGGGATCGGCGACGTGCGGAGCGATCCGCGCATCGATTTCGTGGGCGGTATCCGGGGCATCTCCGAGCTGGAGCGTCGCGTTGCGTCGGGCGAGGCCGCGGTGGCCTTCGCGATGTACCCCGTCTCCGTCCAGCAGCTCATGGCCATCGCCGACGCCGGCGAGGTGATGCCTCCCAAGTCCACCTGGTTCGAGCCGAAACTGAAGAGTGGACTCTTCGTTCACACGCTCGACTGAAGGTCCCCCCGGAGGGACGCAATGAAACTGCTGGTGGCGGACAAGTTCGAGACCGTCGGTGTCGACGGGCTCAAGGATCTCGGCTGCGAGGTGGTGCTCCGGCCCGACGTGTCGGCGGAGGACCTGGCGGGCGTGATCCGCGAGATCAATCCGAAAGTGCTGGTGGTCCGGAGCAAGAAAGTGGGAGAGGCCACGCTCGCCGCGGGGCCCGCGCTCTCGCTGGTGATCCGCGCCGGCGCGGGGATCGACTCCATCGACGTCTCGGCGGCCTCCCGGCTCGGCATCTTCGTGTCCAACTGCCCCGGCAAGAACTCGATCGCCGTGGCGGAGCTTGTCCTGGGGCTCCTGCTCGCCCTCGACCGGCGGATCCCCGACCAGGTGATTGACTTGCGCAAAGGGGAGTGGCAGAAAGGCGAGTACTCGAAGGCCCGCGGCCTGCACGGCCGGACCCTCGGCATTCTTGGCGTGGGCCAGATCGGGCGCGAGGTTGCCCGCCGCGCCCAGGCCTTCGGCATGAAGGTCGTCGCGTGGTCGCGGAACCTCACCGACGAAGAAGCGGAGCGGATGGGGATCGGCTATTGCGAGACGCCGATCGAAGTCGCCCGGCTCTCCGATGCCGTGTCCGTGAACGTGGCGGGGGGGACCGACACCAGGCACCTGGTGGACGAAAAGTTCCTGGCCGCGATGAAGCCCGGCGCCTATCTGATCAACGCAGCGCGCGGCAGCGTGGTGGATGAGGCCGCGCTGGAGCGGGCGGTGAAGGAGCGGGGCATTCGCGTCGGGCTCGATGTGTACCAGAATGAGCCCGCCGGCTCCAAGGGGGAATTCCGGTCCGCCGTCGCGGCGGCGCCGGGAGTGTACGGCACCCATCACGTGGGCGCCTCGACCGACCAGGCGCAGGTGGCGATCGCCCACGAGGTGATCCGCATCGTGGACGGTTTCATGAAGACGGGCGTCGCGCCGCATTGCGTCAACCGGCTGGCGCGCAGCTCGGCCACCCACGTGCTCTCGGTGCGGCATCAGAACAAGCCCGGAGTGCTCGCGCACGTGTTCCGGGTGCTCTCCGAGGCCCACGTCAACGTGGAAGAAGTGGAGAACATCGCCTACCACGGCGCCCAGGCGGCGTGTGTGCGGGTCCAGGTCTCGGCGCCGCCGAGCGAGGCGGCGCTGGAGGAGATCCGCAAGGGGAACGAGAACGTGATCAGTGTTGATCTGACGGCGATAGCCGATAGCTGATAAGTTCCCCTCACAACGAGCCTCAATGTCCGACCGAATTCATAATTTTGGCGCCGGCCCCGCCGTTCTCCCCGAGTCGGTGCTGAGGCAGGCGCAGCAGGACATCTGGAACATCGGCGGGAGCGGGATCGGGATCGCCGAGCACAGCCATCGGGGCAAGCTGTTCGAGAAGATCATCCAGGAGGCCGAGGACGAAGCGCGCCGGCTCGCGGAGATCCCCGACCGCTACAAGGTGCTCTTCATCCAGGGAGGCGCCACGCAGCAGTTCGCCATGGTGCCGATGAATCTCCTCCCCCAGGGCCGCACCGCCGACTACCTCCTCACCGGCGCCTGGGCGCAGAAGGCCCACCGGGAGGCGAACAAGTTTGGCACCACGCACGTCGCGCTCACGGGAGAGGGCTCCCGCTTCACGAAGATTCCTCCCGCCTCGGAGATCCACTATTCCGGAAATCCGGCCTACGTGCACATGACCACCAACAACACGATCTATGGCACCCAGTGGAAGGAAGAGCCCCCCGTTCCCGACGGCGTCCCCCTCGTGGCCGACGCGTCGAGCGACATGTTCAGCCGCCCGATCGACGTCACCAAATACGGGCTCATCTACGCCGGCGCGCAGAAGAATCTGGGGCCCTCGGGGATCGTGCTGGTGCTCGTCCGGGAGGATCTGACCGAATCGGCCCCGAAAGGGCTGCCGACGATGCTGCAGTACCGGACCTACGTGAAGGAGCGCTCGCTCTACAACACCCCGCCGACCTTCGCGATCTACATGGTGGGCCTGGTGCTCAAGTGGATTCGCGCGTGCGGCGGCCTCGGCGCCATGGCCGACCGGAACGCCTCCAAGGCAAAAATCCTGTACAGCTTCCTCGACCAGTCGGAGCTGTTCGCCTCGAGCGTCGACCGGGACAGCCGGTCGCTCATGAACATCTGCTTCCGCTCCCCCAGCGAAGAGCTCGATGCGAAATTCGTGACCGAAGCCACGGCAAAGGGACTCGACGGCTTGAAGGGGCACCGGTCGGCGGGAGGGATGCGCGCCAGTCTCTACAACGCGTGTCCGCGCGCCAGCGTCGAGGCCCTGGTGGCGTTCATGAAAGAGTTCGAGCGGGAGAATCGGCAACCGCGCGCTTGATGCGGCGGAGAATCGCGGTGAGACCCTGGGTGCGCATCATGCCAAGCGCATCGTCGAGCCCCAGCGCGTGGAGGAGGTCGTCGGGAACGGCGGCGACGTCCGCCGGCGTGGCCCCGTCGAGCGCCTGCACCAGGAGCGACACGAAGCCGCGCACCGTCGGCGATTCCCGGGGAACGTCGGCGTGCAGATGGACGACTTCGCCGGTCACCTCCACCCAGAGGTGCACCGGCGTCTGGCATTCCGGCACCAGGTGGCCGCCGCGGGACTTCTCCTCTTCGAGGGCGGGCGGGAGCGCCGGAAGCTTCCGCGAGAGATCCAGCAGCGTTTCCAGCCGGGTGTTCCGGTCGGCGGCGCCAATGCGGGCGATGTAACTGTCCAGAAGCGCGGGCACGAACGGAACGTAATGGGAGGGCTCGGCTCATGATGGAAAACGAGCTTCCAACGCCGGTGGTGCCGGTCGACTGGCTCACCGGCCGGCTTCGTGAGCCCCGTCTCAAGGTCGTGGATGCGTCGTGGTACCTCCCCGCGCTCAATCGAAGCGCTGTCGGGGAGTACCAGGCGGGCCACATCCCCGGGGCGGTGTATTGGGATCTCGACACGATGAGTGATCGTCCGTCTCCGCTCCCCCACATGCTCCCTGACGCGGAGACTCTCGGCCGGAGCGTGGGAGTGCTCGGAATCGGGAACGAGGACCGCGTCGTCGTCTACGACGGCTCCGGGAACAATCTGAGCGGGGCGCGGATCTGGTGGACGCTCCGCGTGGCGGGGCACAAGGCCGTCGCGGTGCTCGACGGCGGCATGCCGGGCTGGCGTGCTGCCGGACTTCCGGTGCAGGCGGGGTGGACCCCATGGGCGCCGAAGCGGTTCGTCGCGCGCTATCATCCCGAGCTGGTGCGATCGCTCGACGAAGTGCGGAGGGCGATGGAGCGCGGCGGGGCGCAGATCCTCGATGCGCGCGTGCGGGGAAGGTTCGCGGGGACCGAGCCGGAGCCGCGTCCCGGCCTTCGGGGTGGGCACGTTCCCGGAGCGAGGAATCTCCCCTTTCCCGAGCTCACCGGTCCTGGCGGGCGGATGCTCCCTGCCGAGGCGTTGCGCGCGCGATTTGAGGCGGCCGGGATCGACCTCGCCCGCCCCGTCATCACCTCGTGCGGCTCCGGGGTGACCGCCTGCGTGCTCGCACTCGGCCTCGAGGTCGTCGGCCACCGGAATTGGTCGGTGTACGACGGGTCGTGGGCGGAATGGGGTGCCGCGAACGGGCCCCCCGTCGAGACGGGAAGTGCGTGAACAGTGAACGGTGAACTCCCGTCGCCTCCGCCTTGGCCGGCTCGCCTGCTGGCGCTCTGGCTCGGGCTGGGCGCGCTCGTCATCGTTCTCTCGGCGGTGCCGTCGAGCCTGTTCGATCTGGACCGGTTCGCCGCGCCAAAGGAGCTCGCGCTCCACGTGACCGCGCTGGGCGCGCTGATCCTGCTCGCCCTGGGCGGCAGCGGGCGGCCGAGCCTCGTCGCGGTAGAGATTCCGCTCGCCGCGTTCGCCGCCTGGAGCGCGCTGTCCGCGATCTTCGCGACCAACCACTGGCTCGCGGCCCGCGCGCTGGCGATCACCGTCTCCGGCCTTATTGTCTTCCACGCGGGGTATCGGGTCGCCCGGCGTGGCGCGGGTCCCTGGCTCATCCGCGGGCTGGCATTCGCCTTCGTGACCGCGGCGTTCACGGGCCTCGCGCAGGCCTACGGGGTCGAGGTCCCGATTCTGGCCGACAGCCGCGCGCCGGGGGGGACTCTCGGTAACCGGAATTTCCTTGCCCACCTGATTGCGATCGGCT
Organism: uncultured Gemmatimonas sp.; assembly: GCA_964535105.1. Taxonomy (GTDB): domain Bacteria; phylum Gemmatimonadota; class Gemmatimonadetes; order Gemmatimonadales; family GWC2-71-9; genus JABFSM01. The sequence goes on from CAZHSO010000026.1 coordinate 22,374, forward strand.
CGCCGGTTGTCCTGCTGCAGATGGTGGAAGCGGGAGGTCCGCGCCGCGCGGCGATTGCGGCGGGCTGCTTCGGCCTGATGCTCGCCACGCTGGTGCTGACCCGGTCGAGGGCTTCCTGGCTCGGCATGATGATGAGTGTGGGCATCATGTTCTGCGCGTGGCTCATCGCCCGCCACGGCGGACGAGAGCTTATGCCCAGAGGGCGGCTGCGAACGGTGCTCTTTTCGGTAGCGCTCGGGGTGGCCGCGGCACTTCTTCTGCCGAACCGGCTCACCTGGAAATCGGATTCGCCCTATCGCGATACCGTGCGCGGCCTCACCAACTATCACGAGGGGTCCGGTCGGGGCCGGCTGATCCAGTACCGCAACAGCGCGCGCCTCGTCGCGATGGATCCGGTGTTCGGCACCGGACCGGGGAACTGGCCGGTCAAGTATCCTCTGGTCACCACGGGCGGCGATCCCTCCTTCGCCGCTCTCGATCCGATGCCCACCAATCCCTGGCCGAGCAGCGACTGGGTCGCGTTTTTGAGCGAGCGCGGCGGGGTGGCGGTGCTGCTGCTCCTCGCCTCCGTCGCCGCGATGGCTGTCACTGCGGCGCGGCGACTGCGGCGGGAAGACGCGGCGGTCACGCGGCGCGCGATCGCTTTGCTCGGCGTGCTCACCGCGACGATGGTGACAGGAGCCGTCGACGCGGTGCTGCTGCTCGCGCCGCCGACGCTGCTGGTGTGGGCCACGGCAGGCGTGCTGCTCCCGGAAAGCGGAATCGCGGGCGTGCTTCCCGTACGCCGCACCCAGCTCGTGCTCGTCGCGGCGATCGGTCTCCTGCTCGCGGCGGGGAGGAGCTTCGGGCAGGTCAGGTCGATCGCGCTGGCGGGGCCGGGATGGCCGGTGGAGCGGCTGGAGCGCGCGGTGCGCATGGATCCGGGGAGCTACCGGCTGCACCTGATGATCGGACAGCGGACTGGGTGCGCACGGGGCGCGGGGCATACCGCGGCGGCGGCGAGACTGTTTCCGTATCTCCCCGCGCCGAAGAGGCGCATGGCGCAGTGCGGCTATCGGCCCTCATGACGGTGAGCGGTAAGCGGTGAGCGGGAACTGCGGTCACCCTCCAGCGGGCGCAGGGAGCGGGCTGACGAGGGGGGCGCTAGTGAGCGCGGCGAAACTCGAGCGCCCCCGGAGGCCAGCCCGCCCCGAGCCCGCGGAGAGACACCGGGTTCCCCGATCACGCGGTCCCTACTTCGTGTAAATTCCCCGGATGGAGCACCAGCCGTCCGAATCGTCTGAGCCCCCCGAGTCTCACGTCGCGCTGGCCGCGACGGATCGTCCGCTGCCGCTTCGCCTGGCGACGATCGAGGACGAGCGCGCCCCTGACGGGATGGCGTGCGTTGGCTCTTTCCTGGGGCCCAAGCTGGTGGCGCGGTGCGTGGTGCCTCCCGATGCGGCGGCCTTTCTCCTCGAGCGGGGGCTCTTTGCCCAGCCGGTGCGTCTCGCGCTCGCCGCGCGGGAGGAGCCCCCCGGACTCCAGTGCCAGCTCTTTGCTCTCGTCGACCTCCCCGGCGATTTCTTCGAGACCGCGGAGGAGGACGAGGAAAGCGCATCGCCGTGGGCCGACAGTGTCCCCGGCACCGCCTACGATCGCGTGGTGCAGGACGGCCCCGTCCCCTCCGACACCGCCGATGACGCCAGCGAGGAGGAGGAGGACGAGGAGGACGACGACGATGAGGAGGAAGACGAGGCCGAGGACGACCTGCCCCAGGACCGGCAGGCCGCCGTCTTTCTCGGCCAGATTATCCGGTTCGACCACGATCGCAAGCATCCCGACGATCTCGCCCTTGAGACGATGGACGTCCTCCGCACCATCGTGCAGGGCGATGTGAGCGAAGTGGTGGACAAAGTGCTCGAGGACCTGCTCGGCGAGGCCGGCCCACCGTGACGCTTCCCATCGCCGACCGCGGCTACGCCCATCCCGAGATACTGGTCTCCACCGAATGGGTGGCGGCGCACCTCGAGGATCCGGCGGTTCGGCTGCTCGAATCCGACGAGGACGTGCTGCTGTACGCCTCCGGTCATATTCCCGGCGCCCTCAAGCTCGACTGGGTGGAAGACCTCAACGACCAGCTGCTCCGCGACTACATCGGACGCGAGGAGATGGAGCAGCTGCTCCGGACGAAGGGCATCAACCCAGATACGCGGATCATTCTCTACGGCGATCGCAACAACTGGTGGGCCACCTACGCCTTCTGGGTGCTTCGGCTCTTCGGCGTCGAGCATCTCGCGATCATGGACGGCGGCCGGCAGCGCTGGGCCGATGAGGGCCGGCCCCTCGTCACCGAGCGCCCGACGGTGATGCCAGGCCACATCAAGGTGGCCGAACGGAAGGAGGCCACCATCCGGACCTTCCGAGACGAAGTGATGGCCCATGTGCGGGCGGGGCGGCGGCTGGTAGATGTGCGGAGCCCCGAGGAGTTCCGGGGCGAGCGGCTCCATATGGTGGATTATCCCAACGAAGGCGCGCTCCGCGGCGGCCACATTCCCGGCGCCCGCAACGTTCCCTGGGCGCGGGCGGTGGATCCGGAAACCCACTGCTTCCGGACCGCTGACGAGCTGCGGGCCATCTACGAGCGCGAGCAGGGACTCTCTCCCGGCGAAGAGATCGTCGTCTACTGCCGGATCGGTGAACGATCCTCCCACACCTGGTTCGCGCTCACCTATCTGCTCGGATATCCCTCGGTCCGCAACTACGACGGCTCGTGGACCGAGTGGGGCAACGCCGTGCGCGCGCCAATCGAGCGCCCATGATCTCCTATGAGCTGTACAAGGTCGCGCACCTCGTCGGGGTGATCGTTCTCTTCACGGTCCTCGGCGGGGCGATGGTCCACGCCATGAACGGCGGCACGGCGTCCAGCAACACCGCGCGCCGGATCATCACGATCTTGCACGGAACCGGACTGGTGGTGGTCCTCGTCACCGGATTCGGGCTGCTGTCGCGGCTCGACCTGATGTCCGGGGGAATCCCGCTCTGGGTCGGCGGCAAGCTGGTCGTCTGGCTGCTGGCCGGCGTCATGCTCATGGTGCCCCGGCGGAACCCCGCGCTCGCCCGTCCCATCCTGCTCGCCGGCCTTCCCCTCCTCGCCGCCGCGGCGGCGTGGCTCGCCGTCTACAAACCAGGCAACTGACATGACCACATCGGCCGCACCGGTCGCTGGTGAACGCATCCGGTTCGAAGGCAAGGCACTGAAGGTTCCCGACCGCCCCGTCGTTCCGTTTATCGAGGGCGACGGCACCGGACCCGATATCTGGCGCGCCACCCGTCGGGTCTTGGACGCCGCGATCGCCAAGGCATACGGCGGCAGGCGGGGAATCGTCTGGCGCGAGGTGCTCGCCGGGGAAAAGGCAAAGAACCAGGTCAACGACTGGCTCCCGGAGGAGACCATCGAGGTCATCCGCTCGCACCTGGTCGCGATCAAGGGACCGCTCACCACGCCGGTCGGAGGGGGGATCCGCTCGCTCAACGTGGCACTCCGCCAGCAGCTCGATCTCTACGCCTGCGTGCGCCCGGTCCGCTGGTTCAGGGGAGTGCCGTCACCCGTCAAGGATCCGGGCGCGGTTGACATGGTGATTTTCCGGGAGAATACCGAAGACATTTACGCCGGAATCGAGTACCAGGCCGGCACCGAGGCGGCCCGCAAGGTGGTGGCGTTTCTCAACGAGGAAATGGGAGCCAAGTCCATCCGGTTCCCCGAGACCAGCGCGATCGGCATCAAGCCGGTCTCCGCCGAAGGATCCAAGCGGCTGGTGCGCGCCGCCCTTGACTACGCCATCGCGCAGAAACGGAAAAGCGTCACCCTGGTGCACAAAGGCAACATCATGAAGTTCACCGAGGGCGGCTTCCGCGACTGGGGCTACGAAGTGGCCAAAGAGGAGTACGGCGCGGTCGAAATCGACGGCGGACCGTGGTGCAGGCTTCCCAGCGGGATGGTCGTGAAGGATGCGATCGCCGACGCCTTCCTTCAGCAGATCCTGCTCCGTCCCCGGGAGTACGACGTGATCGCGACTCTCAACCTGAACGGGGATTACATCTCCGACGCGCTCGCGGCGCAGGTCGGCGGCATTGGGATCGCGCCGGGGGCGAACATCAACTTCCTGACCGGGCACGCGATTTTCGAAGCGACTCACGGCACCGCGCCCAAGTACGCCAACCAGGACAAGGTCAATCCGGGCTCCGTCATCCTCTCCGGGGAGATGATGCTCCGGTACCTCGGATGGGGGGAGGCTGCCGACCGGGTCATCGCCGCGCTGGAACGCACGATTGCCCAAAAACGAGTCACATACGATTTTCATCGGCAGATGGACGGCGCGACCCTGCTCCGCACCAGCGAGTTCGCGGAGGCAATGGTCGAGAACATGTAGCGCCCGTGCATCCGGCGTGGGGGCCGTACCCCGACACTCTCCTCCACTTTCCCGAGGCCGACCTGACCATCGACCTGCGCCGAGAAATCTCGCCGTCCTCTCGGCGGTCCCGGGCTGGCGCTATCCAAAGGCCCGGCCGAGGAACCTGGCGGCCCGATTCATCCAAAATGGAATCTTCTGGTTCGATGGTGATCGTTTCTTCATCGAACCGGTGCTCGCCACCGGGCCGGTAGTCGCCCTGCCGGTGGGGGCGGCTTCTCTATGATTCCCGGAGACCGTATGCTCCCTGACCCGATCGGTGCACCGCCGCTGGCGCGGGACTACGCGGAGTTTCTGACCGTGTTATCCGCCGCCTTTCAGCGCGCGCAGATGTATCCCGAGGGACATCCGACGCTCGACCGGGCGGTGGAGCACGTTGTTCAACAGCTCGTCCCGGTGCTGGCCGACCGGCCTGCCGCGGTCTTTGCGGTGACGCCCACCCAGCTCTTCGTCGGGGCCGCCGCAACCGACGCGGACCACCCGCTCCTCCGCGAGTTGGCGGGCCGGCTTTTCCGGCGGAACGTCGGCACCATCAAGCTGGCCCGGGGCATCACCCGCGCCGAGCTCGTCGAGATGCTGTCCGCGCTGACGCGCGACTCCTCCGATGTCGTCCGGCTCACGACGCCGCACCTCGAGGTCGAGCCGCTCAACTTCGAGGGCCTCTCGCTCGACGCGCGCGATTACGCGCCGCAGGCGGAGACCTCTACTGGCGGCATCGCGATCTGGTCCGCCCTCGCCAGCGTCATGCTCGGACTTACCCAGAATCCCGATTCCGTTCCGAGCGCCGGAGGTGACGAGCTCGCCGTCGCGTTCGACGCGCTGCCGCCCGACACCGCCCGGGACGGCGTCGTCATCGAGTACCTGCGCGAGGCCGCCCAATCCTCGCACGATCGCGGGTCGCCTCAATCGCAGATGCTTCGGCGCCAGGTGAGCCGCCTCCTCCGCGAGCTCCGGCCCGACACCATCGAGCGGCTCCTCCGGCGGTCGAGCGAGGGAGAATCCGAGCATCGCCTCCTCCGCGACCTGGCCGGCCTCGCCGCCGCTCCCGTCGCGCTCGGCGTGCTGCAGGTGGCCGCCCGGATCGAGCGCCGGGAAATCTCGGCTCCGCTCACCCGGCTTCTCGACAAGCTGGCGCATCACGCCGAGCACGAGCCGTCCGCGTCGCGTCACCTCGCCGGGAATCAGTTTTTTGCGCTGGTGAACGACCTGATCGCCTCCTGGGAACCGCCCGGCACCCCGCTGGTCGAGCCGGTCGATCATCTTCCGCCGCCCCTCGTGCCGGGCCTGTCGGGCGCGGAGGCCTATCGGAGCGATCCCCTTCGCGTGCTCACAATGCAGCTCGACATGGGGGAGCTCGGAGGGTCTGCCGAGCGGGCGGTTGGCACGCTCGTAGCTCGCGGAACGGTGCGTCCGCTGGTGGATCTCATGATTCAGCTGCCGGCGGAAGACCCCGTCAGCCGGGCGTATCGTCCCTTGCTCGCGGGATCCGGAGCGCTCGCCGCGCTCCTCGCCGCGACGCCGGTCGATGCCGAATCGGTCGAGCGCCTCGCGCCGGAAGTGGGCTCGCCGGCGATCCCGATGCTGCTCGACACCCTGGCCCGCTCCGAGGAGCGGAGTCTCAGGCGCCGGCTCCTCCAGCTCTTGGCGCACTTCGGGAACGAGGTGGTGCCGCACGTCACCGAGCGGCTCGCGGGCGTGCCGTGGTTCGTGCAGCGAAATCTCCTGCGGCTGCTCCAGATGCTTCCCGATCCACCCTCGGTATCGATCGCGGTGGAATACGCCCGGCACCACGATCCGCGGGTGCGGGTCGAGGGATTCCGGCTGCTGATGCGGCATCCCGAGGCGCGCGCGCGCGGCATCGTCGAAGCGCTCTCCGACCCGGACTCCTCCGGTGTGCGGGTGGCGGTGATGGCCGCCGGCGAGGACTGTCCCCCTGCCGCGGCGCCGCTCCTCCTGCGCGGACTCGCCGAGGGCCGCATCGAGCCCGGGCTCGTCTCCTCGGCCATCCGCGCGCTCGGGCCGATGGTGACGGAGCCGGGAGTGCTCGATGTGCTGCTTTCCTATGGCGGGCGAAAGCTTCCGCTGCTCGGCTGGCGGGTGGCGGCAAAGTCGAAGGAAACGCTGGCGGCGCTGTCCGCCCTCGCCCGCCACTGGCGGGAGGATCCCCGGTCCGCCCAGTTGCTCGCCCGGGCACAGCGACACGCCGACCCCGAGATCCGGGAGGCGGTGAGCCCATGAGCCCCACGGAACGATGGCTGCACGCGTTCGGTCACGCCCTGGCGGTCCACTCCTTGTACGCCCCGGGTCATCAGGCCCGCAGGGAATCGAGCGCCCGGCTCTTTGCCGCGCTCAACGAGCTGCTGCGCGCCGATCTCAAGCCGACATTTACCTTTCTCGACGACACGGTGATCTACCGCTTGCTCCCCATGCACGGCCTGCGCGAGTGGACTTGGGGGCGCCGTCTCGGCGCGGTCGGAGTGCGCCGGCTCGAGTTCACCGCCGAAGCCACCCCGGAGGCGATGGACGATTTCCTGCTCACACTGCACCAGCGGTTGAACGGAGAGCACCGGAAGGACCCGCTGCCTCGCTGGCCCGGAATCGAAGCGGGAGACATGAGCGTGGAGAGCGAGCCGCGGCCGGTGCAAACCAAGGCCGCGGCCGCGGAGTCGAGCGGCGCGGAGATCGGACTCGGGGAAGAAGTGAGCGCCATGCGCTATGCGTGCGAGCGGGTCGCCGCGGGCGAGGCGCTGCCGGTGGACGAGATTGCCGGGGTGGTGCGGGCACTCACCGTGGCGACGCACCCGGAAGGAGAGCTCATCATCCCACTCCTCCCCGAGCGGTGCTCCGACGACCACCTCGCCTACCACGCGGTGAATACCGCGGTGCTCGCGATGAGCTTCTCGGAATGGCTTGGGCTCGGCGGGAGCGAGACCCGCGCCGTGGGGCGAGCCGCGCTGCTGCACGACATCGGCATGGTGCGGGTGCCGAGCGAGGTGTTCCGGGTGGAGGCGCTGAGCGCGGAAGGCCGGTCCGGTGTGGCGCGCCATCCCGAGGACGGCGCGCGGCTGCTGCTCAAGCGGTCGCCCGATCTCGACCTCGCCGCTACTACCGCCTACGAGCACCATCTGCGCATGGACGGCACCGGCTATCCCTCACGGCGGTTTCACAAGGACCTGCACTACATCAGCAGGGTCGTCGCCGTGTGCGGCGCGTACGACGCGCTGCGATCGGAGCGCTGCTACCGCCCCGCCCGCGACGCCGCCACGGCGCTTCGCGAAATCGAGATCGGGAAGGGCGCGGTGTACGATCCGGCGATTGCGTCGTCGTTTGTTGGGATGATGCAGAGGTGGGGGGAGAGGCAGGTTTCGGCGAGGGTGTAGTCGGAGGCAAGGAGGCAAGGAGGCTAAGAGGCTAGGACTGATGACTGAAGACCGACGACCGCTTTGCCTCTTTGCCTCTTTGCCACTTTGCCTCTGATGCAAACAGTACCGTCGCGATCCAAAGGAGGTCGGCTACCAGCAAATGCGTGAGCTGCATCGCGGTCGGCGCCAGCAGAAAGAGATTGGCGAGACCGATGCCGAGCTGCAGCAGCGCCAGGCCTGTTACCGCCCGGCCCCATGGCCCCTGCATCAGTGACGAGCGCATCCTCTCCACCGCCCACACCATCACGCTCAGATAGATCCCCGCGAGAATCGCGAGCACCGGGTGCAGCACCCGAAGCCGGACCAGGAAATGCGCCGCCGGATCGGCATCGGCGCGGAAACCCTCGGCGACCGTTCGTGACGGGAAGAGGGTATCGCCCAGCGCCGCAATCGCTCCCGTAATTCCGACGAGCAGGAGCGCGGCGAGGCCCGCGCCGACGAGCCAGCGCGACGCCCCGGTGTCGGGACGGCTTCCGAGGGAGTCGTTCGCGGACCAGTGCGCGGTCAGCGCCAGCGCGCCGAGGAGGAGGAACGTGTTGAGGAGGTGGGCGGCGAGATAGGCGGCGCGGCCCAGCGACTCGTTGCTTCCGACCAGCTCGAGGAGGACGAGCCCCGCGCCGATCAGCGCCTCGATGCAGATGAAGATAAGCGACCAGCCGGCCGCCTTCCGTGCCCGGTGACCCTTCGGAAATTCGCGCCGGCTCCACCAGAAGAGTCCGATCACCAGCAGGAGGGCGAGACCGCTGGTGGCGCGATGGGTGAACTCGATGAGCGTCGCGGCCGCGGGAGCCTGCGGCAGCATCTCTCCGTTGCAGAGGGGCCAGTGCCGGCCGCACCCCGCCCCGCTGCCGGTGGCCCGGACCAGCGCTCCCCACAGGATCACGAACAGATTGGCGGCGACGGCACTCCAGGCGTATCGCGAAAAGCGCATGCCCGAAAGCTAGCGGCGGGCGATTTACTCCCGCACGCGCGCCCGGAGCCGTTCCAGCGAATCGGCGGGAAAGCCGCGCGGCGGGATCAGGGTGTGCTGCACCCGGCCGTTCTCCAGCTCCTGCGACAGCACCAGCTCGCCGAATCCGGTGAGGTACACGACCCGGACCGCCGTGCCCATCGACTCGAGTCGCTCGGGAATCAAGCCCTCGATCAGGCGGAGCGATCCGGCCAGCCGGCGTACGGCGTCCGGGAGGGTGATAGGCGACGAGGCCGCCAGCTTGCCGGACTGCGCATCGGCCGAGGTCACGACCAATTCCTCCAGCCGGTTCGGCTCCGCGCCGAGTCTCTTCGCGGCTCTGAGCTGGACCGTGGGCGCGGGCGGGGTAGCAGGTGGTGCGGGGATCGATTCAACCCTCGGGACGGGAGGCGCTGCTGCGGTGACGCTCGCGCCGGCGGCGGGCTTCTCGGTCGCCAGGGAATCCGGCGCGACCCGCCGCTCCCGCATCTGCATGGCGGGCGTCGCGTCGCGGGCGGCCGGTTTGGCGGGCTCATCCGTACGCCCGAGTGAGGGGGGTGGTCTGGTGGTCGTCCGCGCCTCGGCCGCATTCTGGAGCCCATCGAGGAGGGCCGGCGCCGATGCATCGTTCGCTGGGCTCGCGCCCATCGAGCCGTGCGCCGAATAGCCGAGTCCCGCGGCCAGCACGACAGTAGCGGCCCACGCGACGTCGCGGGGCCACGTCCGGCGCAGCAGTAGCGGGCGTTTCCGCGGTACCGGCGCAGCCGCCGCGGGCACCTGGAGCAGCTCGATCAGCCGGTCGGATGTCGCGAGCAGCTCCTGCTCCCCGGCAAGCCGGGCGCGGCACTCCGCGCAGGCGCCGAGATGGGCCTGGATGGGGGGCAGCTCGGCGGACGGGATCTCCCCGTCCAGCAGGGCGTGGATCACTCCTTCATCAAGATGCGACATGCTGCGTATCCTCTCCGGCCCGATAGGCCTCCACGAGCCGTCGGCGCGCGCGTGAAAGCGTCGTGCCGACCGCACCGCGCGCCAGCCCCAGGGTGGCCGCTATTTCGTCGTAACTGAATCCTTCCGCCTTGAGCAGAAGGGCTTCGCGATCCCGCTCGGTCAGGGCGTCGAGCGCCGATCTCACCCGTGCAATCCGGTCGCCCCGATCCATCGTCTCATCCGCCGCTTCGGCGGCCTCCGGCTGCTCGGCGCGGTAGAGCACCAGCCGCCGCTCCTGCCGCACCGCTTTGCGGCCCTCCTCGCGCACCAGATTGAGGGCCACCGCGAAGAGCCAGGAACGCGGGTTCCGCGGCGGCGCCGCGACGGCGCGCGCAAAGGTCTCCTGCGCGATCTCCTCGGCGCGGTCCCGGTCGCCGGTGCGCCGGTAGAGCATGCGCACCAGCGATTCGTGATATTCGGTGAACAGCTCGGTGAGCAGACCGGTCATCGGCCCTCGAATTCCTGGAGGAAACGGCCCATGTCGCCGGGCGCCCACTCGGAGAGGCCGCCCTCGGCCACCTTGAGACTCACCCGCCGGCCCGCGAGGATGAGCGGGCTTCCGGCGGCGAGCGCCGCGCGAAGACCGGGGCGCGCCTCCGCCAGGGCGAACCACGCTCTGCTGAAGGGCGCGATGGTCGTGACCTTGAGGCTATCCGCGTGCGTCAGGTCGGTCCAGACGCCGTCCCGCCGGCTCAGCACCCGCCCACCGGCCCGCTTGATCTCGCCGCGCTGTCCGGCCGCGGTGACAACGACCTCCTCGAGGCGATTCACGATCGCTCCGTCCGCCGCCTGCAGATTCGCGCTCGCCGACAGCTTCGCGCTCGCCCGCGCCGCGTCGAATGCCACTGCGCCGGTCATCTCCCGGGCTGCCGCTGCTCCGCTCCGCATCGGTACCGCCGGCGGACCGCTCAGCACCATCCCCGGCTCCTGCACGAGGTACGAAGTGTATTCCGTCAGGATGCCGTAGCGCAGCCCGAGCTCCTTGATCCGCGCGACCAGCGCCGGGCTCGCCCCCTCCAGGCGGATCTGCCGGGTCAGCTCTCCAACGCGCCGCGCCGCCCAGAGCGGCGGGATGTAGGCGCTGCCGTTCTCCTGCCGTCCGAAGGTCGCCGCGATGGAGAATCGCTCTCGGCGCCCGTCGCGGGTGCCCTCGATCACGACCGGTCCGCTTCCTTCGCCGCGATAGCGGGCCAGGATCACCAGCTCCTCGCCGTAGAACAGATCGGGGAGCGCCGCCGGAGCCTGCTCCTCGAATCGTACCGGGGACTCGACGATGCGGAGATCGATGAGCGCCGGCCGCGCCAGCTTGGAGAGGACTCCCCCCACCGCGTCTCCCACATCGGCGCCGGGTGAGACGTAGGTGGCGCTGCCGCGCCCCTCCACCGCGAGCCGGTCGAGAAGATAGGTGTTTACATCGTGGCCTACGCCCACGGTAAAGATGCGCGCCCGCCCGATCCGCCCCGCAGCCGACGCGGCGATCCGGTCGGGGGCCTGCTCGCCGACCGAGGGAATGCCGTCGGTGAGGAGAAGAATCAGCGAGAGTCGCTCCGCGCCGCCGCGGTCGGCAAGCGCCGCCTCGACCGCGGCTTCGAGATTGGTTCCTCCATTGGCGACGAGCTCATCCACGAAGCGGCAGGCGTCGGCGAGCGCATCGCCGGTCGCCGGCGTCCACCCTTCCCGGAAATACCGCACTCCGCTGCTGAACGCGATGAGCCGGAAGCGGTCGCGCGACTGCAGCATGCCGAGCGACTGCCGGAGCGCCGCTTTGGCCTGCTCGAGCTTTTCGCCGCTCATCGAGCCGGAGACATCCACGATCAGCGTGAGATCGCGGGGAACCTGCGCATTGCCCTCGGCGGCGGGAGGCGCCAGGAAGAGGAGCGCGAATCCGTCTTCTCCGGGATTCGCGTGAGTGAGCACGGTGCCGCCCACGAGGCCACGCCGGAACGGAAGCACGAGGTCCACGTCGCCGCGCACTGGGGGTGCGATGGTGACGCGGAGCGTGCCGTCGCGCCGGTCGTCCTCAATCTGATGGGTGGGAGAGTAGGGAGTGGCAAAGTCGTCGCCGCGGCGAATTTCAGCGGCGAAGGAGACCGGGGCGTCGCCGCGATCCCCCGCGGCGTAGCGGAGCCGCAGTGCGTTGCCGTCACGGCCGAGCAATTGGGTGAAGCGGAGGATCACGGTGCGCGTCTCGCCCGGCTGGATCGGAAACACCTGCGCCCGAATCAGGCCGTGGCCGACGAGGGTGAGAAGCGCCGGGTCCTTTCGCTGCCGCACGATTGCCTCGTAGATCGCCCGGGCCTGCTCGCTGGCCATCATCTCGCCCTTGAGCTCCTGCTCTCCCTGGAAAAGCGAGAAATCGCTGAATGCCGCTTCGCCGGGGAGGGGATAGTGGTAGGTGCCCTCGGCGATGCCGCCGCCGGTGTTTCGGAAGCGCTCGTGGACCTCGAAGCGCGCCACCCGTCCGTCCACCACCGCGCGCACCGTCGAGCTCACCCGGATGACGCTGGTAGGGCCCTGGGGACGCGGACGCTCGATATCGATCCATCCCTGCGCGGACAGGGCACCGACGGGCGCAAACGAGAGCAGGAGGACCAGCAGGCGGCGGGACATGGCGCGTTCTCCGGATTTTGGGTTCGGTCGGGAGATGCGTGAGGGGGGGATACTTACACAGAAGGGTCCGGCCAAAGCCGGACCCTTCTGTGTAAGTATCCCCCGCCGCCTTCGGCTGTCAGCCTTCAGCGGCTGATGGCTGATGGCTGATAGCTGATGGCTCTACGGTTGAAACGCCACTTTCACCGGAGCGAACCGCGCCACCAGCGTCCCGTCCCCCAGCGCGCCGAATTCGTTGTCGCCCCAGCAGTAGGCCAGATTCGCGGTGCTGACGGCACAGGTGTGCGCGTCGCCCGCGGTGACCGACCGGAACACCAGGCCGCCGGAGACCAGCGTCGGCGCCACGCGGCCGGTCGTCGTCCCGTCGCCGATCTGACCCTTTGCATTCGCGCCCCAGCAATAGAGTGCGCCCACCGTCGTCACGCCGCAGCTGTGCGACATGCCGGCCGCGATCCCGGTGAAGCGCAGGCCGCCCGAGACGAGCGTCGGAGCGATCTTGTTGGCGAACGTGCCATCGCCGAGCTGGCCGCCGGCGTTGTTGCCCCAGCAGTAGGCGTCGCCGTTCTGGTTGAGCGCGCAGCTGTGGAAGAATCCCGCGCTCATGGCACTCATGGAGAGGCCGCCGACCACCGCCACCGGCGCGTTGGACGCGGCGGTGGTGCCGTTGCCGAGCTGGCCGCTGGCGTTGTTGCCCCAGCACCAGCCGTTGTTGCCGACGTCGATCGCGCAGGTGTGCAGTCCCCCCGCGCTGACGGCGCTGTAGAGCATGCCGCCGGCGACCGCGGTCGGGACGGGACGGTTCGCGTTGGTCGCGTCGCCCAACTGGCCATCGACGTTTGCGCCCCAGCAGAAGGCGCGTCCGGCGAGGTCGAGCCCACAGCTGTGGAGGTTGCCCGGGGCGATGCGCCCGAAGCTCATTCCGCCGGCTACCCGTCTCGGACTCGTCGCGACACCCGCGGAGCCGAGCCGCCCGTCGATGTTGTTGCCCCAGCAGTATGCCACGCCGGCCAGAGTGAGCGCGCAGCTGTGGAAGCGGCCCGCGAGGAGCTGCGCGAAGGTCAGGTCGCCGGTGGTGCCCGACGGCTGCGGCAGCGCGAACACCGGTCCGCTGCCCGTCGGGATGTCGCCGTTGCCGAGCTGACCGTCACCATTGTAACCCCAGCAGTATGCCACGCCGCCGCCCGCAAGCCCGCAGGTGTGCCGGCCGCCGGCGCTGAGGACGAGATAGGTGACGTTGCCGCCGCCCGAGAAGACCCGGCCGAAGCCGCCGCCGGTCGCGGTGACCGTCTTCGGACCGCCGGTGCTACCCAGCGTCCAGCGGGTCGCCGCGCGTCCGTTCGCGTCGGTGATGCTGCTGGCGGGATTGACGGTGCCGTCGCCGGGATTCGGCGTCCAGACGATGGTGACGCCGCTGATGGGATTGCCGAAGCGATCGGTGAGACGGACCCGGAGCGAATCGGGAAGCGGCGCCCCAGGATTGCCGGTCTGGTTATTTCCGGTGAGAATCGTGAGCGCGTCCGCGGTTCCGGCGACCCCCGTCGCCGTGATCGTGACCGGGGTGACGCCGCTGACCGAAGCGAGCACCGACTGCGCGCCCGAGGCGGTGCCGAGCGTCCATTTCACGGCGGCCTTGCCGTTGGCATCGGTGAGCGCCGACCCCGCGCTAAGCGAGCCGCCGCCGGAGATCACCGCGAAGGTCACAGGGACGCCCGACTTTGGGCCGTCCACCGCGTCGGTGACTTTGACGACGAGATCGCTGGGGAGCTGGGTCGCGACGGTGCCGGTCTGTCCCGCGCCGGCCACGATGAAGAGCTTGGCGGGAGGCGCCGTCGTCGCCGTCGCCGTGAAGACCACCGGCTGCAACTGGCCCAGGCTTGCCGTCACCGAGTTGACGCCGGTCGTCGAGCCGAGTCGGAGTGAGGCGCTGGTGAGCCCGTCGGTGTCGGTCACCGATTCGCTCGGCGTGACGGTCCCGCCGCCCGCAATCACGTCCCATTCCACCGTGACGCCCTCGGCAGGAGCACCGGTCTGATCCTCGACCCGGACGACGAAAGGTTGCGGCAGGATGGAGCCGACGGGGGCGGACTGCCCGCTTCCCGAGACCCCGGAGAGAATTGCTAGGCGAGGCGCGGTGGTCGAGGTGCAACTCACCACGATCATCGCGGCAAACATGGCGGCAAGGGCCATCCACGCGCGGCCTGAACGACGCTGCATAACAGTCCTCAGGATATCGGACTTTCCACGGCCCCGACCGAGCGGGCTCGGGGGGGGCCGCCCACCGGGTGGTGGCTTGGGCGTACGCTCTAAATAGTTACAGTGAATTAGCTTACTGGTCTCGACTCCGCAACATTTCGGGGCGGACGCGTCCGAATGGGGGCTGTCATGTGACAAACCGGAGACCGTCGCGATTCCAGCCGAACGGATCGGAAGGGGGCAAGTTCCGCGCCGAATTGGGGTTGCCCCCGAGATGGGAGTTAGCCTTGGCCGATGCCTGATAGCCACCGCCGAGTGGCCAACCGGCTTGCTTCGAGCGCGTCGGCGATCTTCATCCGGTCGGCCAGCCCGCTCAATCTGTTGCTGCTCGGTCCGCTGCTCCTCAAGGAGCGCTCGTAGCAGCGGTTCTGCTCCTCCTCGAACCGGTCCTGAACCCCATCTGGTCGTGGGTCGTCCACGAGCAAATTCCGGGGACCGCGGCGCTGCTCTGAGGGGCAGAAAGGCTTGACCGAAACGCTGTCGCCACACTAGTATATGCGGCTTGCGGGACGGCGGGGATGGCACCACCTCGTGGTGGTTGTAGCTCAATCGGTTAGAGCGCCGGACTGTGGCTCCGGAGGTTGCGGGTTCAAGTCCCGTCAGCCACCCTGGTAGTGAGCGGATGCCATAGGTCCGTAGCTCAATTGGTAGAGCACCGGTCTCCAAAACCGGGGGTTGCAGGT
>CAZHSO010000027.1:0-37641 GCA_964535105.1 uncultured Gemmatimonas sp.
GCCCGGTACTGGGTGCCGCTCGGCACATGGACCGCCAGGATGAGCGCCGAGGCGGGGGCGGCACCCTCGGCGGCGGAGACGAGACCGCTCAGCGCGGCGGTGGTGACGCCCTGGCCGAACAGCGGCGCGGGCAGAACCGCGAGCGCGAGGACGAGCAGTGGCCGTGCGACGGTGCGCAGCAGACCGGGTGCAATCATGCGGCCCTCCTCAGAGTTGTGAAGTGCAGTTGGGACACCGTTTGGCCCCGACGGGGATCGGGGTCGCACAAAAGGGACAATCCTTTGTCGCGGGCGCCGTCACAGGAGGCGGGCCCTGCATCCGCGCCACCGTCCGGACGATGAGGAATATGCACGCGGCGATGATCAGGAACGTCACGATTTGATTGATGAACAGCCCGTAATTGAGCGTGACCGCGCCGGCCTCCTTCGCGTCAACGAGTGACGCGTAGGGTCCGGCCGCTTTGGTTCCCTCCTGCAAAACCATGAACTTGTTCGCAAAGTCGACGCCCCCGGTGGCGAGCCCGATCGGCGGCATCAGGACGTCATCCACCAGCGATTTGACGATTCCCCCGAAGGCCGCGCCGATGATGACACCGACCGCGAGATCGACGACGCTGCCGCGCATCACGAAGGATCGGAAATCCTTGAGCACCGGCGAACTCCTGCCTGGGTTGGGATGCACCAACATAGCTTGGGATTGGCGGGACGCCAGACGAGCAGGCCGGTACTAGGGATACATAAGCACGGGCTCCCGGTGCCGGCTCCACGCGGCGAGCCCCGGCCCCCAGGCCGCGACGATCCCGAACGGATCCCGCCCGGCGATCACCGCGTCCCGGAGCGCCGGCCCTCCCGCGAGCCGATCGAAGCCCGCAGGGCGGAAGCGAAGGCTGTCGGGATGAATGCGGTTGATCGCGCTGAGGAGCACGACCGCCGTGAGCGTGGGATCGTACGTCGCAGGATTGGTGAGAACGAGGCGAATGCCCCGAAGCGCGACCCCGGGATACTTGGCATCGCCTGGCCGCTCCGGCGTAAAGCGGACGCCCAGAAACTGAACCCCCGGGAGGCGGTCGGTCGGGAGCGCCGCCAGCACCCGTGACACGTCGAGCCAGGGAGCGCCGATCTGGCGATACGCCGCGTCGGTGCCCCGCCCGACCGAGAGCGCGGTTCCCTCGAAGAGACAGGTGCCGGGGTAGTGGAAGAGACTCTCCAGGCTTTGCAGGTTCGGGGAAGGGGGAATGAAGGGAAGGCCAGTGGCATCGAGCGTTTGCTCGCGGCGCCACCCCGTCACGGGAACGACGCGCAGGTCGGCGCCGAGACCGAGCTCCAGGTTGGCAAGCCGAGCGGCCTCACCGAGCGTGAGACCGTGGCGCATCGGCATCGGAAGCGGTCCGACGAACGAACGGTAGGCGGTATCCAGAATGTTGCCCTGCACCGTTCCTCCGATCGGATTAGGCCGGTCGAGCACCACGACGGTCAGGCCGCGGCGGGCGGCGGCCCGCATGACCTCGATCGTGGTACTGAAGTAGGTGTAGTAGCGGGCGCCGACATCCGGGAGATCGACCAGGATGACCTCGAGACCGGTGAGCATCGAGTCGGTCGGAGCGGACGTGCGGCCGTAGAGGCTGTAGATTGGAAGGCCGGTTGCGCTGTCGATCGTGGAGGCCACCCGCTCGCCAGGATCGGCGGCGCCGCGGAAACCGTGCTCCGGGCTGAACAGCGCCACCAACCGGAGCCCCGCGCGGAGAATGCGGTCGACGTCGCTGACGCCGGCGGCATCGACCCCCGCATGATTGGAGACGAGCCCCACCACCCGGCCGCGGACCAGGTGCGCGCTGTCGCCCAGCACCCCTTCGATGCCGGGCTGCACCGGCGCGCGGGGGGCGACCGGTGCCGCGGGTCGCACCAGACCGGGCCTCGGCGCCGCCGCCGAGCAGGCCGCGAGCAGTCCTGCGAGCCCCGCCATTCCCACCTTCGCCGCGAGTTGCCCGTGTCCGCATGCCGTCACGCTGTGCTCTGCCTCCTGATGCTGTCTGGAATGGGTTTTTCCTCGGGGTATGCCCAGGCTCCGCGTGCCGCCACAGCCCGGTCCTCTCCCCTCCCCGCCTCGGAGCGCACACGCGTGGCGCGCCTGCTCCGGACCCTCCCGCTCCGGGAGCGCATTGCCCAGTTGATCATGCCCTGGATTCCGGGGACGTATGCCGCGTTCGACGACCGGTCGCTGGAGAAGGTTCGCGGATGGGTAGACACACTGCAAGTGGGGGGGATCGTCGTCTCGGTGGGCTCCCCGCTCGACATCGCCACCATACTCAATTTCCTGCAGCGCCACTCGAAGCTGCCGCTGTTGATCGCCTCGGATCTTGAAGGGGGAACCGGCATCCGGTTCAACGGCGGGACTCCCTTCCCTACCAACATGGGGGTCGGCGCAAGCGGGAGTGAGCGCGACGCCTACGCTATGGGAAAGGTCACCGCGCTCGAAGGGCGGGCGGCGGGAATTCACCTCACCTTCTCGCCGGTGGCGGACGTCAACAACAACGCCGCTAACCCGATCATCAATACCCGCTCATTCGGCGGCGACGCGGCCGCGGTCGGGCGTCTCGTCGCCGCGACGGTCCGCGGGATCCAGGACGCGGGGATGCTGGCCACCGCAAAACATTTTCCGGGACACGGAGACACCGACACCGATTCGCACATTTCGCTTCCCGTCATCCGGTCCGACTGGCGCCGGCTCGATTCGCTCGAGCTGATTCCCTTTCGCGCCGCCATCGCGGCCGGTGTCAAGGTGGTGATGTCGGCGCACATCGCGATGCCCGGACTCACGGGCGATGCGACCGTCCCCGCCACTCTCGCCCCCGAGATTCTCACCGGGATTCTGCGGGATTCGCTCCGCTTCGAGGGGATCGTCGTGACCGACGCGCTCAACATGGGCGCCCTGGTCAACACCTATGGACCGGGCGAATCGGCGGTGAAGGCGTTTGTGGCCGGGAGTGACCTGCTGCTCATGCCCACGGATCCCCGTTCGGCCATCGATGCGATGGTGGAGGCGGTCAACTCCGGCCGTGTTTCGCGGGCGCGACTCGACGCCTCCCTCCGCCGCGTGCTGGAGACCAAGGCGCGCCTGCGACTCTTCCGCCGGCGCACCGTCAACCTCGACAGCCTGGCGTACACCGTGGGCCGCCGCGCGCACCGCGACACCGCCCTCGCCGTTTCTGCGCGGGCCTTGGTGCTGGTCCGCGACAGTCTCGGACTGCTGGACAGCCTTCGCGCCGGACCGCGCCGCCTCGCCGTGGTGACCTACGCCGACGGCAACTCCGCACCGGTCGGCGGTACTCTCATCGCCGAGCTCACCCGGCGAGGCCATCGGGTATCCTCTTTCCAGCTCTCGGCGGCGAGCGGACCGGCGAGCTACGACTCGGCCGCGGCACTCGTCAAAGCCTCTCCGATCGCCCTCTTCGCCCCGTCGATCCGGGTGGCTGCGTGGCGCGGCGCGATCGGATTACCGGAGCCGTTGGTGCGGATCATCGAAGCCTCCTCCGCGGAACGCCCTACCATGCTGGTCTCGTTCGGCACACCGTACCTGCTGAGCCAGGTCCCGCGGGTCCCGAGCTATCTCATCGCCTGGACCGACAATCCCCTCACCGAAGAGGCGGTCGCGGCCGCGCTCACGGGGGCGGCGATCACCGGTCGGCTGCCGATCGAGCTTCCCCCCGGATATCCGCTCGGATGGGGCGTGCGGAAAACCGGACGATGACCGCTCGCAACGGAGTCATGAGCGGGGTGCTGCTGCTCACCGCCTGTGCGCACGGATTCATCGGCCCGCCTTCTCAAACGGATTCACAGCCGCTTGCCCGGCTCAACCCGCTCACGGCGCTGCTCGATTCGGCGATCGCCGCGCGGGCGGCGACCGGCGGCGTGGTGGCGGTGTCGTGGCGCGGCGCGCGCTTCCTCTACGGCACCGGCAAGCTCGCGCTCGACGATCCCCGGCGTCCCGATGGCCATTCGGTGTATGACCTCGCCTCACTCACAAAGGTCATCGCCACCACGACCCTCGCGCTGCAAGCGGTCGAGGAGGGTCGCCTCAACCTCGACCAGCCGGTCGCGCGCTATCTCCCCGCGTTTCGCGGCGCGGGCAAGGACAGGGTGACGGTGCGTCACTTGCTCACCCATTCGAGCGGCCTCCGGGCCGACAGTCCGCTCTGGCGCCAGACCCCGAACGCCGACTCCGCGCTTGGTTTCGTGAACGCAATGCCGCTCGACACGGTGCCGGGCGCGCGGATGGTCTACTCCGACATGGGGGCCATCGTTCTCGGCGAAGTGCTCGAGCGCGTCCTCGGCGGGCGGCTCGACCGGCTGGCGCACGACCGCATCTTCGCTCCGCTCGGAATGTCTTCCACCCGCTTCCGGCCGCCGGAGTCGTGGATTCCCCACATTGCGGCGACCGAGTACGACACCGCGTGGCGCAAGCGCGTCGTGCGCGGCGAGGTGCATGACGAAAAGGCGGCGTGGCTCGGTGGCGTGGCGGGACACGCCGGCCTCTTCGGCAGCGCACTGGATGTGCTCACTTTCGGCGAATGGTTGCTCGCCCGGGTCACCGGCGGTTCCGGAATGGCACGGGAGTTCGTCCGCCGGCAGGAAGTCGTTCCCGGGTCGACCCGCGCACTCGGGTGGGACACCCCGGCGCCGGGAAACAGCGCGGGCACGCTCCTCGATTCCGGGAGCTTCGGGCACACCGGATTTACCGGTACTTCCATCTGGGTCGATCCGAGCCTGGGGCTGGTTATCGTCCTGCTCACCAATCGGGTGAACCCGACGCGGAACAATCCGCGCATCGGTCCTTTGAGGATCGCAGTGGCAGACGCCGTCGTGCGGCTTCTGGCACTGGAAATGCGGCGTTGACCCTACGGCGGACACCTCCTAGCTTTCCTCCAGCATGCCAAGGAGATGCGCAATGAGCACGGTGGACGAGCAGGCCAGCACGACGGGCATCCAGATCACCCTCACGCCGAAGGCGGTCGATGAGGTGTTGAAGTTCATTGAAGCCGAGCAGGTCGATCCGGCGATCGCCGGCCTTCGGGTCAGCGTCCTCCCCGGCGGCTGCTCCGGCTTCAAGTACAGCCTCAACATCGAAGAGCGCCCACTCGACGACGACCACATCCTCCCGATGGACCGGGTCCGGGTCTTCGTGGATGGATTCAGCCTCCAGTACCTGAACGGTGTGACGGTGGACTACGTGACTTCCATGCAGGGCTCCGGGTTTACATTCGGCAATCCCAACGCGACCGGCGGGTGCGGATGCGGGACCAGCTTCACTGCCTGATCAACATCACGCAAGGGAATAGCGAGTAGCGAAGAGCGAAGAGGGACACCCTCTTCGCTCTTCGCACTTCGCTACTCGCTCATCGAGGAGCCCGGATGGGCACCGTAGACTTCGCCGTCATCCTGGTCTACTTCGTCCTCACCCTCGGCGTCGGGCTCTGGGCTACCCGCTCCCAGCGCACCGCGGGAGATTACTTCCTGGGTGCCCGGGACCTTCCGGCGTGGGCCGTCCTCCTCTCCATCGTCGCAACAGAAACCTCGGCACTGACCGTTATCTCGATCCCCGGCATCGGTGCCCGCGGCGATCTCACTTTTCTGCAGCTCACCTTCGGCTATCTGGTGGGCCGGTTCTTCGTGGCGCGGTGGCTCCTCCCGGGGTACTTCACCGGCCAGCAGGAGACGGCGTACGCCAGGCTCGAATCCCGGTTTGGGCCGGGAACCCGGCGGCTGATCTCGGCCTGTTTTCTCCTCACCCGCTTCCTCGGCGACGGCGTGCGCATTTTTGCCGGCGCGATCCCGCTCGCGCTGGTCACCGGCTGGACCATTCCCGGGTCGATCCTCGCCATGGGACTGGTGACGCTCGCCTACACGTATCTGGGCGGACTCCGGGCCGTGGTCTGGGCGGACGTCATTCAGCTCGTGGTGTACGTGTCGGGTGGAATCGCGGCGCTCTGGATTGCCTCCGAGCTGGCGGGCGGATTCGGGCAGACGCTGGCGCTCGCGGGCCAGGCGGGCAAACTCCGGGTCCTCAATCCCATCCTCTCCTTCAGCACCACCTATACGCTGCTGGGCGGTATCCTCGGAGGCGCCCTGCTCTCCGCCGCCTCGCATGGCACCGATCATCTGATCGTGCAGCGACTCCTCGCGACCCGCTCCCTGAAGGACGCCCAGTGGGCACTGGTTGGCTCCGGCGTCGTGGTCATCGGGCAGTTCCTGCTCTTCCTCCTGGTCGGCATCGCCATCTGGTCCGCCGGACTCGCCCCCGATTCGCTGCCCGGCGACCAGGTCTTCCCGCGCTTCATCGTGGAGCAATTGCCGGCCGGGCTGGCCGGCCTCGTGGTGGCGGGGATTCTCGCCGCCGCGATGAGCACCATCAGCTCGTCGATCAATGCGCTCGCCTCCTCGATGACCCACGATTTCTACGCCTCGATCACCGGCCGCCGGGATCCCGACCATCTGCTCAAGATCGGACGGATCTTTTCCGCCGTCTGGGGGCTGGGCCTGGTGGGCGGGGCGCTCGGCTTTCACGCCTATGCCAGCGGAACCGATACGCCGGTCGTGGTGCTCGCACTCTCCATCGCCTCGGTGACCTATGGCGCGCTGCTCGGCACCTACATCCTTGCCGGCCGGTGGCCGCGAGCCGGGGGAGGCGATGTCATCATTGCAACGATCGTCACGATCAGCGTGATGCTCGTCGTCGTCTTCGCGAAGCGGCTTGGGCTCACGACGCTCGGCACCCTCGCGTGGCCATGGTATGTCCCGCTCGGCACGGCGATCACCCTGCTGGTCGGCGCGGGGCTGAGCTTCCTGCACTCGCCCGAGGGCGCCACGACGTGAGCATCCTGATCGGCGTCGATGCCGGAGGGACCAAGACCGCGGTCGTCGTAGTGGAGGGTGAACGGGAGCTCGCCCGGTCCGTCGGCGCGCCGGGTGCGGTGCGCGCCGGACGGGCGCTCCAGGCGGGAAGCCGGATCACGGTGGCGGTGCGGCGGGCGCTCACCGACGCCGGCCTGCTGCATGGCGACGTGCTGGTGGTCGGCGCCGCGGGAGTGGGCCGCGAGCCGGAGCGCGGCGAGCTCCGCGAGATTCTGCGGGGCGAGCGGCTCGCGGAGCGCGTGATCGTCACCGGAGATCTCGACATCGCCCTCGAGGCCGCTTTCGGTCAAGGGCCCGGCATCGTGCTGGTCTCGGGGACCGGGAGTGTGGCGGTGGGCCGCACTCCGGACGGCGTGACGCATCGGGCGGGCGGACTCGGATGGCAGATGGGGGATGAAGGGAGCGGCTACGCGATCGGGCGCGCAGCGCTGCTCGCGGTGGGCCGGGCACACGATGGCCGGGGGCCGGCTACTTCGCTCAGCAACGATCTGCTGACGGCAGCGATCCGGGACTTCGATGCGTTGCTACGATGGAGCACCGGCGCGGAGCCGGGGGAGATCGCGTCGATTGCGCCGGCCGTGCTCGACGCCGCGCGTCGCGGGGACGCCGTCGCGCGAGGCATTGCCGAGGCGGCGGCGGACGAGTTGGTGGCGCACGTCGCCGCGCTGGTCGACAAGTTCTCGGGCAAGGCCGCCATCCCGGTCGCCTTGGCCGGCGGTAACCTCGAGGCGGACCGCGCCCTTCGGCCGCTCGTGCTGAAGCGGCTCGGGAAGGTCGCCCGCGTGGCGCCGCTCGTGGCGCCGCTGGATCCAGTCCTGGGCGCCCTCGCCCTCGCGCGGCGGGCCCCGTCACCCTGAGGGAGCGCAGCGACCGATTTCTTGCCCCCG
Source organism: uncultured Gemmatimonas sp. (assembly GCA_964535105.1). Taxonomy (GTDB): domain Bacteria; phylum Gemmatimonadota; class Gemmatimonadetes; order Gemmatimonadales; family GWC2-71-9; genus JABFSM01. Next base: position 7,796 of record CAZHSO010000027.1, read on the forward strand.
GGGCTCGAATGGGACTCGCCCACGGGGCCTGCGGGCCAACACACCTCCCAACTTCACGCTGACCCCTCGCGGCCCGACGTCCCCTACGGCGAGCCCCACTCATCGCCCGGGTCACTCAGGCGATTCGCTCAGCGTGCCACCAGGCAGTTCCCGCTCACCGCTTACGGCTCACCGCTCACCGTTCACCCGCCGCCCGATCCGGCTATGCCGCATGCCGTACGCGAAGTAGATGATCAATCCCGCCAGGAGCCAGAGCCCGAAGCGTTTCCACGTGATCGCCGGCAGATGAAACATCAGGTACGCGCACGCCACGACCGAGATCAGCGGAGTGAACGGCACCCCGGGCACCCGGAAGGGCCGGTGCCGGTCCGGCTCCAGCCTGCGCAGCACGATCACCCCCACCGAGACGAGCACGAACGCGAACAGCGTCCCGATGTTGGTGAGGTCCACCACCTCGGCGATGTTGGCGAACGCCGCAAACACCGCTACGAAGATCCCGGTGAGGATCGTGCCGACATAGGGAGTCTTGTACTTCGGGTGCAGCTTCGCCAGGACCGGCGGCAGCAGGCCATCCCGCGACATGGAGAAGAAAATCCGGGGCTGCCCGAGCTGGAAGACCAGCAGCACGCTCCCCATCGCCACCACCGCACCGAGCGCCACGATGAATCGTGACGCATTGATCAGCGCGGGAGGCCCGTTCGCCTGCGCCAGCGCGGTGATCATCGGCTCCGGCGTGCCGAGTGTGCGCCAGGGCGCGATCCCGGTCATGACGAGGGAGAGCGCGATGTACAGCACCGTGCAGATCACCAGGCTCATGATGATCCCGAAGGGCATGTCCTTTGCGGGATCCTTCGCTTCTTCCGATGCGGTGGTGACGGCGTCGAACCCGATGTAGCTGAAAAAGATGATCGCCGCCGCCGCGCTGATTCCGGCGAATCCGTTCGGCGCAAAGCCGCCCTGCGCGGCGTCGGTCCAGTTGCCGGGACGGATGAGGAAGGCGCCCACCGCGATGAAGAACAGGATGATCCCGATCTTGAGAATCACCATCGCGTTATTGGTGTTCGCCGATTCCCGGATGCCGATGACCAGCACGACGGTGATGACCGCGACCGCCAGGAACGCCGGCAGATTCGCGACGATCGGAATACCGAAGAGCACCGGAGCTCCGGTGAGCGCCGAGGCCAGATAGGTCGTGGTCGGATCGGTTGCGCCGGATGCGAGCGCCGCGGCGGCCATCCCGGCGGAGCGCGGATCGGTCGCGAGCCAGGCGGGGATCTCGATCCCGAAGTGACTCACCAGCTCGCGAAAATACCCCGACCACCCGATCGCGACCCCGATGTTGCCCACCGCATACTCGATGATCAGATCCCACCCGATGATCCAGGCGACGAACTCACCGAGGGAGGCGTAGGCGTAGGTATAGGCCGATCCCGAAATCGGAACCATCGCCGCGAACTCCGCGTAGCAGAGCGCGGCGAACCCGCACGCCACCGCCGTGAGAATGAACGAGAGGACGATCGCCGGGCCGGCACCGGGGCGAGCCGCATCGCCCACGATCGCGGTCCCCGTGGTCGCGAAGATACCCGCGCCGATCGTGGCGCCCACTCCGAGGGCGGTGAGGTGCCACTTGGTGAGCGTGCGCTTGAGCCCGCCGCGCTCGGCAATGTCCTTCTCGCAGTCGGCGACGGTCTTCCGGCGGAAGAGCTGGCTCATGGGCCGGGGCCTCGGAGGCGTGGAGGGTCAGAACGATATGCTGACGTTGGTATGGCCTGGAATGGGTAATCCCTGCGGCGACCGGGCGGGACGGAACCGGTACGCCAGCATGACATCTTCGAGCTTCTTCGCGTAACCGCGGTCGGGAATGTCTTCACCGAAGACGACATGATCGACCCGGCCATTGGCGAGGACGAAAAACGTGACCTGTATCGTTCGGCCGCGCATCGTTCTCGGATAGTCGAACGGGGGAAGTATGACCTGGCGCGGCTCCGGCGGGCGCCCCGCAGTGCGAACAGTGTCTCCGGATCCGGTTCCAGTGCCCCCGCTGCCCGACCCTGCCCCGGGACCCGTTCCGGGCCCGGCTCCGGTTCCGATCCCTCCTCCCGTTCCGCCGCCCGATCCGGTCGTTGGGCCACCGGCGGCGGGCTTCGCGATCGTATCAGCCGGTGGCGGGGTGGTCACGGGAGGAGGAATCTCATCGGGGACCACGACAGGAGGCGGAGGGACCGGCGGCGTCACGACCGCAGGGGTCGGACGCAGCACCGGTGCTGCGGCAGGCGCCGGCGCCAGGGGAATCATCGTGATCTGGCGGCCCGCCCCTCCCCCGCCGCCGGCCTGGTCGAGCCCGCTGCCATCCAGCGGCAGGGGTTCCCACCAAAGCCCGCCCCGCGTGATCTCGACCAACAGCAGAATCAGCACCAGGTGGACCACGAAAGAGGCCCATACGCCGAGGCGGCTCTGTCGGCCGAGCGGCATTCGGACGCTTGGAGGGGGAAGCGGCGGCAACTGGGGCGGCAGCGGCGCGGTCACGGTCTTAGTGTAAGCAGGGGACTGGGGGCTGGGTACTGGATGCTGGGGGCTGGATGCTGGTGACAGAGGACCCCTTCCCCTTTCCCCCTTCCCGCTTCCCCTTTCGGCATCCCCCCCCAAAACGATACGCGGGGACCCGAAGGCCCCCGCGCGCATTCCACGGGTGCAATGTCCTTCTCAGCCCGTCTTGGGAGTGAATCCGATCACCTGGATTCCCGCGCCGCGGGCGACGTCCATAGCTTCGATGACTTCCTGATACACCCGATTGACCGCCGGCTTCATGAACAGCAGCTTGGTCGGCCGCTGGTCGAAGATCGCGTGGATCTGGGTGTCCAGCTGATCCTTCGGCACCGGCTGCCCGTTGATGCTGTAGCTGCCGTCCGCCGCGATCTCCAGCACGATCTGGGTCGAGGGTCCGCTCGCCGGGCTGGTCACCGGCGGGGGCACCTGCACGTCGATCGCCATGCGGGTCAGGGGCTGCGAGATCATGAAAATGATCAGCAGCACCAGCATGATGTCGATCATCGGAATGACGTTGGGCTCGGCGCTGATACTGCCGGACGGACCTCCACCTCCTCCAGCCATGATTCCGCTCCTTTGCGTGGCTTACTTCTTTTCGGTGTCGAACAGGCCCTTGCCGCTCTGCTTCACGTCTGTGATCGCGGCCATGACCCGCACGCCCGACTTGCGGGCGATCTCGACCGCCTCCTGGATCTTGCCGTATTGCAGATCCTTGTCGGCCCGGAAGTACATGATCTTGTCTTCGGGCCGGGCATTGTAGATGCTCTTGAGCCGGTCTTCCAGCGTTTCCACTGGAATCGAGACGCCGTTCAGGAAGTACCCCCCGGCGGCGTCGATGCCCAGGACCACTTCGCCATCGCCCTCGGGGCGCTTTTCCAGATTCGCGCCCTGAGGCATCGTGGCCTTGAAACCGCTCGCGATCAGCGGCGTCACGATCATGAAGATGATCAGGAGCACCAGCATGATGTCGATCATCGGAATGACGTTCGGTTCCGACTTGATCGAGGTGGTTCCGGCCCGATTAACTGATGTGCCCACTGCCGCTCACCGCTTTCTGGGCCTGGAACTCCTTGGTAAAGATCGACCGGCCGAACTCGCTCCCGACGCTCTTGATGAGGTAGTCGATGAGCTCCTTCGACGTATAGGTCAATTCGACCGTGAGGTTCTCGATCTTGGTGGTGAAGTAGTTGTAGAACCACACCGCCGGGATCGCGACCAGGAGGCCAAGCGCCGTGGTGATGAGTGCCTCGGCGATACCGCCGGCGATGCCCGCGAGACCGCCTGCATTGCCGCCCGAGGTCATCGCGTTAAACGCCGTCACGATGCCCATCGTGGTGCCGAGGAGGCCGACGAACGGCGCCGTCGAGCCGACCGTCGCCAGCACACCCAGGCCGCGCTTGAACTCGGAGAGCACGATCAGCATCTGCCGCTCCACCGCGCGCTCGGCGGAATTGATGTCGGCCGCGGTGATGGTGGCCCGGTCACGCAGCAACGGCTTCACTTCCTGGAGCGCCCCGCCCAGCACCCGGGCCACGTGGCTCCCCTGGTTCTTTTCGGCCAGCGCGATGGCCTGGTCGAGTTGCTCCTCCTGGATCGACCGGGAGAAGTGCGAGGCGAACTTCCGGGTGGCGGCGGCACTCTTGTGGATCTGCCACATCTTGTTCAAGGCGATGGTCAGCGACAAGAACGACATGATGAGCAGCACGAACACGATCCCTCTGGCAAAGAGACCGGCGTGATGCCACAGTGCGAGAATATCTACACCCATGGGACCGCTCCTTTAACGGTGAGAACCCCTACTGACCGATGTTGAACGAAATCTTCTGCTGCACCAGCTGGCGCACTGCGGCGCCCTTGATCCGGGCCGGCTTGAAGACGCCCTTCATGATCGCTTCCCGGGCGGGCGCCTCGAACTGCTGGTTGGAGCTCCGCTGCACCTTCCACGACGACGGCTCCGCATGCCCCAGCGTGTCCACCACGTAGGTGACGTCGACGGACCCCGAGACGCCGGCCTGCTGGAGCACTGGGGGGTACCGGGGCTTCGGGATGTTGATCTGCACAACCGGGTCGTCCACTTCGGTCTGCAGGAACGTCTCGCCGGTCACCGGACCGGTGCCGCCGGCGATGCCCGTCGCGACGCCGCCCTCGACGCCCTTGCCGGTAAAGTCGGCGGCGTTGAAGCGCTCGTTCAGGTTGACCGGCGGGATATCCTTGGGAATTTCCGTCGGAGGCATCACCGTCTGGAACCCGAGCGGCGGCGGATTGGCGGACACGATGGCTTCGGGGGCCGGGGCGTCGGGCGGCGGCGGCGGCGGCGGGGGCGGCGCCAGCATGAAGTTGGTGGTGTCCTGCAATACCTTGGTCAGCTCCTCGGCTGCGCCCTTAGTCGCCGTGATCGCGGCATAGCCGATCACGAGGTGCAGCACAACCGACATGGCCTGCTGCTTGAAGGTGCGAACCTTCTTGGGCTTCGATTCGATCAGATACTCGAACATTTATGTTGCCTCCACGGGAGTCAACCTTACGGAGGTAATCAAACCGGGCCGGGTGGCGTCGCGCTGACCGGTAAATGACAATTCGATGACAAGACGATTAGCTCGTGCCGTCGGGTTCGGCAGGCAACCGGGGAAGCGCCACCGTGAACAATGTACCTCGCCCTGGCCGACTCTGTACCGCGATGGTCCCGCCGTGGGCTTCGGCTACCCACTTGGTGATCGCCAGGCCGAGGCCGGTTCCGGGACTTTCGCCCGCGCGGGAGCGCGCCGGGTCCGCTCTCCAGAAGCGGTCGAATATATGCTGGAGATCACCTGCCGCAATGCCGATTCCGGTGTCCCCCACGGTGAGCGTCACGGAATCGCCCTGATCGGACAGACCGAGCGCGATCTCTCCGCTGTCGGGCGTGTACTTCACCGCGTTGGTCACCAGATTGAGCAGCATCTGCCGAACACGGTTGCGGTCCACGCGGAGCGGCACCGGCACCTCGGGGATCGCTGCCGTGACGGTGAGGGCGCGCGCCTCACCCAGGATATTGGCGGTCTCGGCCGCCTCGGCGACCAGCTCGCGGAGATCACATTCCTCGGCAGCCAGCGGAAGACGGCCCTCGTCGGCGCGGGCCAGCGTGAGCAGGCTGTCCACCAATTCCGCCATGCGCCCGATGTGCATCAGCGATTCATCCAGTGACTGCAGGCTTTCCGGCGGCGTGTTGGGATTGCGGAGCGCCCGCTCGACCCCTGCGCGGAGCACCATCAGTGGGGTCTTGAGCTCGTGGCTCGCTTCCGCCGTGAAACGGTGCAGCGCGGCAAAGCTCCGCTCCAGGCGGTCGAACATCAGATTGACCGCGGAGCCAAGCCGGGCGACTTCGTCTCCGGTGCGCTCCACCACCAGGCGGCGGTGGAGGCTCCGGCCGTCGGTGATGGCCTCGAGCTCGCGGACCATCGCGCCGAGCGGGTCGAGGCTGCGGCCCGCGACCCAATACCCGACCAGCACCGAGGCGGCGAGGATGATCGGCGCGATCACCAGCATGCTCGAGAGCAGCGCTTCCGCCTCAAGAAAAGTGGAGGTGCTGGGCGCCGCCACCAGCACGCCGGCCACCTCGGGCCCGGCATCGTCCACCGGGACGATCAGGTAGCGCGCCGGACCGATCGCCGGATCGAAGGTGTAGGCGCCGGTGCGGACGCTGTCGGGCGGCGCCACCAGCGGCGCGCGGAGCCGCTCGAACGACGCAATCGGGAGCGCCGACGCGGAGTCGGAGGCGTAGAGCACCCGTCCCCCGCTGTCGGCGAGCACCAGGAAGTCGCGGATGCTTTCGAAATAGGCGGCGATCGCCGGCTCGAGCGTCGGCGGCGTGTCGTCGGCGACGAGGCGGCCGAGCACGCGGTGGGAGCGCTCCAGGTACCGCACCGACAGCTCCGCTTCGAGCATCAGCCGCTGCTGGAGGCGCTGGTCGAAGGTGCGGGCGCTGGTCTGCTGGCGGGCAAAATAGAGCGTGGCCCCGAAGACGACCATCGTGGCCAGCAGGGCGAGCGCGTAGGCGAAGGTCAGCCGCCAGCGGATGGAGCGCACGTCAGGCCCGGATCACGTACCCCACGCCGCGCACGGTGTGCAGGAGTTTCTTCTCGGCGCCGGAATCCACCTTTTTTCTGAGCCGGTTGATCACCACATCCACGATGTTGGTGCCGGGATCGAAGTGGTAGTCCCAGGCGTATTCGGTGATCAGCGTCCGCGACATCACCCGGCCGGGGTGACGCATGAGGTACTCGAGGACCGCGTATTCCTTGGGGGTGAGCTCGATCGGCCGGCCAGCGCGATGCACCTCACGGCTTCCCACATCGAGCTCGAGATCGCCGACGGAGAGCTTGGGCGACGTGAGCTGCTTGGGCCGCCGGGACAGCGCCTCCACCCGCGCGAGCACCTCCTCGAAGGCGAAGGGCTTGGTCACGTAGTCGTCGGCGCCGGCGCGGAGGGCTTCGACCTTGTGCCCGACTGCGTCCTGCGCGGTGAGCACGAGAATCGGCGTGGTGTTCCCCCGGTCGCGAATGGTGCGCAACACCTCGAGGCCACCCATGCCGGGGAGGCGCAGGTCGAGGACGACGAGATCGTAATTCCCCCCCGAGATGAGCCGAAGCGCCTCCAGCCCGTCATCCACCAGATCGGCGTGATACTGGGATTCCTCCAGTCCGCGCCGGATGTACTGGCCCACCACGCGGTCATCCTCGACGACGAGAATCTTCACCTCAGTCCCCGATGCCGATGGGGAGGAAGACGCGGAAGGTGCTGCCCAGCCCCGGCTCGGAATCGACTTCGATGCGGCCAAGATGCTGCTCGACGATGCCGTAGCAGATCGACAGTCCGAGTCCGGTCCCCCTGCCCGGGGGCTTGGTGGTGTAGAACGGCTCGAAGATCTTCGGGAGGTCGGCGGCCGGGATCCCGTGGCCGGTGTCGATGATGGCGATCATGACCTCGTCCGACCGGGACGGATTGCGCAGCGTGCGCACCGTGAGCGTCCCCCCGTCGTCCAGCGCGTCCACCCCGTTCAGCATCAGCGCCATCAGCACCTGGATCATCTGCTCGTCGTTGGCGAGCACCGGAGGGAGCCCGTCGCCAAGCTCCCGGATGACGTTGAGCCGGTTGAATCGCTGGTGGTGCTTGAGAAGGTAGAGCGTCTGCTCGATCAGCGCGTTCACCTCGATCGGTTTCTTCGGGCTGCTCTCCTTCGGACGGCTGAAGTCCAGGAGGCCGTCGACGATGTGGGTGCAGCGAAGTACTTCCTTGTCGATGATGTCGAGATACTCGTGAACGGTCTCCTCGGCCGAGGCGCCGAGGCGCGCCTGGATGGCGGCCACGCAGGCGCCGATCGTCGCGAGGGGATTGTTGATCTCGTGCATGACCCCCGCCGCGAGCTGGCCCACCGCCGCGAGCTTCTCGCTCTGGAGAATCCGGAGCTGGACGTCCCGGGCTTCGGTGACGTCCTCCCCAATCGTGATGACGTGGGTGATCGCGTCGCCGTCGAGCCGCATGGGAATGCGGCTGATCCGGTAGGAGCGGGTCTCTCCGCGGGAATCGACCTGGATATCTATCTGCTGGATCTCGCCGGCCCGAAACACCCGGTCGAACTCGGCGCGCAGTTGCCCGGCGGGCTGGCGCGTCAGCACCTCGAAGACCGGCCGCCCCATCACGTCGCCCCGGCGGAGGCCCTGGGTGCCGGTCTCCCGCTTCCGGTTCCAGACCTGGATGCGGTAGTCCCGGTCGATGACGTAGAGTCCCACGGGCAGACTGTCGATGATGAGGCTGGTGAAGCGGCGTTGCGCCTCGATCTCGCGCGAACGGCTGGCGACCTCCAGCGCGAGGTCTTCCGACAGCGTCATCGCGTCGAGGAAGGGGGCGAGGAGGTCGGTGATCACCTGGAGCACCACGGGATCGGGATGCGGGTCGGGCTGGTCGTAGTCGATCTGCAGAACACCGAGGCGCGCGCCGCCGTGCACCAGGGGATAGCGTTGCGCGCCGGGACCCGGTTGCGGGAGGTCGTCGAGCGACGCGGCGGCGTACTCGCCCGTTGGCATCGCCACGCCCGCGAAGGTGGAGGCGTTCGATTCGCGGCGCCACACGACGACGTGACGCGCGGGGAGACCGTCCTGCAGCGTGGCCGCGACCACGCGGAGCGTCTCGTCGGGGGCGAGCCCGCTGTTCAGGATGCGGGTGAGCTGGCCGATGAGGGCCAGTCCGGACGCCGGGGGGGGAGCTGCGTTCATGGGAGAATCATCGGTGGCCACTAAGTTTAACCTCCCACGGGAGGAGTCCTCATGTCGCTCTCGGTCCTCACACCCTGGGTGGACGGCGCCTGGCTGCCTCGGCGGCGCCGCGCCTGCGAGCCGGTGACGGCCCCGTTCAACGGGCGCACACTCGCGTACATGGTCGCGGGAGACGACGCCGACCTCGACCGCGCCATCGCCGGCGCCCGACGCGGCGCGGAGGCGCTGGCTGCCCTGCCCCGCCACCGGCGCGCGGAAATTCTCGAGACCGTGTCGTTCCTGCTCCGGGAAGAGCGCGTCCCGCTGGCGCGCCTGATCGCACGGGATGCCGGTAAGCCGCTTTCGCTCGCGGCGGCCGAAGTCGACCGGGCGGTGCTGGTGTTTCGCCAGGCGTCCGAGGAGGCCCGCCGCTTCGGCGTGACCGCACTCGCCGCAGATGCCGATCCGCGCGGCGCCGGAATGACCGCCCGGATGGAGCGCGTTCCGGTCGGCGTGATCGCCGCCATTGCCCCCTTCAACTTCCCTCTGAATCTGGTGGCCCACAAGGTCGCGCCGGCGATCGCGGCGGGAAACGCGGTCGTGCTCAAGCCCCCGCCCCAGGCGCCGCTGGCCGCGTTCCGTCTGGCCGAGCTGCTCACCCGGGCCGGCCTCCCCCCGGGCGGCTTGCAGGTGCTGCATCTGCCGATCGCGGTGGCGGAGCGGCTTGCACGGGACGACGCCTTCGCCATGCTGAGCTTCACCGGCAGCGCCGCGGTCGGATGGCACCTCAAGTCGGTGGCGGGGCGCAAGCGCGTGCTGCTCGAGCTGGGCGGGAACGCCGCGGTGCTGGTGCACTCCGACGCATCCGATCTCGATGCCCTCGCGGCGCGCCTCGCCTGGGGCGCCTTTGCCTACGCCGGCCAGATCTGCATCAAGGTGCAGCGGCTCTACATCCACGAGCCGGTCTATCGCCGGCTGGTCGGGAGGGTGGTGGACGCCACGCGCGCGCTCCGTCGTGGCGACCCGGCGCGCGTCGACACCGTCATCGGCCCGATGATCGACGAGGCCAGCCTGCGGCGGGTCCAAGCGTGGGTGACGGACGCGATCGCGGACGGCGCCGTGCCGCTCGTTACGGGGCGGCGGCGCGGGATGGTGCTCGGTCCCACGATTCTCACGCGCACGCGGCCGGAGATGAAAGTCTGGCAGGAAGAAGTCTTCGGTCCGGTGCTGACCGTCGCGCCATATCGCACGTGGGCGGAAGGGATCCGGCTCGCCAACGCATCGCGGTACGGGCTGCAGGCGGGGATCTTTACCCATGATGCGCGCCGGATCGAGCAGGCGTTCCGCCAGCTCGCCGTGGGCGGTGTTGTCGTCAACGACATTCCAACCCTCCGGCTCGACCATCTCCCCTATGGAGGCGTCAAGTCGTCGGGGTTTGGAAGGGAGGGCGTGGTGGAGGCGATGATGGCGATGACGGAGCCCAAACTACTCCTGGCGAGGGCGTAGCGAAGAGCGAAGAGGAAATGGCGTTCCCTCCTCGCTCTTCGCTAATCGCGCCCGGCGGCTCCGTAAAAGAACACGATTTCGTGCTCGGCCGACAGCGTAAAAATGGCCAGATCGCGAGCCAGCGCCACCTCGTCCACCGTCACCCGCGCCACCGGAAGGGTGTTCCTCAGGGTGAGAGCCAGAGGAATCGGGGGGCCGAAGCTCACCGCGAGCCGCACCGTCGTCCACTCGGCGCGGGGGCGGAGCTCCACGTCCACGAGAGTCCGATGGAATCGCACGCGCCGGAGGGCCATGCTCTGCCAGCCCTCGGGGACCCAAGGGGACAGCCCGAACCTGCCGCCTGCCTGATCGGCCCGCGCACCGAACAGCCCGCCCACGACTTCTCGCAGGAATGCCGCGGGATCCGGCAGCGCGTGCGCGCCGACCCGGCGAAATCCCTTCGCCTCCTCCATCAGATGGGCGAAATCGGCGCCGTCCCATTCCTCGGCCGTGATGCCCGCACCGGCGCGGACTTCAGCGCCGGCGCGCCGGGCGGACCATGCGAAGGCCTGGTTGAGCGCCTGCTCCGGAGTATCGAGGAGCGCCGGGCGAATCAGGGATCAGCCCAGCCTGGCCATCTCGGCCAACAACTCGCTGTTGTCGCGGCGCTCGCTGTTGTTGGCCTCCTGGTAGGTCCAGCGAATCACGCCGTTTCGATCGATCAGGACGTAGCCGCGGTTGCTGTAGAACTTCTCCTCGTTCAGGACGCCATAGAGCCGTGACACCTCGCGCTTGAAATCGCTCTGGAGATCGACCGTGATCCTCTCCTTGGCCTTGAACTCCTTGAGCGTGGGAACCGAATCCACGCTGATCGGGAGAACCACGGTGTTCCCGCTCTGGAACTTTCCGTAGTCCTCCGACATCGCAGACATTTCCGCCGTGCAGGTACTCGTGAACGCCAGCGGAAAGAACGCCAGCAGCACGTTTTTGCCCTGGAGCGCGGAGAGTGTGACCGACTGGCCGGAAGTCGAAGGCAGGGTGAAATCGGGGGCAGGAGAACCGACTAAAGGCAGCGGCATCAACGCGAATCCTTTTTGGTTGTCACCCTGAGCGGAGGGGCGGAACCGCGTGTCACTCCGCGGGCTCGGGGCGGGCTGGCCTCCGGGGGCGCTCGAGTTCGCTACGCTCACTAGCACCCCCGTCGTCCGCCCGCTCCCTGCGCCCGCTGGACATAGCGGGTTGTTACCCTCCCTATCGCTACCCTCAGGGTGACAGGCAGGTCCCGTTCACCGTTCACTTTTCAGTGTTGACGCTGTCAGGTCTTCAGCCGCTCCCCCACGACGCTCCAGTTCACCACGTTCCACCACGCCGACATATAGTCCGCGCGCCGGTTCTGATACTTGAGGTAATAGGCGTGCTCCCAGACGTCGCATCCCAGGATGGCGTGCTTGCCCTCCATGATCGGGCTGTCCTGGTTCGGGGTGCTCTCGATCGCGAGCTTGCCCGACTTGTCGCGCGCCAGCCACGCCCACCCGCTCCCGAACCGCCCGAGGCCCGCCTTCTGGAACTGTTCCTTGAAGCCGGCCAGGCCTCCAAAGCCGGCCTCGATCTCCTTTGCAAGCTCTCCCTGGGGCTCCTTTGCGCCGCCCGGCGCCATGAGCTGCCAGAAGAGGGTGTGGTTGAAATGACCACCGCCATTGTTCCGCACCGCCGTCCGCGACGCCTCGGGTACCTTGCTCAGATCCCCGAGCAACGCCTCGATCGAGAGACTCTGCAGCGACGGCTGGCTTTCCAGCGCCGCATTCAGGTTGGTGATGTAGGTCTGATGGTGCTTGCCGTGATGGATCTGCATGGTCTGCGCGTCGATATGGGGCTCGAGCGCGGCATGGTCGTAGGGAAGCGGAGCAAGAGTGAATGGCATGGCGATCTCCCGAACAGGTTGCTCCGGAGTCCGGCCGCCGGATTCCGGAATGGCGCGTGTCAATATAACGGCGCGTGGACAACCCCGGGCCGCCGGAGGAACTCGCGCAACAGGGCGGCCAATCCCGCCACCACAAGAGCCACCGATACCACCACCTGCGCCCTGAGGCCGGCTTCGAGCGCGGGGAGGGCCGCGAGCGCCGGCACCAGCAGGGCAAGCCCCGCCCAGCGCTCTCCAAGCTTCGGGATCCGGCCCAGGCTGCCCTCGGCAGCCAGTTGGAGCAGCCACCCCCACAGGACGAGGATCTGCGCCGCCAATGCGCCCGCAGGAACACCGCTCCAGAGCGAAGCGAGTCCCGCGGCCACCGCGAATGCGGGCCACCTGCGCGCAAACGCCGCCGCCGCTCCCGCCCCGGCGACCAGCAGCATGGCGAGCGGTTGCCACTCGCCGACTCCGCCCGAGAGCGCGGGAAGGGCCACCCGGACCATCACGATGGCGGTGAGTGGCGCCAATACGAGCCCCCACGGTGCCTGGTGCAGCGGTGGCAGTCCGGCAAGAAGTAATGTGCCCGCGCCGAGGAGCATGACCAGCATCCGCTCCGCCGCCGGACTGAATGGGCCGTCCCGAAGGGCGAGCATGCGGCCCGCCTCCGGGCCGAGGATGGTCAGCGCCAGCACGAAGGCAAGAGCGAGCAGCACCGCGCTTGCGAACAGCACGCTGAGCCACCACGGGCGTCGTGCGCGAAGCGTGGTGCGGGCGGCCGCCACGAGCACCAGCAGAATCCCGAGCTCGACGAGCAGCAGGTGCGGCGCGGCGGCGGCGAGGGCCAGCCCGGCGAGGAGCAGCGAATCGGGGTAGCGGCCAGAGGGAGGAGCGCGGATGGCGGGCTCGGGAGCCGCCGGCCGCCGCCGCGCGCCGAGGAGCAGCCCGAGCAGCACGAGGCCGGCGCCGATCCCCACCAGCACTTCATTGACTGTGGCGAAAGCAGTGCCGGCAGAGGGCCCGCCCAGGCGGTCGCTCGCGGCACCGAGGAGCGCGAATCCCAGGCCTGCGCCGCCGAGGGCCCGGAACCGGGCGACGGGAATCAGGACGACGAGCAGGGCCAGACCGGCGTACAGCCAGTCCAGCCGCTCGAGGAAGGCATCCACGCCCGACTACTTGGTGGCGCCGGGGCCGTCGAGCTCGCGAATGGTCTTCGGGCTCGGCGGACGCTGTTTCTTGAGCCGGGCCGCCACGCGTTCCGCCTGCGCAAGCACCCGGAGCACGTTTTCCCCCGCGAGCTTTCGGAGGTCCACCTCGGTCCATCCCCGGCGGGCGAGCTCGGCAAAGAGCGCGGGAAAGGTCGAAACGTCCTCGAGTCCCTCGGGGGTTTCGGTGATCCCATCGAAATCGGAGCCGATGCCGACGTGGTTCACCCCCGCCACCTTCCGAACATGGTCGATGTGATCCGCGACGTTCTGGATACCCACCCGCGGGCGCGGCCCCTTCCGGGCTGCCGCGCCGGAATCTTCCCACGCCTTGAGGGCCGCGGACACGAACGTCGTCACGAAGGGCACCATGACGACGCCGCCGTTCTTCGGAAGCCGCGCAAGAATCGAGTCGGGCACGTTGCGGCGGTGATCGACCAGCGCGCGCGCACCCGAGTGCGAGAAGATCACCGGCGCTTCGGTCACGGTCAGCGCGTCGCTCATGGTCCCGGGCGAGACGTGGGACAGATCGAGGAGCATCCCGAGCCGGTTCATTTCCCGAACGACTTCTTCGCCGAAGCGGGTGAGGCCGCCGTGCGTTGCGCTGTCGAGCGCCGCGTCGGCCCAGTCCAGCGTCACATTGTGGGTCAGCGTCATATAGCGGGCGCCGAGATCGTAGTACACCCGGAGCGCGCCGAGGGAGTTTTCGATGGCGTGACCGCCTTCGAGGCCGAGCAGCGAGCCGATCTTCCCGGCGGCGAAGGCGCGCCGCACCGCCGCGGCGGTGGGGGCCGGTTGCAGGATCTCGGGGTACCTGGCGATCACTCGCCGCGCGATGTCGAACTGCTCGAGCTGCACCCGAGCATAGCCGGAGTCGCGAATTTCCCCCGGGATGTAGATCGACCAGAACTGCGCGCCGACCATTCCGCGCCGGAGCCGGGCGATGTCGGTGTGGCCCGGTGTCTTCTTGCGGAGATCGTAGGCCTCCACATCGCCGCGCGCGATGGTGTCCTCGCGGATTCTCCAGGGAAGGTCGTTATGGCCGTCCACCAGCGGGGTGGTTCGGAGCACTCGCCGCGCAAGAGCGAGGTACGGATCGACCACCTGTCCCGCGAGGGGAGCGGCGGACAGGACGAGCAGAGCGGTTGCAATGAGGCGGTTCACGAGGCCTCCGGCCAGACGTGGTCCTTGAATCGTTCCCGCAACACCTTCTTGTCGAACTTGCCTACACTCGTTTTGGGCACCACCTCGAGCACGACCACGTCGTCGGGAAGCCACCAGTCGGCAACTCTCCCGCGAAGCCACTCACGGAGCGCGGCGCGGGTCAGCTCACCTGCGCCTCCGGGCTTCGGCACCACGCAGGCAAGGGGACGCTCGGTCCACTTGGGATGGGAGATCGCCACCACGGCGGCTTCCGCCACATGCGGGTGACTCATGATCACGTTCTCGAGATCGACGCTCGAGATCCACTCGCCGCCGCTCTTCACCATGTCCTTGGTGCGGTCCACCAGGCGGACGTAGCCGCGCTCGTCGATTACCGCGACGTCGCCGGTGCAGAACCAGCCATCCTGGAAGCGCTCCGCGCTGCCGGGATCCTCGTAGTACTCCCGGATGACCCAGGGACCACGGGCCTGCAACTCTCCCGCGGTGGCGCCGTCCCAGGGTGCCACGACGCCGTCTTCCGTGACCACCCGGAGCTCAACCAGCGGAAAGGGGGTGCCTTGGAGCAGTCGCACCCTGGTCTTCTCGTCCTGCGGCCACTCCTCCATCTCCCCGCGCAGCCGGGACACGGTTCCCGCGGGTGAGAGCTCGGTCATCCCCCAGGCGTGGACCACTTCGATGCCCATCTCGTCGAAGCCCTCGAGCAGGACCCTGGGCAGCGCCGACCCCCCCACGAGAATCTGGCGCAGCGTCGGCACCTTCCGGCCCGACTGCTTCAGGTAGTGGTAGAGCGCGGCGACAATCGTGGGCACACCGCCGACGAATGTGACGCTTTCGCTCTCGATCAGGTCCACCAGATCCTTGGGGGCCAGGTGGGGCCCCGGAAGCACCACACTGCATCCCAGCATGCCGGCCGCGAACGGCAGGCCCCAGGCGTTGGCGTGAAACATCGGGACAATCGTCAACACCACGTCGCGCTGCGAAAGGCCGAACGCGTCGGCGATCGAGAAGCCGAGCGTGTGGAGCACGAGCGCCCGATGGGAGTACAGCACCCCTTTCGGATGACCTGTCGTGCCCGAGGTGTAGCACAGCGCCGCGGCGTCCTCCTCGTCGAGCGCCGGCCACGCAAAGGTCGGAGGCGCCGCGGCGAGCAGCGCCTCGTAATCATGCATCCCCGGCGGAATCCCCTGCCCCGCCTCCCCGTCCGACATGACCACGACGGTCTCCACCGTGGTGAGATTGGCGCGGACCTTTTCCAGCAGCGGAAGCAGCGAGGCATCGACGATCAGGACCCGATCCTTCGCGTGGTTGATGACATAGGTGAGCTGATCGGGATGGAGGCGGAGGTTGAGCGTGTGCAGCACCGCCCCCATGCAGGGGATGGCGTAATATGCCTCGAGATGCCGGTGGCTGTTCCAGCCCAGCGTGCCGATCCGGTCGCCTCGCTGCACCCCGAGCGCCGTCAGCGCGCCCGCGAGGCGGTCGACCCGGCTCGTCATCTCACGGAAGGTGTGGCGAACGACCCCGTCTCCCTTCCGGCTGGCAATGATCTGGTTGTGAAAAAGCAGGCGCGCCCGCTCGAGGAAGTGGGTCAGGGTGAGCTGCCAGTCCATCATCAGTCCATGCATCCCGGATTCCCTGGCTGGAGTCTGTGCTACCGGCACCACGCGCGCGCCGTGGCCACCAGTACATTCGCCGACTGCACCACGCTCTCGACATCGACCCACTCTTCCGCCGCGTGCGCTCCCGTTCCGTGCGGTCCGAACACCACCGTTTCGATCCCCGCTCCGGCGGTAAGCGCCGAATCCATCCAGGGAGTGTCGCCCACATGGACGGGGGGCTCTGCCAGCACCGTCCGGGCGGCGGCATCCAGCGTCTGAACGATACCGGCGTCCGGCCCGATCTCGAAGGAGTCCCGGCTGAAGAAAGTCCGCAGCGAGATCGTGAGCATGGGGTCCTCGCGACGCAGGGCGGCCAGCAGCGCGTCGATCTCCCCGGTCGCTGCCCCCTTCGAGCAGCGCCGCGTGCAGCGAGGGTGGCCCGACCAGGGGATGCGGAGGTCGCGCCCGGAGCTCGCGCTCCAGCCCCTCCAGGGCGGTGAGGAACCGCCCCATCCGCAGATTGGCGTCGATCCCGAGGTCGAACCGGCTTCCGTGCGCGGCGCGTCCTTCGACTTCGACCTCGATCCAGAGGTAGCCCTTGTGCGCCCGGCAGATGCGGAGCGACGTCGGCTCGGTGACGATCGCCGCGTCGGTGCGCAGGGTCCGGAGCAGGCCGGCAGTTCCGATGCTTCCGTACTCCTCATCGGCTACCGCGGCGACGACGACATCACCGCGAAGGGGCAGCTCCGAGCGGGCCAGCGTCTTTGCCGCGGCCATGCACGCCGCGAGGCTTCCCTTCATGTCGTACGCCCCCCTGCCGTAGAGCTTGCCGTCGCGCACCGCAGCGCTGAACGGATCGGGCATGCCCTCGACGCCGACCGTGTCCATGTGCGCGTTGAGCATCAGGCTGCGACCGCCGCCGGTTCCCTTGAGTCGCGCCGCCACGCTCGGCCGCCCCGGCTCCGGCTCGTCCACCAGGATCTCGAGCCCGGCATCACCGAGCCAGCCGGCCACGTAGCCGGCGATTTCGGCCTCGCCCGGGGCGCCCGGCACCAGGGTGGGATTGATGGAATTGATCCGCACGAGGTCGGAAAGGGTGCGAATCAGGTCATTGCGATCCACCTGCATGCTGCTCCTCGCCACCGGGAGGGAGTGCCAGACGGGCCGGAAGGGGTGTGGTATGTATATAGATAGGTAGGAATACGATTGGTACGCCGGAGGCACAAGGTACGCGGTTTGCATGCAGAAATCGACATGATCAGCGCCGACGCCCGCAGCCGGATCACCCCGGAGGACCTCGATCTCCTCGGCATGACGCTCCCGAGCGACGGCGTCGTGCGCGAGGACCTCGACCACGTGCTGGACCGGCGTGAGGTCGTGGCATACCTGATGAGCGCCTCGCTTCCTGGGCCCTCATCCTCGCTTCTCTTCTATGTTCTGGTCCGCCATTCTCTGCTCGACGTCGGGGTCGAGGACCCCGTCGTCGCCGATTATTTCGCGGCGCTTCTCCGGGAGTTCGGAATCCGGCAGCGGGCCACGCGGGTGGATGACGTGGATGACCATGATCACCGCTACCTGGTGGATATTCTGGCCGATCTTTCCGCGTCCACCGGCGACCGCCAGTTCAAAGTGTCGGTCCACCTGGGCAACTATGCGCTATGGCTCTCCGGAGTCTTTCCCGAGCGGATCGCGGCCCAGCGGCTTCGGCGCGGGGGTCCGGATCTCTCCTACTATGAAACCCTCGGTGGCCGCGGCTACGCAGAAGCGGCGGAGCACCGTCTGGCGGAACGGAGCGGCCTCGACGACGTGCTCCGGACGGCATCCGAGCGGGTACGCGACGTTCGGCTCGCACTCAACAGCGTGAGCGCCCAGCTCCACCTCCGCAGGGCACGACTCGCCGCCTGATTGTTCGACTGCCACTCCCGCCGGCCAGACCCCGGGAGTAGCTTCGTCGCCATGCACTCACTGAACGGCAGGCGCGCCCTCGTCTGCGGCAGCACCCAGGGCATCGGTGAGGCGAGCGCCAATGCGCTGGCGGAAGCCGGTGCGGCAGTCGTGTTGCTGGCCCGAAACCGCGAGCGGCTCTCCGCGGTCCGCGACGGGCTTCCCTCTCCTGCCGGTGCCGATCACGAGGCGCTGGTGGCAGATTTTTCCGATCCCACCGCGCTTCGCGCCACACTGCTTGCCTACCTCGCCGATCACCCCGTTTTTCACATCCTGGTCAACAACACCGGCGGACCACCGCCGGGACCTGCGCTGGAGGCCAGCGAAGCGGCGCTTCTCTCGGCATTCACCTCGCACATTCTCTCGGGACAGGCACTGGTCCAGTGCCTGGTGCCGGGAATGCGGGACTCAGGCTACGGGAGAATCATCAACATCGTCTCGACCTCGGTGCGGGAGCCCATTCGGGGGCTCGGCGTCTCAAATACCATTCGCGCCGCGGTGGCGGGATGGGCAAAGACACTCTCGAGGGAGCTCGCTCCCTTCGCCATCACCGTCAACAACGTGCTTCCGGGATCGACGCGCACCGGGCGACTCGATGGCCTGATCGCGAGCCGCGCCGCCGCATCAGGGACGACGGTGGATGATGTGGAGCGCACGATGATGGCGGAGATTCCCATGGGGCGGTTTGCCGATGCGAAGGAGATCGCGTCCGTCGTGGCGTTCCTCGCGTCACCGGGGGCGAGCTATGTGACCGGCGTCAGTCTGCCGGTGGACGGCGGACGCCTCGCGTCCATCTGAAACCGTGCGAACCCTCGCGAATTACATCGATGGCGAGCTCGTCCCGCCCGCGGCCGGGCGATACCTCGACGTGCTGGAGCCCGCAACCGGCCGGCCATTCGCCACGGCGCCAGACAGCGAGGAAGAAGATATCGAGCGCGCGGTCGGCGCCGCTGCGCGAGCCTTTCCCGCGTGGTCAGGGTTGCGCGCCGCGGAGCGCTCGAAGGTCCTGCTCAGAATCGCCGAGCTGATCGATGCCCGGCTCGAGGACCTCGCGCTGGCCGAGTCGACCGACACCGGGAAACCGTTGTCGCTGGCTCGCACGCTCGACATTCCCCGCGCCTCGGCGAACTTCCGGTTCTTTGCCACTGCGGTACTGCATACCCGCTCGGAAGCTCACCTCACCGATGCCGATGCGCTCAACTACACCCTCCGCCAGCCGAGAGGGGTGGCGGGGCTGATTTCCCCCTGGAATCTCCCGCTCTATCTCCTCTCCTGGAAGATCGCGCCGGCGCTCGCCACCGGTAACACCGCGGTTGCCAAGCCGTCCGAGCTCACACCATTGACGGCGCACATGCTGGGCGAGATTTGCCGGGAGGCGGGGCTCCCGCCCGGCGTGCTCAACATCGTGCACGGCCGCGGGGCGACGGCGGGGGCGAGCCTCGTCGCTCATCCATCGGTCACGACGATTTCGTTCACGGGGGGTACCGCAACGGGAGCGGCGATCGCGCGGGCAACGGCCCCGGCGTTCAAGAAGCTCACCCTGGAAATGGGCGGCAAGAATCCGACGATCGTCTTCGGCGATGCCGACCTGGCCGAGGCGATTCCCGGCGTTCTGCGGTCGGCCTTCACCAACCAGGGGCAGATCTGTCTCTGCGGCTCGCGGATCCTGGTTGATGCCGCGGTGTACGACGAGGTTCTGGCGGGGATCGTCCAGGGCGCTCAGACCCTCGTCGTGGGTGATCCGCTCGATGCGGCGACCGGCATCGGCGCGGTGGTGTCGGCCGCCCACCGGGAGAAGATCGAATCGTACATCGCGCTGGCCCGCGCGGAAGGAGGAACGATCCTGACCGGGGGAGGCCGCCCGGCCTCGCTGCCGGAGCGCTGCCGCGATGGATTCTTCCTGGAGCCGACGGTAATCACCGGTTTGCCGATGAATTGCCGGGTGAACCAGGAAGAGATCTTCGGCCCGGTGGTGACGGTTACCCCGTTTCGGAGCGAGGAGGCGGCGGTGGTGCTCGCGAACGACAGCCTCTACGGGCTCGCCGCCTCGCTGTGGACCAGGGACGTCGGGCGCGCGCACCGAGTGGCGGCGCAGATCGACTGTGGCACCATCTGGGTGAATTGCTGGCTCCTGCGGGATCTGCGGGTACCGTTCGGCGGGATGAAACAGAGCGGCGTGGGTCGGGAAGGCGGCGACGAGGCGATCCGGTTCTTTACGGAGGCGAAGAATGTGTGCGTGAAGCTGTGAGAATCGTCTCGTTCCTTCCCGCCGCCACGGAGATCGTCCACGCCCTCGGCGGAGCAGCCGACCTCGTGGGCCGCTCGCACGAATGCGATTATCCGGCCGAAGTGGCCACTCTCCCGGTGGTGAGCCGGCCTGTGCTGCGACTCGACGGTATGCGGCCGGAGGAAGTGGACCGCGCCGTCGCCGAGCGCCTGAAGAGGGGAGAGAGCCTGTACGAGGTAGACGAGGTGCTGCTGCGGGACCTCTCTCCCGACGTCATCCTGACCCAGGATCTCTGCCAGGTATGCGCGCCGTCGGGGAACGAGCTGAGTCGCGCGTTGCGGGAGCTGCCGGGCGAGCCGCGCGTGCTGCGGCTCACGCCGCGGACGATTGCGCAGATCTACGAGAACATTCTCGAGGTGGGCGCTGCCATCAGGCGGCGCGCTGCTGCGGAGGCACTGGTAGCGCAGAATCGCGAACGCATCGCCCGGTTGGGGCAGGCGCTGGCGGGCGCTCGCGTGCGGCGCGTGGCTTTTCTTGAATGGATCGAACCGATTTTCTGTGGCGGGCATTGGGTTCCGGAGATGATCGCACTGGCCGGCGGAAAGGATCCCCTCGGCAAGCCCGGAGCCGACTCCGAGCGCGTCAACTGGGAAGACGTGCTGGAGATGTCACCGGAGATCGTTATTGTGGCTCCCTGCGGGTATGGACTGCAACGTGCTACGGAGCTCGGCGGCGACTTACCAAGCATCAGCAATGCCACCGTCTATGCGGTGGACGCCAACGGGTACTTCGCGCGGCCAGGACCGCGGGTGGCCGCGGGAGTGAAGCTGCTCGCGCATCTCTTCCATCCAGAGCGATTCCCCTGGCCCCACGCGGGCAGGCCCTGGGCGGAGATTGGCTGACCGGCAATGGATTCCAACACCCACATGAGCTCCCGCGCCCCCGAGCCGGTCGGCCCCTACTCGCACGCACGGCGCGCTGGCAATCTGCTGTTCCTCGCCGGAATCGGTCCGAGGGTCCGCGGGAAAAGCGATGTTCCCGGCGTAACCCTGGGACCGGACGGCCGCGTACTGAGCTACGACTTCGAGTCGCAGTGCCGCCAGGTGTTCGAGAATATCCGCATCGTGCTCGAGGACGCCGGCTCGTCCTGGGAAAGGATCGTTGACGTGACAGCGTTTCTCACCGACATCGGCCGGGACTTCGGCACCTTCAACCGGCTCTACGCGGAAGCCTTCCCGGAGAACCGGCCCGCGCGGACCACGGTCGAGGTGTCCCGATTGCCCACCCCGATCGCGATCGAGCTGAAAGTGATTGCCACGATCGGGTAGGATAATGTGAGGGTCACTTCGCGCTCATCTGCCCGATGCCAGCGCTCCAGATCCCCAGCTGGTTGGTGCTGAGCCAGATCCGCGCCGCGGGGAGGCCCCGAACGTAGGCATCAAAGAAGGCCACTCCGTCGCGCCCGATGAACACTCCCAATGCCGCGTCGCCGAAAGCCGTCAGTCCGAACGTCACATGGGTGGCCTGGGGCGATGCGAAGTAGGCCTCGTACTTGTCCCCGGGTGGCATCAGGAAGTAAACGTTCTGGCGGTCGGCGGGCCCCGAGAAACTCGCAATGTCGTTGGCGCCGGTTTGGGTCAGCACTGGTTTCGTGATGCCCTCCCAGGAAGTGCCCGTGAGGCCCCCCCGGCCGATACCTATGGGTGAGTTGGCCAGGTACGCCACGAATCGCCGATCCGAGGTCGAGACTCCCGTGACGGAGGGAGAGATGTCCACACGGGCTCCCGCCAACATCATGACGGTGTAGGCGCCGCCAGACCACCCCGCCACCGCCACTCGAGACTGGTCCAATTGCACGCCGATCTGGTTCGCTACGAACCCCAGCTGGTCGAGCACCGCGCTGGCGTCCCTGGGCCGGGCGATCCAGATGGCTGCCAGGGTCCCTCCGACGGCGACCTGCCTATTGAAATCGCTTGGCTCGCACTCGGCGGGGGGCACTTGGAAGTCGCTGCAGTAGGCAGCGGAGGCGATGTCCGGAGCACTCAGGTGGATCACGGCGAATCCCGCACTCGCCAAGGTGATCCCCCAGGCCTCATCCTGGACGTGACCGTCGGGTTGCACATCTCCTGACGGCGAGATTAGCACGACCGGAAGCGGTTGCGGCGCACCTAGCGGGAAGTCGCCCCGGACCAGGATATCGCGGTTGCGCGCCGAGTCGTGGACGATCAACACACCGGTGTCCCACACGAGATAGCTGTTCGGCGTGTGGTATTCTGCCGGAGAAGGTGGTGGCGGCGGAGGTGGTGGAGGGGGCGAGGGGGGCGGAGCGGGAGCCGGCGGGGGTGGCGGCGGACTCGGGTTCCCGACTCCCGTAGCTGTCGATGAGCACGCGACCAGTGTGATCAGGACGACGCTGGAGAAGGTGACGCGTGGCATCGGGATGTCTCCGGTAAGGGAGTCCTGAGGAGATCGAACGGACCTCGGCCGGACGCTCCGCCCCACGGTCCCATGCCGCACCTCCTCCGGAACCCAATGCCAGGATGCAAGACGGGAAAACGAATTACGGCGTCGCTGTAATGGAGAACGTGAGGCAGCGATCCTGGGAGTCGAACGGCCCTACCCCACCGAATGACCCAGTCGGCGTCGAAGAGGCGCTCACCAGGCCGCGCGCGTTGGTAAAGGTCAGCGTCAGATTGTTGTTGCTCTTGACGCCGTCGCCTTTCACGGACAGCAGGATCCACCCCGTGCCGTCTTCGCGCGTCGCGTTGAACCCCTGATCATAGCTGGGGCCTTGCCCCCTGGCGCCGACCGAGTACGTCCCCTTCCACACGCCGGCGTAGGCGCCCCAGTCCCCCGTCGAGGGCAGCAAGCTCGAGCCAGCATTGCAGACGGCGGCGTCGCCCCCCGCCGATGCCGGCAGGGTCAGGTAGACGGGATTCCCACTCACACCGCCATAGAACGGATCGCCGGTCTTGGCCAGGGCCGAGAAGGGATGCGCGAGATCGCTCTGAAGGCCCCCTGCAAACGTGATGGCATACTGCGTTTGAGTACCGCCTCCTTTGGCGAAGAGCGGGGGCCCTGCCGAGGAGTTGGTGCCGGTTGGCGTGTCGGCGTTGCACGCGGCGAGACCAAACAGGGCGAGGAGGGCGAAGCTGATCTTCATGGTGATCTCCGTTGCGTCAGAGGAAGCGGCCGATGGTTCCGGTGCGTACCTAGTTGAACGGAGAAGGCTTCGAAGTGTGCAAGGCCGCCGAAAAGACGATGGGGACGATCACCTGCCGTCCCCATCGCAACCGCGTTGCCTTTCCAAATCGTGCCTACACCTCACCCCAGCGATCCAGATTCCTTGCCTCCCCGGCCCGTATTCGTCTTGCCGCGCGGCCGCGGCGTTCGCTCAGGGAGTCGCTGTAATCGAGAAGCTGAGGCACCGATCCTGGGAGTCGAACGGCCCTACCCCACCGAATGACCCAGTCGGCGTCGAAGAGGCGCTCACCAGGCCGCGCGCGTTGGTAAAGGTCAGCGTCAGATTGTTGTTGCTCTTGACGCCGTCGCCTTTCACGGACAGCAGGATCCACCCCGTGCCGTCTTCGCGCGTCGCGTTGAACCCCTGATCATAGCTGGGGCCTTGCCCCCTGGCGCCGACCGAGTACGTCCCCTTCCACACGCCGGCGTAGGCGCCCCAGTCCCCCGTCGAGGGCAGCAAGCTCGAGCCAGCATTGCAGACGGCGGCGTCGCCCCCCGCCGATGCCGGCAGGGTCAGGTAGACGGGATTCCCACTCACACCGCCATAGAACGGATCGCCGGTCTTGGCCAGGGC
Source organism: uncultured Gemmatimonas sp. (assembly GCA_964535105.1). GTDB lineage: Bacteria > Gemmatimonadota > Gemmatimonadetes > Gemmatimonadales > GWC2-71-9 > JABFSM01. The sequence goes on from CAZHSO010000027.1 coordinate 31,913, forward strand.
CGAGAAGGGATGCGCGAGATCGCTCTGAAGGCCCCCTGCAAACGTGATGGCATACTGCGTCTGCCCCTGCTTCACCGCGAACTTCTCGATCCCGATCCCCTTCTTGCCATTCGACGTGACGACGACGATGTCAAAGAGGGCCAGCGGGGCATCCGCGGCGATTGTGATGTTCGCCACCAGCTCGCCCGATTTGACGAAGCGGACCGAGTTGGTCGTGATCTTCGTCGTGGCATTGGCCGTATCACCGGCAAGGGCCCACGTAGCCTTGGATCCGTTGTCGAAGCCGGAGCCCAGCACCCGGACATCAAGAGTGGTGTTGCGGAGTCCCGTATCCGGATCGGCTGCTCGAACTGTCGGGCCGGTCCCGCCGCCCTTCGCGAAGCTGGGCTGTTGCAGGGGAGGAGCGGTGGGCGATTCCGCGGCGCACCCGGCAAGCAGCAGGAGCGACAGGAGCTGACCCGCGCCAAAGCGGCGCGCGTGGGAGCGGCGAGAGAAGATCATCTGGACTCCCGGGTGGGATTCACTGAAACCTTAGTTCCGTTGAACGGACGCTGCCGTCGTTCTGTGCGTATCCGGGCCCGATCCATCGCCCACCCCGAATACCTGGTAAGCCGCCCAGTAGTAAGGACTTCCATACCGGGGGTCCTTCGCCATCTCCCGCTGCGCCGCAGCGAGGGCATCGGCGGGATTCCGGGTCCGGAGTCCGGCATAGAACCGCTCGGCAAACGCCGCTGCCCCGGCATCTCCGATCGGCCAGAGGGTGGCGACCACCGTCCGCGCACCGGCGAACAGGAACGCCTGGGCGAGCGTCGCGTAATCTTCCCCACGGGCAAACTGGGTGGACCAGGCACTCCCCACGCCCGTCTCGCACCCGGAGAGAAACACCAGGGATGCCCCGATTCGGAGCGCCAGCAGCTCATGGACCTCGAGCCGCCCGTCGTCGTCCTGGCCTCCTCCACCCGCGGCGAGCTCGAGCCGCGAAAACATGGGATTCCGGGGGTTCATGACCCCATGGCTCGCGACGTGTACCGTCCCGCCGCCGGCGAGTGCCTGGCGCAGCCGCAACTCGGTCGCGCCGCGACCCTCCTCGGCCCGGGCGGCGCTCACCGCGCGCCGGAAGGCACGCGCTTCACGTAACGATCCAGGGAGTGTCTTGGGGAACGGCGCGAAGACCGTCGCAGGGCGATCGCGTCCATTCTCCGACCCGGCTCGGTCCGCGCCACGGAGCACGGCCAGGGACGCCGCGGAAGGAAGATGGAGCAGCGCGTAGTCCTCCATGAGATAGCGTCCGCTGCCTTCGCGCCTGAGCGCCGCGAACGGCAGGTACGCGAGCACCGAATGGGAGACGACGATCAGGCGCCGAACGCCCCGGAACAGCCCGGCTCGCTCGACCGGCGCGACCAGCAGAGCATGCAGCCCCGTCAGCACTTCGTCGTACGCGTTTGAGCCGCCGGTCGGGGCGCCGACGAGATCGCGCGCCAGTCGGACCCGTCGCGCGAGATCCTCGAGGGGAATCTCGCTCGGGACACTGCGCACGTCGCTCCGGGTGATGACGAAGATCACCAAACGGTCCGGGGTGACCAGGTACTCCAGGAGCGCTTCGTCGGGACCGAGGACTTTCTGGACGTCCCGGACGTCGGTGCTCCGCCACCCGAGCAGCGCAGTCCCCGACGCATCCCGTTCGGCAACCCGAACCAAGAGCGCTTCGTACGCCCCGCGCGCTTCCGCGAGCTGGGCCACGAGGGCCCGCACCTGTGCCCGCGATGTGGCATCCCGCTTCTCGGCGGGAGCGTCTTCAATTCCATCGAGCCGGGAAACCAGGCTATCGATACGCCGGAGGAGTCCTTCCCCTTCGGCAAGCGACCGCACCGTCGCGCGCGAGAGCGACGCGTCGCTGCTCGCCGGCGCCAGGTGCTCCACGAGGGCATTACTCCTCGCTCCGTCCGCGACCTCCAAGGCCTCGGTGGTTCGGTTGAGGCGCAAGAGAACCTCCACGAGATCGCCGTACGCCGCAGCTTTGTCGGCGGCGAACGCGCTCCGAAGGAACCCGGACCCGAAATTGCCGCGCATCCGGTCCACCGCCGCGACCGCCTCTCGCCCCGCGGCGGCGGCGGAATCAAGCAGGGAAAGCCGGCTGTAGGCTCGGGCCCGGAGCGCCGCGGCCTGCCACTCGCCGCCGAACCCGCCACGCGCCAGATCGTGCTTTCCGCTCCGCAAGATCCGGAGAGTTCCCCTTGCGTCGCCCCTTCGCTCGGCATTGGTCGCGCCCGCCAAGGCGACTTCGACCCGCGCGATCCTCGTATCGAGCCTCTTGCTCAGCCGTTCCGCAGCCCGGAAATAGACATTCGCGATCGCCTGGGAATCGGCTGCCGCGGCCACATCCGCGAGCAGGAGCAGATCGCGAAGCTCCTGTAGCGGCGCCTCGCTGGCACGATGTAGTCGCAAGGCCTCGAGGATATTGGGGCGAGCCAGATCCCTCCGGCCCAGCACAACCTGGATTTCGGCTGCACTGCGCCGGTTGGTCCCCTGCTCCACCGCATTGCCAAGCTGGCGGTTGATCCCATGGGCCTGATCGAAGAGCTGGAGGGCACGCTGGAGGTCGCCGGCCTGGCGATGCAGACCGGCGATCAGCTCGAGGTTGCTGGCCTCCTCCTGCCGGAGGCCCTGATCCCGGGAAAGTTGGAGCGCACTGTCCAGTGCCGCGAACGCGAGGCGCGGCTCCCCCAGCGCATCGTAGGCGGTACCGAGTTGTCCCAGGGCATTCTGCTCCCCGGTCTGATCGCCGACTGACCGCAGTAGCTGCCGCGCCTCGGTAAGTGACGCGATGGCCGCGCGCGGGTCGCCGAGCTGCACGTGGAGCATGCCGAGGTTGGTCAGCGCCCGCCCCTGGGTCCTGTTGTCTCCCAACTGGCGGGCGGCTCGGTTGGCTTCGATGAATCCGAGGCGTGCCTCGGTGAAATTCCCCAGTTCCGCCTGCACGAGTGCGACGTTGTTGGCGAGCTTGGCGAGGCCGGACTCGTCACCGACGGCCACCGCGGCAGCCGAGGCTTTCCCGAAAAGCCCGAGCGCATCCGCATGCCGGCCTTCGCTCCACGCCAGGAGTCCGAGCGCATTGTAGGATCGGAAGAGATCGGCCTTCAGCCCGAGTAGCAGTTTGAGCGCGAGGGCCTGCTCCCCGAGGGTGCGGGCCTCGGCGTAGTCTCCCAGTTGCCAGGCGGTCAGGCCAAGTGAGGTGAGGATTCTCGCTTCCGGGGCCGAGTCTCCGGCGCCTCTCGCGAGCGCCAGGGCGGAGCGGAAGGAGACCCGGGCGCTGGAAAACTCGCCCTCCGCATAGGCAGAGTCACCCTGTCGGACGAGAGAGTCCAATTCCATCGGCGCGCTCGATGCGCGGCTCGACTCGGCCGGCTTCCCGACGGGAGCGCTCTCGACACTCTCCGGCGACGCCCGGGGACTCGCACAGGCAGCCCCCAGACACCCGATGACGGTAAGGGCGGTTCGGAGACCCGAGGTCACGGGGCGATCGAAAAGCGCTTGGTACGGGTAGTCAGTGAGCGTCCGTCCGCACCGAGCGCGTCTACGGTCCAGAAATAGGTTCGCCCCCGGTCGAGAGGAACGTCCGCAGGAAGCGAGAGCGTCGTATCGGTCGATTCCCCGCTCCACACCTGGTGTCCGCTGGCCTCAGCCAGCGACAGCCGGTACAACGGGCTGCCGGGCTGGGAGCGCCAGACGAAGACAATCGGTCGCGCCGTCACGATATGTCCATCGGGAGGCGAAACGACCGGGATGGTGAGCGCAGACTCCGGCCCAGCGGCACCCGGATCCGAGCGGAGCGGCTCGTTTCCCACCGGGGAAGTACTCGGAGCCCGGACGAGGAGTGCGATCGCGAGAACGGCGGCCGCCGCAGCCGGGGCCATCCACCTCAGGCGATTGGGTGCCCGGTGGCTCCGAAGAAGGCGACGCGCCGAGGTGACGAGTTGCCGGCACTCGCGACAGTCCGCGAGATGTTCCTCGAGAGCGGCACGGGCTTCGGGGGCGAGGCGCTCGCTCAGGTAGGCCGCGACGTCCTCGGCGATCGGATGCTCGGGCACAGGCTCACCGGAATGGAAGTCGGTCACTGAGGCAATGTCTCCCTTCCGATGTGAAACGGACGCCGGAGAGAACCGTGCGCGGCCCGAGGACGCCCGCCCGGCGTTCTCACGGAGTGGACTCCCCGATCCCCCGGTCCTCCAGGGCACGCCGGAGGGTTGCGAGCACGTCCCTGAGACGCCGATAGGCATGAAACCGGGTCGGGAAGCCCAGGTTGGCGGCGACTTCCGGCATCGGGAGATCGTCCTCGAACCGCAGCTTCACGAGTAGCCGGTCGCGCCGGTCGAGCCGCGCCAACTCCAACTCCAGCGCCTGGTGAATGTCGGTCTGGCGAACGCTCGCCTCGGCGTTTCCTCCGCCGAGATCGGCGAGGGAGGCGAGATCCACCTCGGCGCCGATCAGGTCCACCAGCCTGCGGCGTGCGGCCCGGCTCTCGTCGGGTCCGGTTGAGTCTTTCTCGCCGTGCCGAAACCGGCCGTAGCGGCTGCGCTGATAATCCAGGCAGAGCCGCTGGGCCACGACCACTAGCCAGGTCGAGAATTCGCTCCGTCCGTCGGCGACATACGCCCTGAGCCGCCGGTAATCATCCTGCTGGAGCTGCTCCAGCACGAAGGCGTACCGGTCCATCGCCGAGTCGTGCTGGCTGCCGCCCGCGCGGGCGACGTGAAGCAGCAGCCGGCTATGGAGTGCGACGAACTCGGCCCAGCACCCCTCCTGCACCGTGGGGTCGGTTGCCAGAAGCAATCGACCCAGTGCTGCGGGAGGCGGATCGGGCATGACGGACCATGAGGAGATTTGGGGAGGGACAGGCCGCTCAGGGCGACAAGGAGAAGCTACGGGCCGTGACGGGAACGGGCAATCAACGAGCTCCTGGCTGTGGCCTGAGCACCGCCCGCACCGGACTGGCGTCGAAGCCCTCCAGCCGGAGCGGAAGCGCGATCAGCTCGTACTGCCCTTCCTCCACCCCGGAGAGCGCGAGTCCTTCCAGAATCGCCATGTCGTTCGCCAGAAAACGCTTGTGCGCGGCGAGTTCCTTGGAGGAGAACGGGTCCACACTCGGCGTATCGATCCCTGCCAGGATCACCCCCGCGGCATGCAGATGATCGACGAGTGCCGGGGAGAGCGCGGCAAAATCCTCGTTGAACACGCCCGGGTCAGGGAATGTCCCCGTCGCGAAGAGAACCCGGGGCGCACCCGGGGCGCGCGGTAGCATGGCCGGCGTGATCACCTCTCCCCGCGCCACGGGAACCCGCATGACCTCACAGGCGCCGATGTAATAGAGCAGAGAGCGGCTCGCGATGTCGGCGGCGCCGTCGCCGTAGTGACTCGGCGCGTCGGCATGCGCAGCGAGATGCACGGTGGCGCGCAGCGTCGAGAGCGTGACGCTCGCACCCTGCGCGATCTCAAGGAGGATTTCCCGGGAGAGCGGACTATCTCCGGGCCAAACCGCCAAGGTGGCGTTGAGGGGCGGCGAAATGTCGATTATCACGGGCCTCCGCTATCGGCTCTTCACATGCGATGTCTGATCGCCCACAAATCCGGAAACAACGGCTTCCACAACGATTGCTTCAGAAACTCCACTCCCGGCGACCCGCCGGTGCCCTTCTTGGCGCCGATGGTCCGCTCCACCAGCTTGATGTGCC
>CAZHSO010000028.1:0-37444 GCA_964535105.1 uncultured Gemmatimonas sp.
CCAGCGCCACACCAATGAGACTCATGAGCGACAGCTCGAGACCCACCGGGCCGATAGTGAAGTGTACAACCAGGAGATTGATCGGAACAGGGCCGAATTCCGGCGACACCGAGTAGGTAAAAAAGGTCTTGGTGGGGCTGTCGGGGAGGACCGCCTTGAGGAAGGCGTTCAGAAATCCTCCCAGCAGGAAGCCGACCAGGAGAACACCGAGGTAGAACCGGGGACGTCGTGGACCCGAAGCCATCAGCGGCGGCGCTCCAGAACGTAGGTGAGACTCGCGCGCAGCGCTTCCCTGGCAGGCGAGGGCGGGACCGCATCCAGCGCCGCTTCCGCCTGGGCGCAGAGCTTCTGGGCGCGCTCCCGCGCGTACAGCAGCCCCCCCCGCTCGGCGACGGCGCGCACCACGCCGCCGATCTGCGCGTCGCTCGGCTCCGGCGCCGCCATCAATGCCTCCACCTGGGCCCGCTCCCCCGGCTCCATGTGGGGCAGCGCGGAGATCAGCGGCAGGGTGACCTTGTGCTCCCGCAGGTCGAGACTCGCCGGCTTGCCGGTATCGGCCTCGTCGCCGGTGAAATCCAGCAGATCGTCGATGATCTGGAACGCCATCCCGAGGCCCTCACCGAACCGGCGCATGGCGTCCCGCTCCGCGGGCGTGCCGCCCAGTGCGCCGACTTCGCACGCCCCCGCGATCAGCGAGGCCGTCTTGGCGCGGATGAGGAGATCGTAGTCCGCCTCCGAGAAGGCCAGCGGATCGTGCGCCAGCAGCTGGCGCATTTCGCCGACCGTCATCTCGTTCGTCACCCGGGAGAGCACCCGCAGCGGTTCGAGATCGGCAAGACGCACCAGCTCGATCACGGCACGGGAGTAGAGGTAATCGCCCATGATCACCGCGACCTGGTGACTGAAGAGGGCGTTGATCGTCGGCATTCCGCGCCGGAGGACCGAGTGGTCCACGGCGTCGTCGTGCACGAGCGTCGCGAGGTGAATGAGCTCGACCACCGCGGCGAGCGACACGGCGCTCGGCGCCGGCTCCGGCGTGGTCGCCGCTTCCGCGAGCAGCAGCAGGGTGGGCCGGAACATCTTGCCCTGCATCCGGGTGAGGTGGGAGTTCACCTGGGCGATGAGGGGAAAATCGGCTTCGATGAGCCGGTGGATCTCCCCCCGCACGCCCTCGAGACGGAGCTCGACGCCGGCCTGCAGATCGGCGAGCGAAACCGACGTTGTCTCGGAAATCATCGCGGCGGCTCCACGCCGAGCCGCTCGACGCGCTCACCGAGATCGAGGAACCGGATATCCACCGCGAGCGCGCGCTGGTAGAGAGGCAATGCATCGCGCCCGCGCTGCTGCGCCTCCAGGGCGCGGCCCAGCCAGTAGAGCAGCCCGATCTTCTCGTCGTCGGCGCCCGGCAGCCCGTCCACTGCCCGGCGAAGCACCGCTTCGCAGATGGCGAATTGGCCCCTGGCGTAGAAGGCCGCGCCAAGCTGCTCCGAAGTCCGAAGCCGCCCATCCGGCGCCCTGAGCGCCTTCTGGAACTGGGCAATCGCCTCGTCCAGCAGTCCCATCTCCTTGAATGCGATGCCGAGGTCGTAGTGGGCCTGGAAGTCTTCGGCGTCGAGGTTTGCCTCGATCCCCCGCTTGAACTCCGCCAGGGCCTCATGAAACGCCTGGTCCTCGTCCTCGATCGGCCGCGGCTGGCCCACCCGCATCCGGGTATCGCGGACCTGCTGCTCGTCGAGAATGAGCGCGCCGAGGTCGATGAACTGGCCGGGGGCCGGAGGCGGCGGGGGCGCTGGGGCCAGGTCGGCCGCCGGAGGCGGAGTCGCAAGCACGGTGGCGGGGCCCAGCGAGAGGCCCAGCTCCGTCACCGATTCAAGGAGCGTGAGGGCGGAGCGCGCCTGCTCGTTGGCCGGATCGTGCTCCAGAACACGGTGGTAGACATGGGTCGCATGATCCGCCGCGTCCAGGCGCACGAGGGCGTCGGCGAGCTCGAGGTAGGCCTGGACGAGCGCCGGGCGGAGCCCGGCGCGGAAGGCGACCTCCACCTGCTTTTGGTATCGCGGGAGTTCTTGGGGCTCGACGCGCACGAGATCGGCGCAGGCCCTGAGCGCGTCGTCCCATCGGCCTTCCGTTTCGAAGAGCCGGAGCGCCTCTTCGAGGGCGACGATCCCCTGTTCCCGGTCCCCGGCATCGAGCGCCTGCCGGGATCGCTCCAACAGGGCGGCGCCCGGCTCCAGACCATGGAAGGGGTCGGCGCCGGCCATCATGTCCTCGAGCTGCAGGTACATGGTATCGGCCCGGCTCTGCGGCGCCGCGGCACCGGAGCCGCCCGCGGGCTCCACGCCGTCGATGTCGTCGAATTCCGTCGCTTCGATGTCGGCCACCGAATCCCCGCTCAGGCTCGCGGAGCCCGCCCCTTCTTCCACCAGCCAGACCGTATTGTCCCCGGAGGAGAACTCATGGCCGAGGGGCATCGATCCCTCGTCGAGGTCGAGCATCGGCAGCTCGGAGGAGGGCCCGAGGTCATCCTCCGCGTCCACGCCGTCGGCGGTGATCAGGTCGAAGCCCTCGATGGGTGACACGTCGACGGCCCAGTCGGCGTCGGCCGCCAGGCCGCCGTCATCCAGCGCGAGCGCTTCTCCCCCGGCCGCCGAGGCATCGAGCGCCCCCGCGCCATGCTCGGTGAGATCGCGGATGAGATTCGCCGGCTCTGCCACCAGCTCCTCCGAGGCACTCGCGACCAGCCCTTCCATCGGCTCGACCGCCGAAGGCCTCGCGGCCATATCCCCGGTGTCGAGAAACACCAGCTCATTGCCGGGGCGCTTGGTGCCCACCGAACCGGGCCTCTCCTCTTCGATGGCGTGGAGTCGCTCGCGGGTCCGCCGGGCGCCGCTCGCGTCGCCCCGCGCCTCGAGCTCCGAGGCGAGCTTCTCGAGTTCCTCCTTTGCCTCCTCGGTTCGCGACGAGGCCCGCAACAGCTCGACCAGCATCAGACGGATATCGGGATTCGTGTGGAACTGGTCGGCAAAGAGCTTGACCGCAGCGAAGGCCTCCTCGAGCTGCCCCACCCCGTTCATGCGGTCGAGATACTCGATCAGATTCTTCTTGGCTTCGCCCACGAAGTTCTTGCGCGCGTGGAGCTGGGCGAGCCGGAGGTACGTGGCCGTCCGGCTCGGGTTGACCCGCAGGATTTTCCCGCAGAGCGCGATGGCGTTGTTGTAGAATCCCTGGTCGGCATAAAGCTCGGCCGCCTGTTCGTAGGCGCGCAGAGCGGCGAGCGAGTCGCCCGCCTTCAACTCGAGGTCGCCGACCCGGTTGTACAGCGCGGGGTCCTGAGTGCCCTCGCCGCCGGCGTCGTCCGCTTCCCGGATGGCCTTGAGATAGACGTCGATTGCCCGGCGCCACTCTTCGCGCTGCTCGAACTTCCGAGCCGCTTCCTTGAGCTTGTCCAGATTCATGGGGCTCGCAGGAGAAGGACGCCAAACACTGAAAGGACTTGCAGCAGCGTAAGATAGGAACACGGACCTGAGCGGGGCAAGGATTGCTCGGGATAGCGAAGAGCGACGAGCGAAGGGGGAAGGCAATTCCCGCCTCGCACTTCGCTATTCGCTCCTCCCCGGCATGGGATCCAACTCGCCCTCCCGCACGGCGCGAGCCATCCGTTCGAGGTCGGGGGCCGGGGGCCGGTCATCGCCCAGCGGCGGCACCGGATCGGGCATCTCCCGAATGCGCCGGTAGAGCGCCTCGACTCCTCGTCCCGGCCGGAGCGGCCGCAGGAACTCCAGTCCCTGCGCGGCGCAGAGAAACTCTGCTCCCACCACGCACTCGGCGTTGGCCAGGATTCGGCGCGCCTTGAACGCGGCGGCCATGCCCATCGGGACGAAATCCTCCTGGTTCGCATCGGTTGGGATCGATCCAATGCTGGCCGGGTAGGCGAGCGTCCGCGACTCCGCCACGAGTGACGCTGCAGTGATCTGCACCATCATGTGCCCGGAGCACAGCCCGGGATCTGCAGTGAGGAACGCAGGAAGCCCGTGGGAGAGGTCGGGGTTGACCAAACGCTCGATGCGACGCTCGGAGAGGGCCTGCAGCGTCGTCAGAGCAATTGCCAGGAAGTCGAGCGCCTGGGCCACCGGCTGTCCGTGGAAATTGCCGCCGGAGAGCACCTCGCCATCGCCGAAGACCAGCGGGTTGTCGGTCGATGCGTTGAGCTCGATGTCGACCACGCCGCGCGCGAAGGCGATGGCGTCGCCCACCGCCCCCAGCACCTGCGGCGTGCAGCGCAGGCTGTAGGCGTCCTGCACCCGAGGATCTCCCTCGCGGTGGGACTCGCGGATCTCGCTCGCCTCGAGCAGCCGGCGCATCAGCTCCGCCGAGCGGCGCTGTCCCGGATGGGGCCGGTTGTCGTGGATCCGCGAATCGAGCGGCGTCGGCGTGCCGCGCAGCGCTTCGAGGCTCATCGCGGCCGCCCCGAGCGCGGAGCGCCAGAGGACCTCCGCTCCATGCACCAGGAGCGCGAGCAGCGCCGTCTGCGCCTGGGTGCCGTTGATGAAGGCGAGGCCTTCCTTGGGCCCGAAGCGGAAAGGTGCGAGCCCCTCAGCGGCCAGCGACGGCGCCGCCGGCGCCCGCACCCCGCCGGGCTGCAGGACGTCCCCCTCGCCCATGAGCACCAGGGCGAGATGCGCGAGCGGCGCGAGATCGCCGCTGGCCCCGACGCTGCCCTGCTCCGGGACCCAGGGGATCACTCCCGCATTGAGGAGGGCCACCAGCGCCTGCGCCAGTTCGGGGCGCACGCCACTCGTCGGCCGAAGCAGCACGTTCGCGCGGAGCAGCATCATCGCCCGCACCACGTCGGCGGGGAGCGGCGCGCCGGTTCCCGCCGCATGGCTTCGGATCAGATTCGCCTGCAGCCGGTCGAGCTGGTCGGGTGCGATCCGCACATTGGCGAGCTTGCCGAAGCCGGTGTTGATCCCGTACATCGTCTCCCCACGCCGCACCGCCGAGTCGACGATGGCCCGGCTCTTCGCCAGTCCCGCAAGTGCCGCCGGCGACGCCGCGACCGGAGCCGGCCGGCGCGCGCTCGCCACCACCGCTTCGACCGTGAGGGAAGAGCCGTCGATCTGCAGGGTCATGCCGCCATTGCCTCTGTCACGGCTGAATCGTCGTCTGATTGTAGTCGAACTTGAGAGCGGGAAGATCGCTCAGGAACACCGAGAAATAGAACGCAAAGTTTCCGGTGGGCGTCTTCTGAAAATTGAACGCGGCGCGCCACTCGTGCAGATCCCGGGTCAGCTGGATCTGCTGCGACTCGAATTGTCCCAGCGTTGCATTGTACATGGTCGACCAGGACACACCCCAGAAACGGGTCGGCGAGAAGCTGGTGCTGAGGTTGATGCTGCTCCGATTGGTCGAGGGCAGGGGCTGGCCGTCGGTCCCGGTGCCCGGACGGCTTCGGGTCATGCTCACATTGATGGTGGCCTGGAACGGCCTCCCGCCCCGACCGAGAGTCTGCGCCGGCTGCAGGACGGTGTTGCGCCGGAAGTCGCCCGGGAGCGCGACGCCACCGGCCGGAGGCAACGGCTGCCCGGCTGCGGGCGTGGCGCCGGTGGGCGAGCGCTCGACGAGGCCAAGCAGCGCGCCGAGCGACCGGAAGGTGTTCCCCGTCAGTCCGAACCCCGCGGTGACGCTCTCGAGAAACGGGTCGAACCTGGTTCCCTTGTATCCCACCGGTCCGTCCCAGAGCGAATGACCCACCGAGAGGTTGAACCCGGGAATGAGGTCGCTGGCGACCTGATTCGACAGGGTCGCCGTGGTCCACCCGGTGCGGCCCGGGAGCTTGGCCTGCTCCAGATCGAAGCCGATCGCACTCGTGTTGATGCTCAGCAGGCGGTACTTGCGGGCGGTAACGCCGGTGGTGTCGCCCGGCGCCGGCTTTCCCTTGGCCTCGAAGTTCTGGCTCAGCGAGAGCGAGAGACCCTGGGTCGGCGGTGTCCTGAGAAGAATCGGTTGCCCTGGAAGCGCCACCGCGCGGGCGAACGCCTCCGGCACCGACCCGGCCGGCGAATAGTTATAGCTGAGCGAGGGGGATATGCTGTGCCGGATATGGGCGATGCCGGCAACGCCCGGGAAAAACCCGTAGAACGTCGGCGCGATCGAGAGCCCCAGGGAAAACCGTTTCCCCTGGGTCAGGAAGCTTCCCCCGGTCGCCGCATTCCGAACCGCGAACGGGAAGCGCGAGTCCGCGTTCGCGACCCCGACACTCGGCACCAGCTTCCAGGTGGACCGGAACAAAATCGGAAGATTGAAGCTGGTCCTCCACTCCACCGCGGAGCCGAAGCCTCCCTGGCGGAAGCGGGTGACGGTGATTGAATCATTCGGGTCGGGAGTGTCGAGATTGGGCACCCGGAAGGTGGACGAGTAGCGTCCCAGCGAGTCGCTGTCCTCCACTCGCACCGAGTTGGACCAGTTGAACGACCAGAGGCGGATCGGCGTTTCCAGCGTAAACACCGAGAGGCGCGTTTTCCCGGTGAGAGGAATCGAGTCGAGCCCGCCCCGGGTATCCGGCACCACCAGGAGCCCGAGCGGCGACTTGAGATTGAACTGGTTGGTGACGCTCAGATTGGGCGACCAGGTGACATTGCTGCCGATGTCGAGCGGCTTCGGGCTCACCGTGAACGACGGGGCGGTGAGATTCAGGCTCCCATCGTTGATGCTCTGGTTGCCGCTCCCGCCGAGGGACACGTTGCCCCAACTGAACCGCTTCGTGAAGTTGGCCTGGCTGCCGATCTGACCCGTGGAGACCCGGGTGTCGATGGAGTTGCGCGAGACAATCGACGGGTTGGTGGCATACTGCACCGAAAAGTTGATCGAGGTGGAGACGTTGAACTGCTGCGAATGCCGCCAGCCGATCCGGTGCGAGGTGAGTCCGCCCGACTCCTTCTGGGCCGAGTAGTCGACGGCTCCGTCCATGAACCGGTTCAGAATCCGGTACTTGGTGGTGATGCCGTACTGGATATACCGGTCGGTGAACCAGTCGAATTGCAGCTGGGCGTCGAAATAATCGCTCGGCGCCCAGAAGAATCCGATGTTGGTCACCTGCCGGTTGTAGGACCGGGTCGGGCGGACGATGTCGTTGAATCCGAACTGCGGAATCAGGATCCCCGAGCGGCGGCCCTGCTTGGTGTCCTGGAAGAGAAAGGGAATCCATGCGATCGGGACGTCGCGGATGTAGAGCACGGCCGGCCGGGCCACCAGCACCGATTTCGAGACCCACTTGATCTGCTTCGACGCGAAGTGATAGTGCGGGTTGGGCAGGTCGCAGCTCGTCATCTCGGCGCTGCCGCCGTAGAGCCGGCTCTGGCTCGAGTCGACGGCGAGATTTCCGCGCACGAACCAGTTGCCGCCCCCCTCGTTGAAATTGGTGAGCGCATCCTGCACGACGCCGCGTTCCGTGCAGGTGTCGAACCGCGCGGAGGCGCCGATGAGCACCTGGCCTCCCTGGAAGAGGTGCGGCTCCCCCTCCGCCTCCACCGCGCAGTCGCCCTCCCGGTAGCGGATCGAGGCGGCTTCGAGGATTACGCCGGAGCGGTCGGTCATCGCGTTGCCGCGCAGGTCCACCACCTCCTCGATCGCCTGCACCGTCGCCGTGTCGGCGCGATAGCGAGTCACGGCATACCCCTCAAGATCCAGAAGCTGCGAGACGATCGAATCCGCAGGGGCAAACGAGCGCCGCGGCGCGGAGGGGAGTCCGAGCCGGCGCGCGCTGGCGGAATCGAGCCGCCGCCCCGCCGCGGGCCGCCCGGTGTCGGCCGTGACTCCCCGCCCAAGCAGACCGGGTTGTCCCGGACGCTGCGGCTGAGGTGGCACCGGCTGTTGCGCGGTGAGGGGGGGAACGCCCGCCAGACACGCGAGCAGCACGAGGAGGGCTCCCGCGGCCGCCTCCGCCTTGAGGCGCCGCCGCTGCACCACCCAGACCCCCGCCACACCAAGCTCGTAGAGCAGCACCAGCGGGATGGAGAGCATGAACATCGAGAGCACGTCGGCGCCGGGCGAAAGAATCGCGCCGGCCACGAACGCTCCCACTACCGCATAGGGGCGAATGCGGTTGAGCATGGGGGTCGAAACGATGCCCAGCGCGGCCAGGATGATCATCAAGAGCGGCAGCTCACAGGAGATGCCCAGCGCAAGCACCACCTGCATCACGAACGAGAAATACGCATCGAACGTGATCATGGTGTTGAAGGAGCCGTACTGCACGCTCATCAGCACCCGGAGCGCCTGAGGAACGATGAACACGAACGCCGCCGTCCCCCCGCCAAGGAAGAGAAGGAGCCCAACGAAGAGCGCGGGCACCAGCGTCTTCTTTTCCTTCTCGTAGAGTGCGGGGGAGAGAAAGGCCCAAAGCTGCCAGAGGAGAATCGGCGACGCCAGGACCAGCCCGACGATGAACCCGAGCTTGAAGAGTATCATCAGCGGCTCGGTGGGGGAGAGCACAGTCAATTGGCCGCCCTGGAGATACTGGGCGATCGGCTCCTTCAGGACATCGACCAGCTTGAAACGGCTGACGAGCCACAGGCCCAGGGCGAAGCAGGCGATGACCGCGAGCAGACTCCGCAGAATGCGGGTCCGAAGCTCCTCGAGGTGATCGAGGAACGGCATTTCGCCTGCGGCGCGGGCCATGGAGGTCGGGGGTCCGCCCTCAGGGGCGGAGGTTCTTCAGGGCGTCGCGGGCGAGTTCGACTTCGTCGGAGCGGGGATACTCCTTGATGAGCCGATCGTAGTAGGCTCGCGCTGCGGCGGAATTGTTCCGCGCCGTTTCCAGCCGCCCAAGCCGGTACAGCGACGTCGAGGCCTTGGGCGCCCGGGGGAAGCGGGACAGCACCTGCGTGTAATACATCACCGCGGAATCGGGCGCCTCGACGGCGAAGCTCTCGGCGATGTAAAAGAGCGCTTCCGGCACCAGGTCGTGGGAGGGGTACGCGCGGACCAGCTCCTGGAATCCGCGACGGGCCGTCCCGGCGGCGCCGCGATTGAGTTGCAGCTTGGCGCCCTGGTACATCTGTTCAGCGGTGGGCACCGGCGCTGCGGCGGCCGGAGGCGGCGCCCCCGGCGCTGCCGTCGAATCCCTGGGGGTGATCACGGGTGGGCGGATCAATCCCGCCGCCTCGGCTTGCTCGGCGCGCTGGTCGAGCGCCACCTTCATTTCGGAGAGACGGGACTGGCTCTGACCGGTGAGCTCCTGCACCTGCAGCAGCTGGCGCTGCACTCCGGTGAGATCGGCCTGGATCCGGACGTCAAGCGTGCGAAGCGCTTCCCGCCCCGCGGCCACCGAATCCATGATTCGCTGCTGCAGGCCGATGATCGCGGCAAGCGCGGCGGCGCGAACCGAATCCCGCCGGGCGGTTTCGATGCGCAGCGAGCTGATTTCCCCCTGGAGGAGGCGGACCTGGCTCTTTGTTGCGCATCCGGAGGCCAGGAGGCAAAGAGGCAACGAGGCAAAGAGGCAACGAGGCACAGAGGCAAAGAGGCCACGACGCCTGGTCGCGACCTTGCCTCCTTGCCACCTTGCCTCTTCCCGCCTCACCGCGGCGCCACCAGCCGGTCGCCGCCGACGATGATCTCAAACTCGGCCCGCCGATTCTTCGCCCACGCCGCTTCATTTTCCGACGCGTCCGCCGGCCGCTCTTCGCCGAACGAGGTCACCTCGATCCGCCCGGCGTCGATCCCCCTCCCCACCAGGTATTGCCGGGCCGCGAGCGCCCGCTTGTTGCCGAGGACGAGGTTGTATTCGTCGGAGCCCCGGTCGTCGGCGTGGCCGCTGATCCGTACCCGCAGGACCGGATTGGCGCGCATGATCTCGGCCTTCCGGTCGAGAATCGGCCTGTCCTCCGGCTTCACGAGGTCCTGGTCGTAGTCGAAGTGAATGACGTTCGCCAGATCGGCGAGGAGCGCCGCGCGCACCGCCTCCGCATTGCCGGTCGGCGCGGGCGCACTCGGATTGGTCGAGGGAGGGGTCGTCGTCGGAGGTGCCGACGGCGTCCCGGTGTCGGTGGGCGGCTGCAGCACCGGCTCCGCCTTCTTGCCGCACGCCGCAGCGGAGATGGCCATCAGGGCGAGCGGCACCACAGAGTGTCGTCTACGCATTGTCTCTCTCCGCGAAGCTCAGGGTTGGGACTGCCGGGCCAGCGAGCGGGACCAGGCCGGCAGCCTGGCTTGGCCCGGCGTCATGATCTGCCGGGTCTGACCCGACTCGGTATCCAGCACGAAGAGCTGGCGCCTGCCGGTCCGGTTGGACACAAACACGAGGTGGCGGCCATCGGGTCCCCAGCTCGGATCCTCGTTCCGCCCCGAGGAAGTCCACGCTTTCAGGCGGCGTCCCGCGAGGGCAAAGGTGAAGATCTGGGGGGACCGCTCGACTTCGCGATGAAACGCGATCGCAGCCCCGTCGGGAGACCAGTCGGGCGCATTCGAGTTTCCGGTGGCGCCGAAATCGAAGGACACCAGCAGCTCCTGATCGGTGCCATCCGACGACATTGCGTAGATCTGCTGGCCTCCGGCCCTTGTCGAGACGAACACGACCCGCCGTCCGTCCGGAGAATAGGCAGGCGAGAAGTTTTCTGCAAACCGTCCGCCGCTCAATCGCTCGACGCAGCAGAGCTCCGGCGCATTGAGGCCGTACAGCGCCACGCCCTGGTCGGACAAGCGGGCGAACATCAGGCTTTTCCCGTCGGGGGAGAACGCCGGTGTCATGTTCTGGGTGCCCGCGGTGGTGGGCAACACGGTGCGGGTCCCGGTCGCGAGCGACTGCACCACGATCGGCCGCGCGCCATCACGGGAGAACTGCATGTAGGCGATCCGGCTTCCGTCCGGCGACCACGCCGGCGACATCACCTCGGCCCCCCCCGGCGTGACCGCACCCAGACTGGCCCCGTCGCTATCCACCCGCCAGATCCGCTTATCGCTGCTGAGGAAGAGAATCCGGCTCGCGGCGATCCCGGGTTGTCCGGTGGCGAGGCGAACGATCTCGTCGGAGATTCGGTGGACCGAAATCCGGCCGTCGCCCGCCCCGCTCCGGTCCGGCGCGAAGGTGAGCTCCTCCCGGAGGCGCTCGGCGGCGAGGTCGTGCAGCCGCATGGTGACCTGGTTGCCTGCGCCGGCCACCAGCTCCACGGCGAGCGCCGCGCCGAGGTTGCGATAGAAGGGATAGTTGATCGCGGCAGGACCGCGCGGCGCCGCGCCGGGAGCCTGTGCGAGCGAAATCACTTCGAACCGGTCGCTGAATCCGAGATCGCGGTCGATGATGGCCCGCACCGAGTCGAGTCCCGGCGCCGGGAGCACGATCAATCCCGGCCGGACGCCGGGCTGATAGGTGATGCCAACGCGCACCGTGTCCTGCGCGACGAGCGGTGCAGCCACCCCGGCCGCGACGAGCGCCGTCAGCACCAGGCGCATCATGGCGCTCTCCTCGGGGTAAAGAGGAACCCGATTTGCAGGTAATCGGCGGCATAACCCGCCGGCAGCGGCCCGAAAGCCTTGGCGTGCGCCGCCTCTTCCACCGCGCCCTCCGCCTCGCGATCGAAGGAGTAGCTCCGGGAGCTCGCGATCACCTTGATGTCCCTGACGGTGCCGTCGCGCAGAATCACGAAGGAGACCTCCGCCTGCAGCGCGGCATTCCCCACCGGACGGGCCCACCGGCGATAAATCTGGGTGACGAGGTTGCGCAGGTATTCGGGATAGGGAAACTCCTTGCCGTCGAGCTTGACGTTCGACAGGTCGCTGCCAGTGCCCGGGGTCTCTCCCGGAAGGGGAGTGACGGGGCTTGCCGTCTTCGGTGCCGCCGTCGGCTTGGCCGGCGTCTTGGCTGCTGGCTTGGCCGGCGTCGGCGCGGTCTTCGCCACCGCTTTCGGGGGCGCCGGAGCGGGCGGAGGCGGCGCTTCGACCGCAGGCTGCCGCGTTCCGGTGGGAATCGGCGCGGCAACCAGCGAGACCGCGTAGGTCGGCGGCAGCGAACGTGGGGTGGAGGAGGCGGCGATGAGCAACGTCACGACCGCTGCCCCGTGCACGAGAATCGTCCCGGCCAGGCCGGTCCACACCGCGCTTTGGGGCATCCGATCCGCCTGGGCCGTCAGCGGCGTATCTCCTCGTCTTCAGTGGTCATGTTGATGTTCTGCACACCGGCGGCCCGCATGGCCGCCATCACCCGCACCACGTCACCATAGGCTGCCCGTCGATCGCCCCGGAGGTAGACGTCCGACGTCCTGCGCTGCGCCACAATCGCGCGGAAAGCCGCCCGGAAATCGGCGTAACTGACTTGGGTCTGGTCCACGAAGATCCGCCCGCCGCGGTCCACCGTCACGATGATGCCCTCGCGGGGCGTGAGGGGCCGCGCCTCGGCCTTGGGGAGCTCGATGGCGACGCCGCCCTGCATCATCGGGGCGGTGATCATGAAGATGATGAGCAGCACGAAGGCGACGTCGACCAGCGAGGTGACGTTAATGTCCGCCGTGGGCAGAAACCGCCGCCGGCGCCCCGTCCCGCTCCCCAGGCCACCGATCATCTAGAGCAAGCCCTCCCGCGCCATCCAGCCGACCAGCCCGTTGCCGAAGCCTTCCAGTTCCGACTCGAAATCGCCGACTTTGCCGGCGAAGAAGTTGTAGGCCATCACCGCGGGAATCGCGGCGGCGAGGCCGGCGACCGTGGTCACAAGCGCCTCGGCGACACCGGGGGCGACGGCCGCCAGATTGCCGGAGCCACTTCTGGAGATACCGATGAAGGCGTCCATGACGCCGAGCACGGTGCCGAGGAGCCCGAGCAGCGGACTCACCGCCCCAATGGTCGCGAGCCAGCCGACGTAGCGCGCCGCGGCATCGCGCTCCGCCGCCACTTCCTTCCCGAGGACCATCTTGAGCGCCTCGAGCTGGGTGGGGGAGAGCGCGCCGTGGCCGGTGCCGTCCTCCCGGATGACTCCGGGCTGCAGCTGCGAATAGAAGTTGAGGCCCTCGCGGAAGAGCCGGCCGAACGGCGAGGGCGGAAGCTTCATCGCGCCGCGATAGGCTTCCTGCAGCCTGGGAGAGCGCGCGAGCTCCGCATTGAAGCGGTCCGCCTGCCGGCGCAGCCGCCGGAACTGAAAGCCCTTGAGCCCGATCAGGAACCACGACGCAACCGAAAACACCGCGGTCACGGCGAGAACGATTTTTGTTTCGAGGCTCGAGGTGAGAACCAGCTCCCAAGGCGTCGTGGGAACCGCTGCGGCGGCCTGGAGAAGAATCATGGCGGAAAGATAAGAGCGAAGAGCGAAGAGCGAAGAGGGGATTCCTCTTCGCTCTTCGCTCTTCGCTACTCGCTATTGGTCAACGCGGCAGCTTCGCGACCTGTCTGACCGTGGTGCCCGGGGGAATGTCCGGGGAGGTGACCCCGACGACTTTTACCGTCGCGGTGCGGTTCCGCACATGCACGACCTGCAGGGTGGCCATCATTTCATCGATGGCGTTCGCGGCGGAGCGGGGCTGGGGCCCCGGAGTGCGCCGCGCCTCGAAGAGATCGCCCGCGGACACTCCTTCCTGCCGCCCGACGTCGATGAAGAGCACATCCTGGGGATGGCGAAGCTCGCGGAGATCGCGCGGGATGAGCACCTGGCCCTGGAGGCCGCCCTCGACCCGCTGATACTTCACGGCGCCTGGATCGGCGAATTTCTCGGCGGGGAGGGTGCCCTGTCCGTCGCGGATCGGGCCGTAGACGGCGATGACCTCGCCCACTGACTGATCGCCGTTCTGCCCGGTGATGCGAATCAGCCCGGTGGGAATGATGATCTGCCCGTAGCCGACCGGACCGTCGCGCCGCGTCACGCTCACCAGCGAGTCGCCCACACTGTAGCTCGCGCCGTCGGGGGCGCTGACTCCAACCGCGGTGTAAATCTGGACCGCCGCGCGGGAGCGCCCGCTCTCGATCTGCTCCGGCGTCACCGGGCCCAGCAGCCGGCCGAACGGCAGCGAATCGCCCTCGGTCAGGAACCCGGCCGAATAGAACTCGCCCGCGCGGAGCGGATGGTATTTGACGTCGCGATAGAGCTTGAAGGCTTCCGCCACATTGGCGAAGCGGCGGCGGCGGAAGAGATCGAGACCATCGCCCGTGGTGTCGGAGCTGGATACCTGCCCGACATCCGGGGGCTGCGCCGGTGGCGGCGTATCGGTCGTTGGAACGGCCGGCTGTCCCGCGGCGGCATCGAGCCGGAGCACCTCGCCAGGATAGATCCAGTGCGGATCCTCCACGACGTCGGTGTTCATCCGGTAGATCTGGGGCCAAAGGAAGGGATCGCCGAGGTAGGTCCGCGCAATGTCCCAGAGCGTATCGCCCTTGCGAACCGTGTGGGTGGTGGCGCCACCGCCCTGCGCCAGCGCCGGGGCGGCGAGCCCCAGCGCGCACAGGAGTGACAGGCTAGAACGGGAGATCGTCATCCTCGGCATCGAGAGCCTCCGGAAAGTCGGAGAACGACTCGTCCTTGGCACCGGACTTGGCAGCAGCCGCCGCTCCCGCAACCTTCGGTGCGGAATACGACTCGCCGCCATCACCCTTGCCGGACAAGAGAATCAACTCGCGCGCACTGATCTCCGTCGTGTAGCGGGTCTGGCCATCTTTGTCCTGCCAGCTCCGGTACTCGATGCTGCCCTCGACGTAGATCTTGTCGCCCTTCTTACAATAGCGCTCTGCGATGTCAGCAAGATTCGAGCCCTTGTTGTTCCAAATTACGACACGGTGCCACTCGGTCTTTTCCTGCTTGTCTCCCGACGCCCCTTTCCACTGCCGACTGGTGGCGAGAGAGAGGTTGGCCACCCGGCCGCCGTTGGACGTGCTCCGGACCTCCGGATCGGCGCCGAGGTTGCCGATCAGCTGAACGCGATTGAGACTGCGGGCCATGGTGTCCTCCTCATACGGGGAATTCTGGGTGCCGATTGGCGGAACCCTTGGATGATATGCAGAGCGTAAGTCATTCGCCCAACCAAAGTTACGCGGGAAAGTTCTTTTTACCGCATGGGCGCAACCGGTGCCCGCAGCACCAGCGCAGCTTCCGGGGGGGTTCGATAATAATCTGGTCTCATGCCCACCGTCCTGAATCCCTTGGCGCCATACAGACCGATCGCGGCCTGGTTCGATTCCCGGACCTCGAGGTACGCCTCGCGCACCCCCGCACCCGCGAGCGCCGCAAGCCCATGTTCCAGAAGCTCACGCGCAATTCCTTGACGGCGGTGCTCGGGAAGAACGGCAAGATTCAGGATTTCCCCCTCCTCGCCAGAGATCCGGGCCATGAGATACCCGGCCACGACCTCCCTCCACTCAGCCACCAACGCGATCGCTGTTTCATATTGAATCGTTTCCCGAATTCCTGACTGACTCCACGGATCAGTGAAACAGCGGCGCTCGATTTCGGCGAGCGCCGTGACATCAGCGTTCGTTGCCCGCCGGATTCGGTAACGCTCGTCCATGCGCCGCCTCCCAGCGTGCCTGTGCTTCGGCCGGACGGCCGTAGGTGGGCTCCCAATCATCGAGATGCCGGATGGGCACCGCGCCCCCGGGAACCCCGATCAGCGACAGCAACGCCGCCGCGTGTGGCAGACTCGCGCTTCCCCGAACCAGCGGGACGGCGAACTGATCGGCCAGCCGGTCAACCAGTTTCTCGGGCGCGTCGGCGATGACGAGGTCGGGCGCTTCGCGATGCAGCGACTCGACGCTCGCGAGCCGCGGCTCCATCACGGTCTCGACCCGAACCGGGAGCGCAATCTGGTAGCACGCCGCATAGAGCTCACCTCGGAGCGCCGACGTCACCACCAGGACGCGGGCCCCACCGGGCGGCGCAAGCCCCGCGGCACGCACCATCAGCGTTGACGCCGTGGAGACGCGGAGCCCAGGAGACGTCCGCGCGAGCGCCTTGACGAGCGCCGCGCCAACCCGGAGTCCGGTGAATCCACCCGGTCCATCGGCGAGCGCCATCTGGTCCACATCCGCGAGCGAGAGCCCGGCCTCCTCGAGCAGCCCGGCGATCAGCGGCAGGAGCGCCGCCGCCTGCTGTCGTGCGCCCGCGAGCGTCCGGTCGAGCACCGGCTGTCCGGAACGGCCCAGCGCCACACTCAGCCGATCGGTCGTCGTGTCCACCGCGAGCGCGATCACGCCAGCTCCAGGCGCCGCAGCGCCGGGTTCGGCGTATGGGCGAGCTGAATCCGATGGGTGGGACGGGGGGCCCACGTTCCGGCGCGCTCCGGCCATTCGATCAGCAGCGCCTCCCCGGTGAGGAGCGTTTCCCAGTCGAGGTCACGCGCCTCGACCGGTGACCGCAGGCGAAAACAATCGACATGAAACACCCGCCCCCGCCTCCCCTCGTAGCTGTGCACCAGCGCATAGGTGGGACTCTGCACCGGCCCGGTCACGCCGAGGGTCCGCACGAGCGACCGCGCAAAGGTGGTTTTCCCGGCGCCCAGCTCACCCTGGAGCCAGAGGACGGCGCCCGGGAGGAGCCCCTGCCCCATCTCGTCCGCGACTCGGCCGAGCCCGTCCTCGTCGAGGAGCGCGGTCATGCGCGCCGGCGGGCGAACGGCCCCCCCGAGCCTCGGCGCACCTCGGGTGCATCGAGCGCGCGCAGCTCGTTCAGCTGATCGCGCAGCATCGCCGCCATTTCGAACTCGAGGTTCGACGCCGCCTGACGCATCTGTTTTTCCAGGGCGACGATCGCCGCGGCCCGCTGCTTCGGATCGTGGAGGTCGGGGCGGGCGGGCGCGCGCCGGGCAGCCGACGCCGCCGCGGCGCCTGCGCTCCGGGCGTCCGCCACGTGCGTCGAGAGCCGGACCTGCTCGTGCGACTTCACGATCGACACCGGTGTGGTTCCATGCGCCAGATTGTGCGCCTGCTGAATGGCGCGCCGCCGATCCATCTCGGCGAGGGCGCGCTGCATCGATCCGGTCATCCGGTCGGCATAGAGCACGGCGATCCCGTGCAGATGGCGCGCGGCCCGTCCGACGGTCTGGATGAGCGCGCGGTCGGAACGGAGGAACCCTTCCTGATCGGCGTCGAGAATGGCCACTAGCGACACCTCCGGAAGGTCCAATCCCTCACGCAACAGGTTGATCCCGACCAGCACATCGAACTCGCCGAGTCGAAGACCGCGGAGAATCTCCACCCGCTCGATCGCGTCAATGTCGGAATGCAGATAGCGGACCCGCACGCCGTGTTGCTGAAGGTAGTCGGTGAGATCTTCCGACATTCGCTTCGTCAGCGTCGTCACCAGAACGCGCTCCCGCCGCTGTTCCCGGAGGCGGATCTCGTGCAAAAGGTCGTCCACCTGTCCCTTGACCGGCCGCACGTGGACTTCCGGGTCCACCAGGAACGTGGGGCGGATGATCTGCTCCACGACGTGGCCCCTGGAGAGCCCCAGCTCGAATTCCCCCGGCGTGGCGGAGACCGCGATCATCTGCGGCACCAGCCCCATGAATTCGTCGAAATGGAGCGGCCGGTTATCGAGGGCGGACGGGAGGCGGAACCCGTAGTCCACCAGCGTCGTCTTCCGCGCGCGGTCGCCCTTGAACATCCCGCCGATCTGCGGGAGCGAGACGTGCGACTCGTCTACCACCACCAGATAGTCGGCGGGGAAATAATCGAAGAGGCAGGCGGGGCGCTCCCCGGCGGCGCGTCCGGTCAGATGCCGCGAATAATTCTCGATGCCGGGACAGGTGCCGATCTCCAGCAGCATCTCGATGTCGAAGTGGGTGCGGCCTTCGAGCCGTTGGGCTTCGAGCAGCTTGCCGGCCGTCTTGAGCTCCGTCAGCCGCTCCGCCAGCTCGTCGCGGATGAGCCGGACGGCGCGCTCGATGGCGGGCCGCTCGGTGACGAAATGCTTGGCCGGATAAATGGCGCACTGCTCGAGTCGCGCGATGGTGTTGCCGGTGAGCGGCTCGATCTTGGAAATGCGCTCGATCTGGTCGCCCCAGAGCTCGACCCGGACCGCCTGCTCCTCGTACGCGGGATAGATCTCCACCGTGTCGCCGCGCACCCGGAAGCTGCCGGGCTCGAAGGAGACGTCGTTGCGCATGTACTGGATCGCGACGAGATCCTGGAGAATCGCGTCCCGCCCCTTCGCCTCGCCGGTGCGCAGCGTGAACATCATGCCGCGGTAGGTCGCCGGATCGCCGAGGCCGTAGATGGCGCTGACCGTCGCGACGATGACGACATCCTCGCGCTCCATCAGGCTCGACGTGGCGCGGAGCCGCAGCGCCTCGATGTCTTTGTTGATCGACGCGTCCTTCTCGATGTAGACGTCGGTCGAGGGAACGTACGCTTCCGGCTGGTAGTAGTCGTAATAGGAGACGAAATACTCCACGGCATTGCGCGGGAGGAACTGCTTGAGCTCGCCGTAGAGCTGGGCCGCAAGGGTCTTGTTGTGCGAAAGGACGAGGGTGGGGCGGCCGAACAGCGCCACCACGCTCGCCAGCGTCATCGTCTTGCCGGAGCCGGTGACCCCGAGGAGCGTCTGGTAGCGCGCGCCCGCTTCGAGCCCGCGGGTCAGCTGCTCGATGGCCTGCGGCTGGTCGCCCGCGGGCGTGAAGGGCGCGACGACCTCGAACGGATTGCTCATCGGCCACCCCACGTGGCGGGACCGTCCCGCTGGAGGTCCTCGTACGCGTAGGTAGCCGGCTCGGTCTTCAGCAGCCAACGGGCGGTCATGCCCCGAATATAACCCGAATCAGCTCCATTTCACCTCAAACCGGGATCTAGCCGGCTGCTTCCCGGCGGTCCACCGAGCTCACCCCCTTCACCCGGCGCACTGCTTTCAGAACCTTGGCGAGGTGGGGAAGATTGTCGACTTCCACAAACACGGTGCCGAACGCGCCGCCATCCTTCGTGTGCAGGTCGGCTCCGCGAATGTTGGTCCCGGTCGCGCTGATTGCCTGCAGGATGTCGGCGTAGAGTCCGCGGCGGTCTTCGGCGTTGACGACCAGCCGCACCGAGAACGATTCGCCTTCCTGCTCCTGCCAGTCGATCTCGACGCGGCGATCGCCCGCCGAGAGCGTGAGCAGGTTGGGGCAGTCGGCGCGATGAATCGAGATCCCCCTGCCCTGCGTCACATATCCCACCACCGAATCTCCCGGCACCGGCTGGCAGCATTGGGCATAGCGCACCAGGAGTCCGTCCACGCCCTGGATCTTGATGCCACGGCCCAGCCGGATCCGGTTGAGCATGCGGCCGAACACGGTCGGCTTCGGCTCGGCCAGCTCGTCGTCGGGCAGCTCGGGAAAGAGCGACCGGATCACCTGGCCGATCGGGAGGTCTCCCCGGCCCAGTGCGGCTTCGAGCCCGATGCGATCCGCCATGCCCAGCGCGCCCGCGGCCCGGGTGAGCGCCGCGTCGTCCAACGCACCCAGCCTGCGTCGCTTGATTTCCCTGAGCAGGATCTCCCGCCCCAGCTGGCTGGAGACGGTCTCCTCCTCGTGCCGGATCCATTGCTTGATCTTGTGGCGGGCGCGGCCGGTCCGCACGTGCTGCAGCCAGTCGCGGCTGGGGCGCGCCTGCGGCGAAGTGAGAATCTCCACCGTGTCGCCGTTCTTGAGCTCGCGGTGCAGCGGGGCGATCCGCCCATTGATCTTGCTCCCCTGGCAGCGGGTGCCGACTTCGGTGTGGACGTGGAACGCGAAGTCGATCGCGGTGGCACCCCTAGGGAGCCGCTTCACGTCTCCCTGGGGGGTGAAGACGAAGATCTCGTCCTGGTAGAGATCGACCTTGAGGAACTCGAGGAACTCCTCGGGAGAATGAGTGTCCTGCTGCAATTCGAGCAGCTGGCGGAACCACCCGAAATGCTGGTCGAGCTCGTCGGGACGCGCCTGCTGCGACTTGTACAGCCAGTGCGCCGCGATGCCGTACTCGGCGGTCCGGTGCATCTCGTGGGTGCGGATCTGCACCTCGTAGAGCTGGCTGTTGGGACCGAAGATGGTGGTATGCAGCGACTGGTAGCCGTTGGACTTGGGATTCGCGATGTAATCCTTGAACCGCTCCTGCAGCGGCGTCCAGTTGTGGTGGATGACGCCCAGCGCGTGATAGCAGTCCGGCACGGTGCGCACGATGACCCGGAGCGCCATCATGTCGTAGATGGCCTCGAAGGGCGTATTGCGCTTGCGCATCTTCTGCCAGATCGACCAGAGATGCTTGGGCCGCCCGCTCACATCGACATCCTCGATCCCCGCGCGGCGGAGCTCCTGGAGCAGCGGCCCCTGCAGTGCCGCGATCATCTCCTCGCGCTCGGCGCGCTTGCCGGCGACCTGGCCGGCCAGCGCCTGGTACTCCTCCGGCTCCAGGAACCTGAAGGCGAGATCCTCGAGCTCGGCCTTCACACCCGCCATGCCGAAGCGATGCGCCAGCGGCGCGTAGATCTCCCGCGTCTCGGTGGCGATTCGCGCCCGCTTCTCAGCCGGGAGATGTTCCAGCGTGCGCATGTTGTGCAGCCGGTCGGCCAGCTTGATGATGATGACCCGCGCGTCTTTGGCGATCGACAGCAGCAGCTTCCGGTAGTTCTCCACCTGCTCTTCGGCGGTGGACCGGAAGGTCAGATGGGCGATCTTGGTGAGTCCGTCCACCAGGCCCGCGACTTCGGGTCCGAACTCCCGGGCAATGTCCTCCCCGCGCACGTCGGCGTCCTCCACGACGTCGTGGAGCAGTGCGGCGGCGATGGAGGTGGAGTCGAGGAACTGATCGATCAGGATGGTGGCGACGGCAATGCTGTGGGAGACGAATTCCTCGCCGCTCATTCGCTTCTGGCCCCGGTGGGCGCTCACGCTGAAGCGGAGGGCGCGATCGATCAGCTCGAGATCGAGCCGTTCGGCGTGCCGTTCCAGCGCGGCCCGGAACTCGGGGGCCAAGTCGAGCAGCGTTTCGTTCACAACAGTCCTCGGGTGGCAAAGCTGGTGAACCGGTCTCCCGCCACGATGACGTGGTCGTAAACCGGCAGGTCGAGCAGCTCCCCGGCTGCCACCAGTTGGCGCGTCACCGCCTGGTCGTCCGCCGAGGGGGTCGGATCCCCGCTCGGATGGTTGTGCACCAGGATGATTCCCGCCGCCGCTTCCGCGATCGCGGCGCGGAACACCTCGCGCGGATGCACCAGCGAGCTGTTCAGGAGCCCGCGCGTGATGAGGACGTCGCGCGTCACCTGGCTCTGGCTGTCGAGCGCGAGCAGGTGGAACTCCTCGACGGCGAGATCTCGCAGGCGCGGCCCCACGATGCGCATCACGTCCTCGGGCGAGCGGATTCGCGGAAGCGCCGGCCGGCTCTCGCGGGAGAGCCGCGCCCCGAGCTCGAGCGCGGCGAGGAGCCGCGCCCCCTTGGCGGGACCGACGCCGGGCATCTGGAGCAGCTCTCCCGCCGGACGGGCCGCCAGGCGCCGGAGCGAGCCCTCGGCCGGAATCAGGAGGCCCGCCGCCAGGTCCAGCGCGCTCCTGCCTCCTCCTCCCGTCCCTAGGAGAATGGCCAAAAGTTCGGGGGCGGTCAATGCTTCGGCCCCCTGGGACCAGAGGCGTTCGCGGGGGCGGTCGTCGCAAGCGGGGGAAGCGGGAAAGGGGAAGGGGGAAGGGGGGGGCGCGGCCATGGCCGCACAATAGGTCGGCCGGACCCGGCCCAGCGGGCCGGAAAGCCGCGAGGAAGGGACTATCCGCCGTACATCTCGGTGATGAGGCGGCGGAGTGCCGCGGCATCCTGGTCGGAGAGGGCGTCGATTTTTCGGCCGAGGCGGGACTTGCTGATGGTGCGGATCTGATCCACCGCAACCTCGGCCGGCTGGCGCCCGCAGCGGACCGGGAGCCGGGAGCGCCACGCGGGGTGCAGCTGGGTGGTGAGGGGACAGACGGTGGTGGTCTCGAGGTGCGCGTTGAGCTGGTCAAGACTCACGATGACGGCCGCACGGGTCTTGGCCATTTCCGAGCCCTGCGCCGGGTCCAGCGTGGCCCAGCGGATTTCGTAACGCTTCACGCTCGCTTGCCCCGCTGCCGGCCAGCCTTGCAGGGCGACTTCGGTTCGGCGACGCGGCGCGCCTCGCCCGGTTCCCACGGGATCTGATCCAGGCCGTCGGCGCTCAGCGCGTCCCAGTCGCTCCAGTCTTCCTCGCTCGCGGCCATGGCGCGGGCGGTCTCCTCCCAGGAGAGCTTGGGAACCGCCGGGCCGGTAGGCCGCAGCAGAATCCCGTCGCTCCGTTCCTCCATCATGACCGTGTCCCCGATGCGGTAGCGCTTGAGCGACTCGGCGGGCAGCCGGACGCCACGGGAGTTGCCGATGCGGGTGATCTTGAGCTCACGGGACGCCATGTAATTACTGTAATTACATCACCGGGGCTTGTCAATTCCGTCCGTAGGCTCGCGCGGATCTACCGATATCATTGCGCCGGACACACCCGCCAGGCGGGCACCACGTGGTTGAGTAGCAGCCGGCTACGCTCCCGCTCCGTGGCACTTCTTGTATTTCTTGCCGGATCCGCAGGGACAGGGGTGGTTCCGGCCCACTGTCGGTAGCCCGCTGGACGAGTGTCCCAACCGCCCCAGCGACGTATCCACCCGCGGCGGTGGCGGCCCACCCATCGGCCTGGTACTGGTGCGCGCGGCACCTGCGAAGAGCTCGTCGGTTCCGCTCCGCGGCGTCGGAATCGGCGGAGGCGGCAGCGCGGGGCGCGACGACTCCGCGCTCACCTGGATCTGCAGATACCGGTGGGTGAAGGTCGCCTGGATGTCGCGCATCAGATCCTCGAACATCTCGTAGGCTTCCTTCTTGTACTCCACCAGCGGGTCCTTCTGGCCGTAGGCCCGATACTGGATCGCGTTGCGCAGCAGGTCCAGGTCGTACAGGTGATCCTTCCATTTTTCGTCGATCACCGAGAGCATCACCTGGGACAGGACCTGCTGATCCACGTCCGCGACCCCGATGCTCCGTCCGAATCCCTGGAGATACCCCACCTTCCGGTGGAACGCCGCCTCGCCCTCGGCCTGCGCCGCCTTGACCACGGCGTTGACGTCCTTCGTCTCCGCGGCATTGGCGACTGCTTCAGGCACGACGAGGAACTGCTGCATCAGCGCGTCGATCAGCGCCTTCCGGTCCCAGTCCTCCGGCCGCTCGAACTCGGCCAGGAACTTCCGCACCGCCGTCTCCAGCGCGCTCGTGATCATGAGCCGCGCTTCGGCCTTGAGCTCCTCGCCCCGCTCCAGCGCGAAGAGCCGGAGCGAGTACGCGACCTCCCGCTGCTGGTTCATCACATCGTCGTATTCGAGCAGTCGCTTCCGGGACTGGAAATTCTGCAGCTCGACCCGCTTCTGCGCCGATTCGATCGCCTTCATCACCAGCATCCCGGTGATGACTTCGCCCTCCTCCGCGCCGGTCTTGTCCATGTACCGCGCGATGCGGTCCGACCCGAAGAGCCGCATCAGGTCGTCCTCGAGGGACAGGAAGAAAAGCGACGCGCCCGGGTCGCCCTGGCGCCCCGCGCGGCCGCGCAGCTGCCGGTCGATCCGGCGCGACTCGTGCCGCTCGGTGCCGAGGATCTGGAGCCCCGCTTCGGGGGTGGTGAGGTCGAGATCCTTCCCGAGTTTGATGTCGGTGCCGCGGCCGGCCATGTTGGTGGCGATCGTGATCGCGACCACCTGCCCCGCCCCGGCGACGATCTCCGCCTCGCGCTCGTGGTACTTTGCGTTCAGGACCTCGTGCTTGAGACCGCGCCGCTTGAGCATCTTGGACAGCGTTTCCGACACGTCTACCGAGGTCGTGCCGATCAGAATCGGGAGCCCGAGCCCGTGCAGGCGCTCGATCTCGTCGTTCACCGCGTTGTACTTCTCGCGCCGGGTCTTGTAGATCCGGTCGGTGTGGTCCGTCCGGCGGATCGGCCGGTTGGTCGGGATGACGGCGACTTCGAGGCCGTAAATCGAGTAGAACTCGCCCTCTTCCGTTTCGGCGGTGCCGGTCATGCCGGCGAGCTTGTCGAACATCCGGAAGTAATTCTGGATCGTGATCGTGGCGAGGGTCTGGGTCTCGCCCTTGATCTGCACCCCTTCCTTCGCTTCCACCGCCTGGTGCAGGCCGTCGGCCCAGCGGCGCCCGGCCAGCACCCGGCCGGTGAACTCGTCCACGATGAGCACCTGATTGTCCTGCACCAGGTAGTCGACGTCCTTCTCGTAGAGGGAATGCGCCTGGAGCAGCTTGTGGATGAGGTGGAGCTTCTCGCTCTTGGTGGCGTACTCCCCCTCGACCTGCTGCCGCGCCGCCAGCTTTTCCGGCACGCCGAGGGTCGGATCGCGCTCGATGGCGTGCACCGCCTCCGAGATGTCGGGCACCAGGAAGAGCGTGGGGTCGTCGGGCGAGAGCGCCGCGGCGCCCTGGTCGGTCAGGTGGACCGAGTGGCCTTTCTCGTCGAGGACGTAGTACAGCGCCTCCTCCAGCCCGCGCATCGTCTGCTGGCGTGACGGCTGCTTCCGGTCGGCGATGTAATTCAGCTCCGCCCGCAGCACCAGCTGCTTGACGCCGGTCTCGTTGAGCAGCTTGAGCAGCCGCTTGTTCTTCGGCATTCCGAGCTGCGCCTGGAAGAGCTTGACCGCCGCGTCTTCCTTCTTCTTGTCGTCCGCCAGCATCGGCTCCGCTTCGGCCATGAGCTGGTTGACCACCGCCGTCTGGCGGCGCACCAGGTCGGAGACCGGGCGGTTGAGCAGAGTGTACTTCTCGTCGCCATCGTTTCCCACCGGGCCGCTGATGATCAGCGGCGTCCGCGCCTCGTCGATGAGAATGGAGTCCACCTCATCCACGATCGCAAAGGCGTGCTCCCGCTGGACCCGCTGCTCCAGCGAGAACACCATGTTGTCGCGGAGGTAATCGAAGCCGAACTCGTTGTTGGTGCCGTAGGTGATATCGGCGTTGTACCCGTCCCGCCGGGCGGGCGTGGAGGGCTCGGTGTCGTCGATACAGCCGACGGTCAGGCCGAGGTACTGGTACACGTGCCCCATCCACTGCGAGTCTCGCCGCGCCAGGTAGTTGTTGACCGTGACGAGATGGGCTCCGCGGCCGGCGAGCGCGTTCAGGTAGAGCGGCAGCGTGGCGACGAGGGTCTTCCCTTCGCCGGTGGCCATTTCGGCGATCCGGCCCCGGTGCAGCTCGATCCCGCCGATGAGCTGAACGTCGTAGGGGACCATGTCCCAGAGCAGCTCATGTCCCGTCACCATGACGGTGGTGCCGAGGAGCCGGCGGCAGGCCTCTCGGACGGTCGCGAAGGCCTCGGGGAGCAGCTCGTCGAGCACGGCCTTCAGCGCCTTCTTGTACTCGCCCTCGAGCTGGTGGGCCTGCTCCTCCAGCTTCGTGCGCTCGAGAGGATCTTCGCAGTGGTGTTTGGCCTGGCGAACCGAATCGAGCTGCTGCTTGAGCGCGCCGGATTTGTCCGCGATCCGGCTCCGGAACGCCGCGGTCTGCGCCTTGAGCTCCGCTTCGCTGAGCCCCCGGAGCCGCTCCTCCTGTCTGTGGATCTCCTCCACCATGGGAGTCAGGCGCTTGACCTCGCGCGCCTGGCGGGTTCCGAAAACTCGTTCGACCAGTGTCTTGATCATGCGTTCCTATTCTTCCCCATACAGCCGGTGCGCGGCGATGTAGTCGGCCACGGCGTCCGGCACCCAGTAACGAATCGAGCGTCCGCGACGCACCCGGTCGCGAATCGCCGTTGATGAAATCTCCACGCGCGGCACCGCCTGCCGCCCCTCCGCCGTGCCCTCCCGGGCGAACACCTCCACCCGCGCGAGAGACGGGATCACGTCGGACTCCCGCCACCGCGGGAGCTCGGCGGCGGCGTCCGACCCGAGCAGGAGCACCAGCTCGGCCCGGGGCTCCCGCGCGCGGAAGGCACGCAGCGTGTCCACCATGTAGGAGGGCCCCTGCCGGGACAGCTCCGACCGGTCGGCCCGGAGACGCGCGTCCCCGCGCACCGCGAGCTCGGTCATCGCCGCCCGGTCTTCCGCCGGTGCGCGGTGCCCGCCCTGCTTGAGCGGCTGCTCCCGCGCGACGACGAGGCGCACCTCGTCGAGCGCCAGGGCATCGGCCAGCGCGCTCGCGGCGATCAGGTGGCCATGATGGATCGGGTCGAACGAGCCTCCGAAAACTCCGATGCGCACCCTACGGCTTCTCCCCCGATCCCGCGGTGGCCGTGGGGCAGAGCCGCCTGGGCCCCGTCGGCGAGGGATGGTACTGCGCGATGTAGGCGCAGGTCTCCTTGATGTCTTCCTGGTAATTCAGGATCTGGTACGACCGCACCAGACGCTCGAGGGCCTCGGGGACCACCGCGGTGCGCGGGTAATTCGCGATCACGCCCCGGAACAGGAGAATCGCGGAGTCGTACGCCTTGTATTTGAAATAGAAGAGCGCGTTTTTGTACTCCTTTGCCGCGAATTTCTCCGCCAGCTCGCTGAGTCTCTGCGTCGCGCGCGCCGCGGCCGGCGTTCCATCGTACCGGCTGAGCACTTCCTGATACACCGTCCGAGCGGTCTCCCCGTAGGTGGGATCGAGCTCGGCGCGCCGCCAGAGATCGGCGTACGCGTCGCCGGCGCGCAGCAGCGCATCGGGCGCCAGCGGGTCATCGGGGCGCTCATCCGCCACGCGCCGGAACTCGCGCACCGCCTGCAGCGGGTTGCCCTGCGCGAACTGGATCTCCGCCAGATAAAAGTGCAGCCGGAGATACCGCGAATCGGCGGGCGGCAGGAGCGGCGCGGCGCGATCGAGCTGCTTCTGCGCCTCCGACCAGTCGCCGCGGTTGAACGCCGCCTCCGCGCGGGTCCAGACCGAATCCACCGACCGCGGCGGAGGCACCGCGACGGGCTGCTTGCGGCCGCACCCGGCCAGGGCCGCCATCGCGGCGAGGAGCAGTGCGCGGGACAGGATCATCGAGCCCGACCTCCCGTCGCTGCGGGCGGAGCCCCGCCCAGCGCGTTGAGCTTTTCGGTGGCCAACTTGACCAGTGAATCGGGAGCGCCGGTGGCGGAGATCACGCTCTGATAGGCCAGCGCCGCGCCGATCACATCCCCCTGGTTGAGCCGTGCGTCTCCCAGTCCTACCGATGCCCGCCACCCCCAGGGCGACGCGCCCGCCGCCGTGACCGCTTCCTCGAACCAGCGTTCCGCTGCCTCGGGCTGCTGGGTGGCCAGCGCGTCCAGCCCAAGACGCACGGCGCACACGCCCATGCTCTGGGCCGCGGTTTTCCGAAGACCGTTGTCGCGAGTCCGTCGCAGCACCGTCTTGAGCGTCTTCGACGCGCCCTCGCAATCGGTCGTGACCCGCTGCGCCGCGCCGACCGCGACCAGGAGCGAGTCCACAGTCCGGGCATCGGCTGCCGACGCGAGCGCGGCGGGGAGCACACCGAGCGCCTCGGTCGCCGGCAAGCCGCTGCTCGGCGCGAGCGCGAATCGGCCCAACGGACGGCCCGGCGCCACGATTCGGAGCGAGCGTACCGCGGCGGCCAGGTGCGCCAACTCGATGTCGCCGGCGCGCTCCGCCATGTGGGCCGCGCGCTCGAGGCCCGCGGCTGCCTCGGCGTTTCGCGAGTGGTCGGCCGCCTCGAGCTGCGTGAACGCCTCGATGGCCGCGCCGAGATCCCGCTCGTGGAGCGCCGCGCTCCCCAGCTTGGCCCAGATCCTCGCCCGCCCGCCGCTCCTCTGGGCCGCGCGGTACTCCGCCATCGCCTGCGAGAACCGGCCCTCCCGATAGGCCCGGTCGCCGAGGCGCTCGTGATCCGCCGCCGCCGAGGCGCAGCCGGCGGCCGAGAGCGCGAGGAGCAGGGCGCGCAGGCTCACGAAGGCACCCGCTTGGCCATCGCGAGATAGGCCTCGATGCGGGCATTCTTGGGCCGCCGCGCCCGGCACTTGCCCCAGATCTCCGCCGCCGCCGTCGCGTCGCCCGCGAGATAGTGTGCCAGGCCGAGCGACGCCTGCGCATCGAGGAAATCGGCGTGCTCGGCGACAATCGTCTCCAGCTCCTTGCGCGCCTCCAGGGGACGGCTGGCCTCGAGGAGCAAGCGGGCCAGCCGGTAGCGCAGATCGTGAAACGCCGGTCCGAGCGCAACCGCTCGACGCAGCTCGCCGATCGCGTCGCTCAGCGCGCCGGCTTCCGCATAAGCCTCGCCGAGCTCGGCGTGCAGATTGGCGAGCCGCGCGGAGACCGGCTTCGAGAACCCGCCATTGGAGGCGGCGCCGTGGTCGGACGCGGCCCGGAACGCCGCCTCAGCCTCCTCGCCGCGTCCCAGCTCGCTCAGCAGGATTCCGCGGTGAATGTTGGCTTCGATGTAGCGCGGGTTGAGCGCCAGCGCCCGCTCGAACTCGGCGAGGGCGCGCTCCTTGTGGCCGAGGAGGGCGAGCGACAGCCCGAGGAGATGATGGGCGTCGGCAAAGCTCCGGCCCGAGGAGAGAATCTCCTCCAGCAGATGCGCGGCGCCGTAGTAGTCCTGCACGGCGAAGCGCTCGCGAGCCTGGGCGAGCAGATGATCGGCGCTGACCTGCATTCCGTCCGTCCCTAGATGAGCCTCTAAAGATAATGCCGGACTTAGCTTGAGACGATTGTGCGGAAGTACTCGATGGTTCGGGCGAGTCCTTCACGGAGGGGGATCTTCGGCTCCCAGCCCAGCACAGTACGGGCGAGGGTGATATCCGGCTGGCGCACCTTCGGGTCGTCCTTGGGGAGCGGCTTGCGTACGATGGGCGCTTTACTCCCGGTCATCTCCCGCACCAACCCCGCCAGCTCGGCCACGGAGAACTCACCGGGATTGCCGAGATTGGTGGGATCGCTCCGGTCGCTCAGGAACAGGCGGTAGATCCCGTCCACCAGATCGGAGACGTAGCAGAACGAGCGGCTCTGGCTGCCGTCGCCGTAGATGGTGATCGGCTGCCCTCGAAGCGCCTGCACGATGAAGTTCGAGACCACGCGGCCGTCCTCGGGCCGCATGCGGGGACCGTAGGTATTGAAGATCCGGACGATACGGGTGTCGGTGCCGTAGGTGCGCCGGAAGGAGGAGGTGATCGCTTCGGCGAAGCGCTTCGACTCGTCGTACATCGCCCGCGGGCCGACCGAATTGACGTTGCCCCAGTAGCTCTCCGGCTGGGGATGCACCAGCGGATCGCCGTAGACCTCCGAGGTGGAGGCGAGAAAGAATCGCGCCCCCTTCTCCTGGGCGAGGGCAAGGCATCGATGCGTCCCGTAGCTCCCGACCATCAGCGTCTCGATCGGCCACCGCTGGTAGTCCGGGGGACTCGCGGGAGAGGCGAAGTGGAGCACGCCGTCGACCTTGCCCGCCACCGTGAACGGCTGGGAGACGTCCTGCTCCGTAAAACGAAACCGGCGCTCCAATGCGAGGTGGGAGAGGTTTCCGCGATTGCCGGTGATGAAATTGTCGAAGCCGAGCACCTCGTGCTGCTCGGCCAGGAGCCGGTCCACCAGGTGCGAGCCGAGAAACCCGGCCACTCCGGTCACCACGAGTCTCATGGCCTGCCCCGGCCGATTCCGTGATACTCGAACCCGAGGCGCGTCATCCGGTCCGGATCGTAGAGATTCCGCCCGTCGAAGATGAGGGGGGCTTTGAGCGCCGAGCGCATGCGGTCGAAGTCGGGATTGCGGTACACCAGCCACTCCGTCACGATCACCAGGGCATCGGCGCCGGCGAGCGCGTCGTATGGGTCGAGCGCGTAGTAGAGCCGCTCCTGATAGAGCTCACGCGCAACATCCATGGCCTTCGGGTCGTGCGCGCGTACGCTGCCCCCCGCCTCGAGAATGCCGTCGATCAGCGGCAGCGCCGGGCTCTCTCGCATGTCGTCGGTTTCGGCCTTGAAGGAGAGGCCCCACACCGCCACCTGACAGCCGCGAAGATTCTGCCCCAGACGCTCGACCAGCTTTCCGAGGAGCACCCGCTTCTGCCGCTCGTTGACCGCTTCGACCGCCTCGAGGAGCGACGGCTCCATCCCCATGTCATGCGCAGTCCGGATCAGTGCCTTCACGTCTTTCGGAAAGCATGAGCCGCCGTACCCGGGACCGGGAAAGAGGAAGGCCCGTCCGATCCGGTGGTCGCTGCCGATGCCGCGACGGACCATGGAGACGTCCGCACCGACCCGCTCGCAGAGATCGGCGACCTGGTTCATGAAGGAGATCCGGGTTGCCAGCATCGCGTTGGCGGCGTACTTGGTGACTTCCGCCGACGGGATGTCCATGAACAGGATCGGGTTGCCGGTCCGGACGAAGGGAGCGTACAGCTCGGCCATCACGTCCCGGGCATCGTCGCTGTCCACGCCCAGCACGACGCGATCGGGCTTCATGAAATCCTCGATCGCCGCGCCTTCCTTGAGGAATTCCGGATTGGAGCAGACATGAAACGGCGAGCGGGTCTCGGCGCGGATCGCGGCGCGCACATTCTCCGCGGTTCCGACCGGGACCGTCGATTTGGTGACCACCACCTTGCACTCGTTCATGTGCTGGCCGATGGTGCGGGCGACGGCGAGCACGTGCTGCAGATCGGCGGACCCGTCCTCGCCGGGCGGGGTCCCCACCGCCACGAACACGACCTGGCCGTGCTCGACCGCCGCGCCGACGTCGGTGGAGAACCGCAGCCGGCCTTCGTTCTGGTTGCGGCGCACCAGCGGCTCGAGACCGGGCTCGTAGATCGGCATGTCGCCGTCCGTGAGCCGGGAGATTTTCCGGGCATCCACATCCGCGCAGACGACATCGTTGCCGGTCTCGGCGAGGCATGCGCCCGCCACCAGCCCGACGTACCCGGTTCCAATGACCGCCACTCTCATCGCGGGAGGGCCCGTCGCAGGGCGTTTCGGGTATCCACCGTCGCCCGCGCGTTGGCGCGGATCAGGTCGTAGTCGAGCGAGGAGTGGTCGGTCACGATCATCACGCAGTCGGCCCCGGCGACCGTCTCCTTGGTGAGGGGAACCGAGACGAAGCGGTGGCCGTCTTCCTCGAACGCGGGGACGTACGGATCGTGGTAGACGACCTTGGCGCCCTGCTGGCTGAGGAGCCGGATGATGTCGAGCGCAGGGCTTTCACGCAGGTCCTCGATGTCCTTCTTGTACGCGACGCCCACGATGAGCACCGAGGCTCCCCGCACGGCCTTCCCGACTTCATTGAGCGCATCGCCCAACTTGCGGACCCAGAACACCGGCATCTCGGTGTTGAGCTCGCCGGCAAGGTCGATGAATCGCGTCTTGTAGTTGAGTCCGCGCATTTTCCAGGCGAGGTAGTGCGGATCGATCGGGATGCAGTGTCCACCCAACCCCGGACCCGGGGTGAATTTCATGTAGCCGAACGGCTTGGTGGCGGCGGCGTCGATCACTTCCCACACATCCACCCCCAGCTTGTCGCAGACGATCGCCATTTCGTTGACGAGGCCGATGTTCACGCTCCGGAAGGTGTTCTCCAAAAGCTTGACCAGCTCGGCCGCTTCCGTCGTCGAGACCGGCACCAGCGAATCGATGGCGGGCTGATAGAGGGCGCACACCACGCGGCGGCAATCCTCGGTGATCCCCCCGACGACCTTCGGCGTGTTTTTCGTCTGATAGACGGGATTCCCCGGATCGACCCGCTCGGGGCTGAAGGCGAGAAAGAAATCCTTTCCCACCTTGAGCCCGGTGGACTCGAGCGCCGGGAGCATGATCTCCCGCGTGGTCCCAGGATAGGTCGTGCTCTCGAGAATGATCGCCTGGCCGGATCGGAGCACCTTCTTGATGGTCTCGGTGGCGGCGACGATGTAGCTGACGTCGGGGTCCTTGAATTTGGAGAGCGGCGTCGGCACGCAGATCGAGATCGCGTCTGCCTCCCGCAGCCGGGCGCCGTCGGTGGTCGCGGTGAAGCGCCCCGAGCCGAGGATCTCCGTGAGCTGGGCGTCCGGCACGTCCTTGACATGCGAATGCCCGTTGTTGAGGCCGTCCACCACCCGCTGGCTGACATCCAAGCCGAGCACGCGATAGCCCGCATGCGTCAGCTCCACGGCCAGCGGGAGGCCGACGTAGCCCAGCCCGATGATGCCGAAGAGAACGTCCCGCGACTCGGCCTTCTTGATGAGATCTTCCGCCACCGACATGGCTGCTTTCTCCAAAGTCATCGCGCGT
This sequence comes from uncultured Gemmatimonas sp., assembly GCA_964535105.1. Lineage (GTDB taxonomy): Bacteria > Gemmatimonadota > Gemmatimonadetes > Gemmatimonadales > GWC2-71-9 > JABFSM01. Next base: position 32,121 of record CAZHSO010000028.1, read on the forward strand.
AGAATTCGGTTACCGCGTCGACCACCGTCTCCAGCTGCGCCTCGGTGAGCTCCGGATAGACCGGAAGGGAGATCACCTCGCCCATCACCGCCTCGGTCGCGGGCAGACTGCCCGGCCGGTATCCCAGGTGCGCAAAGCATGGCTGCAGATGCAGGGCAAGCGGGTAGTACACCGCACAACCGATGCCGCGGCGCTTGAGGTGTTCCAGGAGCTCGTCACGGCGGGAAACCCGCAGGGTGTACTGGTGAAAGATGTGTTCGTTGGCGGGGTCGATGACGGGTGCTTTGACCTCGCTCAGTGCGCGAAAGCGCTCTGAATACGCCGCCGCTTTTTCACGCCGCGCGGCGCTCCATCCAGCAAGAAACGGGAGCTTGGCCAGCAGCACCGCCGCTTGCAACGTGTCGAGGCGGCTGTTGGTGCCCACCTCATCGTGATGGTACTGCTTGCTGCCGCCGTGGAGCCGGAGCCGCCGTAATCGGCTGGCCAGCGCGTCATCCTGGGTGAGGATCATGCCGCCGTCTCCCCACCCACCCAGATTCTTGCTTGGAAAAAACGAAAGGGTCCCCGCCCATCCCGTTTCGCCCGCCATGCGCCATTCGCCGTCCATCTTCCGGCGCGCCCCTATCGCCTGCGCGGCGTCTTCGATCACGGGAATTCCGCGCGCGGCCGCAATGGCGAGAACCCGCTCCACGGCGGCCATCTGGCCGTAGAGATGCACCACCGCGATCGCTCGGGTGCGGGGCGTTATGGCCGCCTCGATCGCCTCGGGGGACACGTTGAAGGTGGCGGGATCGATGTCCACGAACACCGGCGTGCCGCCGGTGTTGTGGATGGTGCCGGCAGTGGCGAAAAACGTGAAGGCCGGAGTGATGACTTCATCTCCGGCCTTGAGGTCGAGCGCCATGAGCGGAAGCAGGATGGCATCGGTGCCGCTGGCGCATCCAATAGCGTGCTTCACCCGGGACAGCTCGGCGATCTTGTCTTCCAGCCGCTCCACCTCAGGCCCCATGATGAATTGCTGCCGGTCGATGACCGAAGCCACAGCAGACATCACCGCGTCGCGAATCGCGGCGTGCTGGGCGCGAAGGTCGAGCAGCGGAATTTCCACGGCGGCACCTCTAAGACTAGCCAGCGTTGCAAGTCAATACAGGATAGCAACTTAACTGGCATCACCTCGCCGGGTCAACAGCCCAGAGCCGGCCCTCCTCCTCGCGGTAGCGAGACCCGCAGTCGGCGCACACCGCGGCGGCGCCGTTCACTTCGAGCCGGATCCCGCACCGGCACATCCAGCCCACCCGCCTGGCCGGCACTCCGACCATCAGGGCGTAGGGTAGCACTTCGCCCCTGACCACCGCCCCGGCTCCGATGAATGCGTATTCGCCGATCGTCGCCCCGCAGACGACCGTCGCATTGGCGCCGATCGACGCTCCCTGCCTGACCAGTGTCCGCCGGTATTCCGACTTCCGGCTCACATGGCTTCGCGGATTCATGACGTTGGTGAAGACGCAGCTCGGACCGCAGAAGACGTCGTCCTCCAGCTCGACGCCTTCATAGACGGAGACGTTGTTCTGGATTTTGACGTTGTTTCCGATCTTCGTTCCCGGCATGACCACAACGTTCTGGCCGAGATTGCAGCGCGCGCCGATGACCGCGCCGGGCATGATGTGAGAAAAGTGCCAGATCTTCGTCCCCGCGCCGATCTGGGCTCCCGCATCGACGTAGGACGATTCGTGGACGAAGTAATCGCTCATAGGCAGGGTTCAAGGGTCAGGGTTCAGGGCTCAGGGGCACCACTTACCGCTCACCGCTCACCGCTCACTGGCAAGGTACTCCCCCCTGCTGCCAATCACCTTCACTTCGGTCTCGAGCGTCACGCCGAAGCGTTCGGCGACCGCCGCGCGCGCCGTCGCGATCAGTGCGCGCACGTCGTCGGCGGTCGCCTCGCCTGCGTTGACGAAATAGTTCGCGTGGGTGGGAGAGATTTGGGCCCCTCCGACTCGGGCGCCCTTGAGACCGGCCGCCTCGATCAGGCTCCCCGCCGTCCAGGGCCGGGACCAGGCGGCGGGCGGCGGCCCGGCGGGATTCTTGAAAACGCTTCCGCAGCAGGGCTGATTGAACGGCGTCCCCTTCTGCCGCCACGCAAAGAGCTGCTCCACCTCGCGGTCGAGCTCCTCGCGCGAGCCGGGGCTGAGGCGCACCTCGGCCTCGATCACGATTGCGCTTTCGAGACCGCTGCGCCGGTATGAGAAGGGAATCTCACCCGCCGGCATCACCCGGACCTCCCCATTCCCGTCCACGACGGTGACGGCAACCGTCACCTCGCTCCATTGGCCGCCGTGGCAGCCGGCATTCATGTAGACCCCGCCGCCCACGGTGCCCGGTACTCCGACCATCATGTGCAGCCCCGCCCATCCCTGCCCCGCCGTCTTCCGGGCCGCCAGTGGCGCGGGAAGGCCTGCCCCCAGCCACCACCGCTCCCCGTCGCTGCGAATCTGATCGAGTCCCTTGCCGAGGCGGATCACCAGCGCATCGAGGCCCTGGTCGGGCAGGAGCACGTTGGAGCCGAGCCCGAGCGCGAACACCGGGACCCCGGCGCGCGCGGCGAGTCGTACTCCCGCCGCGATATCCTCCGCGGAGGACGGAAGGAGCACCGTTCCGGGCCCGCCGATTCGATAGGTCGAGAATCGCGCGAGCGACGCTGCTTCTTTCACTTCCCCGCGAACTCCCCGCGCCAGCTCCGCAACAAAGCGCGGATCGCGCGCGCTCATGCGCTCGACTCGGCCACCAGACTCCGCGCCAGCGCGTGCCACTCCTGCAGCGAGCGCACCTCACCGACCCGGCTCTTGACCGCGATGATGGCGTCGCACGCCGCGCTCGCCGCCGACATGGTGGTCGTGTAGGGAACCCGGTGCTGCAGCGCGGTCCGGCGGAGGATGTAGTCGTCCTGCTGGGTCAGCTTGCCGAGCGGAGTGTTGATCAGGAGCTGCACCTGGCCGGAGACCACCAGGTCCACCGCGTTCGGGCGGCCTTCGTAGACCTTGAGGACCCGCTCGGCGGGAACGCCCCGCTGGCGGAGATACCGCGCGGTGCCGTCGGTCGCGAGCACCTTGAACCCGAGCTCGTGGAATCGACGCGCAATCGGAGTGACCGTGGGCTTGTCGTCATTGTTCACCGTGATGAAGACGGCACCACTGAGCGGCAGGGGACCATCGGCGCTCGCCTGCGCCTTCGCGAAGGCCATCCCGAAGGAATCCGCGATCCCCATGACCTCCCCGGTCGAGCGCATCTCCGGCCCGAGAATGAGGTCGACTCCCGGGAGCTTGTTGAAGGGGAAGACCGCCTCCTTGACCGCGACGTAGGGCTGGGCGGTATCGTCCGCGAGCCCGAGCTCTTCGAGCGTCTTCCCCACCATCACCGCCGCGGCCATCGAGGCGAGCGAGACGCCGGTGGTCTTGGAGACGAAGGGCACCGTCCGCGAGGCCCGCGGATTCACTTCGAGCACATACACCACCCCGTGCTTGATGGCGTACTGCACGTTGAGCAAGCCGACCACGCCGATCCGGTCGGCGAAGGCGCGGGTGTACCGCCGCATCTCGTCGACCTGCTCCTCGGTGATGAGATACGGTGGAAGCACGCACGCCGAGTCCCCGGAGTGGATGCCCGCGTCTTCGATGTGCTGCATCACCCCGCCGATCACGCAGCGGTGCCCGTCGGCGATCGCATCCACATCCGCCTCGAAGGCATCCTCGAGGAAGTGATCGATCAGGACGGGGTGCCCGGGGGCCACGCGCTCCGCCTGGGCGAAGAACTCCCGCATGGATTCGGCATCGTAGACGATCCGCATCGCGCGACCGCCGAGCACGTACGAGGGGCGGATCAGCACCGGCCAGCCGATTTTTTCGGCCTCGCGTACCGCCTCGTCATAGGACATCGCGGTGCCGTTGGGCGGCTGCGCGATGCCGAGCTCGCGCACGATCGCCTCGAACCGGCCCCGGTCCTCGGCGGCGTCGATGGCTTCCGGGGGCGTGCCGAGGATCGGAACGCCCTCCTCTTCCAGTCCGCGGGCGAGGCGGAGCGGCGTCTGCCCGCCGAACTGCACCACGACACCGAGCGGCTTCTCGAGCTCGACGATCTCCAGCACGTCCTCGAGGGTGAGCGGCTCGAAGTAGAGGGCGTCGCTGATATCGAAATCGGTCGAGACAGTTTCCGGATTCGAATTCACCATGACGGTGCGATACCCTAGCTGCCGGAACGCGAGCACGGCGCGGACACAGCAGTAGTCGAACTCGACTCCCTGGCCGATCCGGTTGGGGCCGCTGCCCAGGATGATCACCGTCTTGTTCCCCTGCGGCTCGACCTCGTTCTCCTCGTCATAGGAGGAGTAGAGGTACGGCGTCGCGGAGGGGAACTCGCCGGCGCAGGTGTCGACCATCTTGTACGCGGGACGGATGCCGAGCCGGTGGCGACGGTCGCGCATTTCCTTCTCAGTCAGGTCCGAAAGATCGGCCAGCTGGCGATCGCTGAACCCCATCCGCTTCATCCGAAGCAATGCTCCCCGCTCTTCGACCTCGCTCAGCCTCTTTGCCTCCTTGCCTCCTTGCCTCCACGCCGCCTCCGCCTCCACCAGCTCCTCCATCTGCCACACAAACCACGGATCGATCCGGCTGCACTCGGCAATCGCCTCGACCTCGATTCCCGCCAGGAGGGCGCGCTTGACCTGGAAAAGCCGTTCGGGCGTGGGCGTGCGGATCGCGGCGAGGAGTCCCTCGCGCGAGGTGTCGGTGAGACGGTCGTCGGCCGGCGTCTCGCCGATGGTCCATCCGGGACGCCCGATCTCGAGCCCCCGGAATCCCTTCTGCAGCGCTTCCTTGAAGGTGCGCCCGATCGCCATCACCTCCCCCACCGATTTCATTTGGGTGGTGAGCCGCGGATCGGCGGTCGGGAACTTTTCGAAGGCGAAGCGGGGAATCTTCACCACCACGTAGTCGAGCACCGGCTCGAAGGAGGCCGGGGTCGTCCTGGTGATGTCGTTGGGGATCTCGTCCAGGGTGTAGCCCACCGCGACTTTCGTCCCGATCCGGGCGATCGGAAATCCGGTGGCCTTGGAGGCGAGCGCCGAGGAGCGCGAGACCCGCGGGTTCATCTCGATGACGAGCTGCTCGCCCGTCTCGGGATTCACCGCGAACTGGACGTTGCAGCCTCCGGCCTCGACCCCAACCTCCCGGATGATCTTGCAGGCGGCGTCACGCATCACCTGATACTCACGGTCCGAGAGCGTCATCGCCGGCGCCACGGTGATCGAGTCGCCGGTGTGCACGCCCATC